>JAICWL010000105.1 GCA_025934835.1 Fimbriimonadaceae bacterium
GACGCCGAAAGACTGTCAATCAGCGACCTCCCCACATTCTAGGAGGTTTCCGTGCGCACACCGTCACGAACGCCAACCGTTGAGCCCGAGCCTGTAAGCGCGCTCGTCCAGTGGCCCGCCCAAGCCGTCGCGCAAGCCACGAGCAAGGCTCCGATCACGGCGGCTCGGATGGATTTCTCATCCATGCGTCGAGTGTATCACAGTTTCCGGCCCCCACCCTTATCTTGTTTCCTAGCTCGCGCGGACTACTGCATCCGGCACGAACCGCCCAAGCCGTCGAGGGTGACTGAGCCGAGAACGCCCCGATGCTTCATTTGCGCTACGCGCCTTGGGCGCAACGAGGATGGACGCGAACTGCACTCCGCTGAATTGTGCCAACACTGCTTGACTCCCATCGGCCAAAAGGGTACGATGGAAGTTCGCGCAAAACGTCCGGAGGCAGAATGAGAATTATTCAGCCGACCTCGAAGCGAATCGGCCGCTTCCTCGAGGTCCCCAATCTCATTGAATTACAGCTTAACTCATATAAATGGTTTCTGGAAGAGGGACTCCCAGAACTCTTCAAAACTTTCAGCCCCATCTGGGACTTCACCCAAACAAACTACATCGAGCTAGAGAGCTTCACGCTCGGCGAACCCAAGTATTCGATCCAGGAGTGCCGCGACCGCGACATGACCTTCGAAGCCCCGATCAAAGCGATCGTGCGCTTCGGCGGACGTGATCGGGAGGTCATCGAGTCGGAGGTTTATCTCGGCGACCTGCCGCTGATGACCGACAAGGGCACATTCATCATCAATGGCCGCGAGCGCGTCATCGTGTCGCAGCTCTCCCGCTCGCCCGGCCTCTACTTCGAAGAGGGTGTGGACAGCTCGATGCAGGTCATCGTGTCCGCCCGCGTCATCCCGAACGAAGGACCGTGGCTCGAGGTCGAGTCCGACGCCAATCTGGTCGTCCGAACCCAAATCAGCCAGACCAAAAAGCTGCCGCTCACGCAGCTCATCAAGGCGCTTTACTACTTTGAAAAGGGCCGCGGTCGAAACGTGGCCGTTATCGGCTCGTCGATCGGAAAACGAGTTATCGAGCCGGTTGTCGACGAAGACACGGGCGAGGTTCTGATCGAGGCCGGTACCGTGCTGACGCAGGAGCATCTGAACGGCTACTCGGACGAGATCAAGGCTAAATCCACGCTCGTCGAAACCCCGCTTGGAACGAACGACGAGATTCTAAAGGCGTTCACCAGCGAAGCCACGCTGGAGACTCCGACGGTCGACGACCTGATCGGCAAACGCGCCCTAGAAGAGATCCGGGACGGCGACGAACTGATCATCGTCAAAGGTGACCGAATCGACCGCGAGACCGCAAAGCGCATCGAGGCGATGGGACTGCCCACTCTTCGCGTGCACAGCGTGCTGCCCATGGTCGACGCGACACTGGCAGCAGACCCCACAACGAATTCACGCGAAGCGCTGCTAGATATCTACAAGCGGCTGAGACCGGGTGAGGCGGCGAACGAAGAGGCCGCCAAGCAGCTCGTGTACGGCCTATTCTTCGACATCAAACGATACGATCTCGGGCGCGTCGGGCGACGGTTCCTGAACCAGAAACTCGGAGCGAACATACCGCTCGATACGCGAAGCCTCACCGCCGAAGACCTCGCTGGAATTCTGAAAGCGATGGTGCCGTACGTGAACCGCGAAGCGGAACGAGACGACATCGACGACCTGAAGAACAAGCGGGTGCGAAGCGTCGGAGAGCTTCTCCAAAGCCAGCTCCGGCTCGGATTCGTGCGCATGGAGAAAGTCGCCCGCGAGCGCATGACCTCGACCGACCAGGAGAACCTCCTTCCCGGAATCATCCTTTCGGTGAAACCGGTTAGCGCATCGATCAAGAGCTTCTTCAGCAGCAACCAGCTTTCGACCTTTATGGATCAGACGAACCCGCTGAGCGAGATCACGAACAAGCGGCGTCTCTCGTCCCTCGGCCCGGGCGGCCTACAGCGAACGAGCGCAAAGCTCGAAGTTCGCGACGTACACCGCTCGCACTATGGCCGCATCTGCCCGATCGAAACTCCGGAAGGCCCGAACATCGGTCTGATCTCACAGCTCACCGCGCACGCCCGCGTCGACGAATTCGGCTTCATCATGACGCCGTACCGACGCGTCGTGGACGCGACCGTCACCGATGAGATCGTGTACCTCACGGCGCAGGAGGAAACCGGCCAGTTGGTCGCTCCGGCGGACGTGCCGACAGACGAGAACGGCAAGATCCTCGCCGACAAGCTCCAGGTGCGTTGCGCCGGCGGAGACCTTGGCGGCGCGAGCTACCCGATCGTGTCCATGAGCCAGATTCACTACATGGACGTGTCGCCAGTGCAGATCATCTCCGTGGCGACGGCTCTCATCCCGTTCCTGGAGAACGACGACGCGAACCGCGCGCTCATGGGCGCGAACATGCAGCGCCAAGCCGTTCCCTGCCTCCGGTCCGAGCGGCCTCTCGTGGGAACCGGCTACGAGCGTGTAGCGGCAGTCGACTCGGGAGCGGCAGTCATCGCGCTTCGGCCCGGCGTGGTCGAGTACGTGACCGCAAACCAGATCCGCGTGCGAGAGGATGACGGAGCGCTGACGAACTATGAGCTGATGCACATGGTTCAGAGCAACAAGTCGACCTGCTTTACGCACCGGCCCGTGGTCGTTCTCGGCCAGCGCGTGCTCAAAGGCGATCCGCTCGCCGACGGCGCATGCTGCGACAACGGCGAGCTGGCGCTCGGCAAGAACGTGCTCGTGGCGTTTATGCCCTGGAACGGATACAACTACGAAGACGCCATCCTGATTTCCGAGCGCATGGTAAAGGATGACGTCTATACGTCGATCCATATCGAGCGCCACGAAACCGAGGCTGTGGACACCAAGCTCGGCCCGGAAGAGATCACGCGCGACATCCCGAACGTCGGTGAAGAAGCCCTGAAGGACCTCGACGAGAACGGAATCATCCGTATCGGCGCCGAAGTTCGGCCCGAGGATATCCTCGTCGGCAAGGTCGCACCCAAGGGCCAGGTCGAGATGACCGCCGAAGAGCGGCTCATCATCGCCATCTTCGGCAAGAAGGCCGAGGAAACCCGCGACGTGTCGCTTCGCCTGCCGCACGGCGAGAAGGGCACCGTCGTCGACGTGAAGGTATTCAGCCGGTACAAATATCTCAGCCCGAGCATCAATTACATATATAAGGAATCCAAGAAGCGCGAGCGCCTCCTGTGCGACCGCACCGACGAGCCGCTGCTTCAGATTCCCGGAGACGAACTGCCTGCCGGCACGAACATGACCGTTCAGGTGTACGTCGCTCAGAAGCGCAAGCTGATGGTTGGCGACAAGATGGCCGGGCGACATGGCAACAAGGGAGTCATCTCCAAAGTGCTGCCGGTCGAAGACATGCCGTTCCTCGCAGACGGAACCCCGGTAGACATCGTGCTGAACCCGCTCGGCGTTCCGAGCCGAATGAATATCGGCCAGATACTCGAGACGCACCTGGGCTACGTCGGCAAGCACCTGGGCATCAACTACAAGTGTCCGGCCTTCGAGGGCGCCACCGAGACGGAAGTTCTGGACGAGATGGATCGCCTCGCCGAGCACATGAGGCTGCAGGCGCTCGGGGCTTACACCAATGCGGAGCTCCTGCTGAACGTCAAGTTCGAGAAGGACGACTCGCTCGAGAGCGCTCTCGAGAAGATCGGCGCGCGGCTTCGTGAGCTCGGCGAAAATGGCTTGGAGCGAGTGACCCGGATCGTAGCTGCGCCGCCCGTCAAGACCGTGGGCGAGCTTATGGAAGTCGACCTCGAGAATTGGGAGCCTGAAGATATCGAGGCCGAAACCGACGAGAAGCCTTTGCGGGCAGACCCGTCGCTGTACGCCGAGATCGTTGAGAAAATCCGCCAAAACGTGTTTGCTCGAGCCGGCCTCGAGCCAAGGAGCGCCAAGTCCTGGCTGCGAGACGGTCTCACAGGCAACCTTGTCCCGAACCCGATCACGGTCGGCATGATCTACATGCTGAAGCTGGAGCACCTCGCGGACGAAAAGATCCATGCCCGCTCCATCGGCCCGTACTCGCTCGTCACTCAGCAGCCGCTTGGAGGCAAGGCGCAGTTCGGCGGCCAGCGCTTCGGCGAGATGGAAGTCTGGGCCCTGGAAGCATACGGCGCCGCCTACACGCTCCAGGAGCTGCTCACGATCAAATCCGACGACGTCAACGGACGCGTCAAGGCGTACGAGAGCATCGTCAAGGGCGAGACCTTGGCCGAACCTGGCATTCCGGAATCGTTCAAGATTCTGGTGAACGAGCTCCGCTCGCTCTGCCTAAAGGTCGCCGTCGAGGACGCGAACAACAAGGAGCTTCCACTCAAGGACCTGGACGAGCTTGGCGGAGGCGACGACGCCCGGCTAGCGCGCTCCGTAGGGTTCTTCAGCTAACTCCGTTGTGCCCCGGCGCCATCGCCGGGGCACAACGATTTCGGTCAGTCTCTCCTTTTGTTGCCAGCCTGTTTCAGAGTGCGCCAATTCGTAGGCGCTCTCGCAGTCGCCGGCTGAGAGCGCAGTCTGGAGCCGGTGGTCGCCCCACGTACGCATCGCCGCGCGGGCACTAGGACGTTCTCGCGAGAGAGGATTTCCAGTTCGGCGATAGAGAAACGGCGCGGCCGGAGAGCACGGTCTGAAGGCTCTTTGGAAGAGGCTTCGCCGAGATGCCCGCCGCATGGCCGATGCCCACTGAGGCGTCAGGACCCGGGCATCCCGATGACGCGACGGTACGTCGCCTAAAACTTGCCTCCCATAGAGTCACAATGAAGCAGTGAGGCTCAGCTACCTGCTCCCATGCGAATATGCCTCGGCTCTCGCTACCGGCGCGCCTCTCATCGTGGGCGCGTTCCGCGAAGTGCTCATCGACCCGCGGCATCTTCGCTTGGAGCCGTTCTTTGTGGGGCTGGAGCTCGAGGCCGACCCGATCGAGGCCGGCATCCACGCGCTGGAGCTGCGGGTGATCGACGCGGACGGCGCGGACATCTACCGCGAGGAGCTGCATGTCGAGTTTCGAGCTCGCCCCGACTACGGCCCCAGCTACGCATTTCTGCCACTCAGGGTCGCAATCCGGGGAGAGGTCGCTCCTGGGCCCTACCGCTTGGATTTGGTGCTTCGAGGCGAGCCGCTCGGCTCGAGGCGCGTCGACGTTCGGTTGGCCCAGTTCGAAGGATAAAACAACGGCGGCAACTCGCTCTTCCGCGTTGACTCCGCATAACCCAAATCAGGTAAGTTAATGTTTCGCGTCCTGCGTCTCCCCATTCATTCTCGGTGACACTGCCGTCTCCGTGACTGCCGTACAGGACCAGGCGCGAACAAGACCTATCATGGCAGACGTAAGCCTATTCGATAAAATTCGCATCGGTATCGCCAGCTCCGAGGACATTGAGTCCTGGTCCCACGGCGAAGTCAAGAAACCTGAAACCATCAACTACCGCACGTTCAAGCCGGAGAGAGACGGTCTATTCTGCGAGCGCATCTTCGGCCCCGTCAAAGACTGGGAGTGCGCTTGCGGCCGCTACAAGAAGATCAAATACAAGGGAATCGTGTGCGAGCGATGCGGGGTCGAAGTAACCCGCTCCAAGGTTCGCCGCGAGCGCATGGGGCACGTGGAGCTTGCAGCGCCCGTGTGCCACATCTGGTACCTCAAGGGCGTACCTTCCCCGCTTTCGCTGATTCTGGACATTTCTCCGAGACTGCTCGAGAAGGTCATTTACTTCGCGAGCTTCATCATCATCGACATCGATACGGAGCAGATCCAAGAGATTCTGCCCCAGATCCGCCTCTCGGTCGAAGTCGAGAAGGCGAACTTGATGATGCAGATGCGTGAGCTGGAGGAGGATTCCTTCAACCGCTTCGCCGAGGACCTCGCCAACAATCGCGAAGAGTACGACGAAATCTTCGTCCGCGACCGCGCGAAGGCCGTAAACGACCGCATCAAGGCCGAATACCGCGACGCGGACGACCGGCTGAAGGACCTCGACCTGGCGGTCGATATCCTTGGCAAGCTCGAGCGCAACCAGCTCATCGACGAGGACAAGTACCGCGCGGTATCCAAGCTCCTCGACAGCGTCGGCGCGAACCTCAACACCGACCTCCGCAGCCTCGTCCGCGCGAACATCGGCGCCGAGGCCATCAAGGAGCTGCTCACGCGCGTCGATTTGGAGAAGCTCGCGCGCGAGCTTCGGCAAGAGATCATCATGACCCAGAGCCAGCGGCGCGCCCGCGCCATCAAGCGGCTCGAGGTCGTGGAAGCCCTGGTGCAAAGCCGCAGCCGCCCCGAGTGGATGATCCTCGATCTGGTGCCGGTCATCTCGCCCGAGCTTCGACCCATGGTCCAGCTCGACGGCGGCCGATTCGCGACGTCCGATCTGAACGATCTTTACCGGCGCATCATCAACCGGAACAACCGCCTAAAGAAGATTATCGAGATTCACGCTCCGGAGTCGATCATCAACCACGAGAAGCGACTTCTGCAGGAAGCCGTGGACGCGCTCATCGACAATGGCCGACGCCCGCGACCGGTGGTGGGATCGAACTCCAGGCCGCTCAAGTCCCTGAGCGACATGCTCAAAGGAAAGGAGGGCCGGTTCCGAAAGAATCTACTCGGCAAGCGCGTCGACTATTCCGGTCGTTCGGTAATCGTCGTCGGGCCGCACCTGAAGCTCCACCAAGCCGGACTTCCGAAGGAAATGGCGCTCGAGCTGTTCAAGCCGTTCGTGATGAAGACGCTCGTCGATCGTAAGATCACGCAGAACATCAAGACGGCCAAGCGCATGATCGACCGGATGCATCCGGCCGTATGGGATGGTCTGGAAGAGGTCATCAAAGAGCACCCAATCCTGCTGAACCGCGCGCCAACGCTGCACCGCCTGGGCATCCAGGCCTTCGAGCCGATCCTCGTCGATGGCAAGGCGATCCAGGTTCACCCGCTCGTCTGCAACGCGTACAACGCGGACTTCGACGGCGACCAAATGGCCGTTCACATTCCGCTGAGCACGCAGGCGCAGGCCGAAGCCCGAGTGCTGATGCTTTCGACGCAGAACCTGTTCTCGCCCGCGGACGGCAGGCCGACCTGTGCTCCGGTGCAAGACATCATCCTGGGCAACTACGCGCTGACTTTCGTGAACGTCGAAAGCCGCGAGAAGTTGATCGAGCAGGAGCGGCTGCACCGCGAGGACCCGGCCAAGAATCCCGCGCCCAAGGTTTATGGCAGCCCGGAGGAGGTCATCTACGCCTTGGACACGCCGGTCAAGGAGCAGGCGATCCTGGTGAACGACCCCGTGAAGGTTCGCATCACCCGCCCCGTGTTCCGGCCGGACCGTGAGGTCGATTTCCGCGACACTCTCACCGGGCAGGAGTACCACAAGGTGCTCTCCAAGGACGAGAACGACGAGGAGTACGAAGAGCTCGAGCCGTACGAGATGGAGACCGAAACGCAGATCATCACCTGCACGCCGGGCCAGCTCGTGCTCAATACGATCCTTCCCTATCCTCTCAAGTATTCGAGCGACTACCTACAGGTCGAGCTGAACAAGAAGGCGCTCGCACAAATGATCCTGGACTGCCACAACCGGGCCGGGGTCGGGGCGACGATCAAGCTGCTCGACGACATGAAGGACATGGGCTTCCGCTGGGCCACGCGCTACGGCCTGTCGGTCGCCATTACGGACATGGATCCGCCACAGCGCCGCGAGGAGATCATCCACACCGCGGACGAGCGATCGACCAACATCACGAATCGGTTCCGGCGCGGCATGCTCACTTATAACGAGATGACGCAAAGTCTCGTCAAGCTATGGACCGATACGTACGACGAAATCGGAAAAGAAATCGTCGCCGGTCTGAAGCAGCTCAACCCGCTGTCGATCGTCACCGTTTCCGGCGCTCGCGGCTCCGTCAAGCAGCTTGCACAGCTCGCCGGCATGCGCGGCCTGATGTTCAACCAGTTCAACGAGGTCATTTACGAGCTCCCCGTCAAGAGCTCGTTCCACAAGGGCCTGAACATGCTGGAGTACTTCGTGACCACGCACGGCGCCCGCAAGGGCCTTGCCGATACCGCCCTCCGAACGGCGGACGCGGGATACCTCACCAGGCGGCTTTGCGACGTAGCGCAAGACGTGATCGTCAAGGCGTACGACTGTAAAACCAACGATGGCATCCTCGCGCACCGAATCACCGACCAGGGCGAGGCGATCGAGCAGATCACCGACCGCATCTTCGGTCGAGTGGCTCTGGCTGTGATCACGGATCCCGACACGGGCGAAGAGCTGACAGCCTATCAGGAGCCGATTTCGATAGAGAACGCACGGCGGATAAGCCAGATCGAACACCGGTTCGTAAGCGAATACACCGCCACCGAAACCGAAGAGGACAAGGCGGCCGTCATCGACAAGTACCGGGGCTACGGGTTCGATTCGGACGAGCACGGCAACCTCAGCGTCGTGATCCGAAGCCCGCTCACGTGCGAACTGGAGCAGGGCATCTGCGCTAAGTGCTACGGCACGGACCTCTCGACCGGCAGAATCGTCGAGGTCGGCGTTGCCGTCGGCATCATAGCGGCGCAGTCAATCGGAGAGCCGGGAACCCAGCTCACGATGCGCACCTTCCACACCGGAGGCGTCGCCGGCTCGGCCACGATCGCCCGAACGAACCAGTACAAGACCGGTAAGTTCATCCGACAGTTCATGGAGGACTTCGCGACCGCCACGGATACCGACCTGAAGCAATTCGACCCAACGAAGCTGCTGGAAACCCAGGAGAACATCGTCAAGTCGCTGTTCCAGAACCGAGACGCGGCGCCCCTGACGGTCAATCAGGAAGAGCCTGCGCCGACCGACGCCAAGGCCAAGAAGA
>JAICWL010000173.1 GCA_025934835.1 Fimbriimonadaceae bacterium
AAAAGATTCCGCTCGACGTCATCAACGGCGAGACCGGCGAAATCATCATCCCGGCGAACCGCAAGATCACGAAGACGCTGCTGCGCAAGCTCGCGGCGGTTTCGAAGCACGTCCAGATCGATCCGTCTCCCGTGCGGATCAAGATCATGGAGATCATCGGCTCGTACCAGACCAAGTTCGACGAGCTCGAGTCCGATCGTGAGCGCAAGCTCAGCACGGCCGAGTCCGGCGAAGGCGCGGCCGACGGTGCGATCAAGCAGGTGAAGGTGTACATCGCGACGAAGCAGAAGCTCGAAGTCGGCGACAAGATGGCCGGCCGTCACGGTAACAAGGGCGTGGTCGCGAAGATCGTGCCCGAGGAAGACATGCCGTTCCTCCCGGACGGCACTCCGGTCGAAATCTGCCTGAACCCGCTCGGCGTGCCTTCACGCATGAACGTCGGTCAGGTGCTCGAAACCCACCTCGGCTGGGCCTGCAAAAAGCTCGGTCTCAAGGTGGCGACGCCCGTCTTCGACGGCATTCCGGAAAAGAAAGTCCGTGAATACCTCAAGGAAGCCAAGCTGCCGCACTCCGGCAAGAGCGGGCTCTACGACGGCCGTACCGGCGAGAAGATCGATCAGGAAGTCGTCGTCGGCTACATCTACATGATGAAGCTGAACCACCTCGTGTCGCACAAGATTCACGCGCGCGCGGTCGGTCCGTACTCCCTCGTCACGCAGCAACCGCTGGGCGGCAAAGCCCAGTACGGCGGCCAGCGCTTCGGCGAAATGGAAGTGTGGGCGCTCGAAGCCTACGGCGCGGCGCACACGCTCCAGGAAATCCTCACCGTCAAATCCGACGACGTGCAGGGCCGCACGAAGATCTACGAGTCGCTCGTCAAGGGCGACAACACGCTGCAGGCCGGCACGCCGGAATCGTTCAACGTCCTCATCAAGGAAATTCAGTCGCTCGGCCTGGACATCAAACTCCAGAAGCGCGACGCGCTGAGCTACGGCACCTGAGGCGTTCCGTTTACCTTTAGAAATTAACTCAGGGAGAAACCAAAAATGATTCAACCCAACGAGACCGCCGCCACCGCTCCGAATCGCGATCAGGCTCGCGAGGCCCTTGGCCTCGAGGAAGCCGCATTCGACTGCGTGTCCATCACGGTCGCATCGCCCGACGTCATCCGCAAATGGTCGAAGGGCGAGGTCAAGAATCCCGAGACGATCAATTACCGCACGTTCAAGCCCGAGCCGGGTGGTCTCTTCTGCCAGAAGATCTTCGGCCCGGTGCGCGACTACGAGTGCGCCTGCGGAAAGTATAAGCGCATCAAGTACAAGGACGTCGTGTGCGATCGCTGCGGCGTCGAAGTGACGATCGCCCGCGTGCGCCGCGAGCGGATGGGCCATATCGAGCTCGCCGTTCCGGTCGCCCACATCTGGTTCTTGAAGTCCATGCCGAGCCGCCTCGGCCTGCTGCTCGATATGACCGCGCGCTCGCTCGAGCGCGTGATCTACTACGAGAACTACATGGTCATCGATCCGGGCAAGACCCCGCTCGAGCCGCGCCAGCTCCTCACCGACACCGAGTACCGCCAAGCGCTCGACGAGTACGGTGATGACTCCTTCGTCGCCAAGATGGGCGCCGAGGCGGTCCGCGACGCCCTCGTTAAGATCGACATGGAGGCCACGGTCGCCGAGCTGCAGGAGCAGATGCGCGCGACGAAGTCGAAGCAGATCAAGAAGAAGCTCTCGAAGCGCCTCAAAGTCATCCAAGGCTTCATCCATTCGAAGAGCCGTCCGGAGTGGATGGTCCTCGAAGTGCTGCCCGTCATCCCGCCGGACCTGCGCCCGCTCGTCCCGCTCGAAGGCGGCCGCTTCGCGACCTCCGACCTCAACGACCTCTATCGCCGCGTCATCAACCGCAACAACCGTCTGCGGAACCTGATGCAGCTGAAGACGCCGGACGTCATCATTCACAACGAAAAGCGCATGCTGCAGGAGGCCGTCGACGCTTTGTTCGACAACGGTCGCCACGGCCGTCCAGTCACGGGCGCCGGCAATCGCCCGCTGAAGTCCCTCTCGGACATGCTCAAGGGCAAGCAAGGTCGCTTCCGCCAGAACTTGCTCGGCAAGCGCGTCGACTACTCGGGCCGCTCGGTCATCGTCATCGGTCCGGAGCTCAAGCTCAGCCAGTGCGGTTTGCCGAAGAAGATGGCGCTCGTGCTGTTCGAGCCGTTCATCATTCGCCGCCTGAAGGAACTCGGTTTCGTGCATACCGTCCGCGGTGCGCGCAAGATGATCGAGAAGAAGTCGCCCGAGGTTTGGGACATTCTCGAGGAAGTCACGAAGGGCCACCCGGTGCTGCTCAACCGTGCGCCGACGCTGCACCGTCTCTCGATTCAGGCGTTCGAGCCGACGCTGATCGAAGGCGAAGCCATCCGTATTCACCCCCTCGTCTGCACGGCGTACAACGCCGACTTCGACG
>JAICWL010000112.1 GCA_025934835.1 Fimbriimonadaceae bacterium
CTGAACCAAGCCGGCAAGAGATTCGACATGATGGTCGGTCCGGACCTTGGGCATACCGCGATTTCACAAAACCGCATGTGGGAATACTTCGTCCAGTACCTGATCCTGGATGCCGATAAGGATCCGCTCAAAGTGGCTTGGGGCCGGCGCAAAAAGATGAAAGAGGCGTCAAACCGAATATGAGACCGCTCTGCTTACTTGCTGGGCTGCTCGTTTCCAGCACGGCGTTCAGCCAAGCCGGGGCCCCTCCTGACGTCCCGCGAAACCACTGGGCCTTCAAGGCTGTGGACGACCTTTTTAGGGCCGGAATCCTGCACGGCTATCCCGACGGCGACTTCAGGGGCGACCGGCCGGCGACCCGCAGCGAGCTTGCCCGTGTTGGGGCCGCCCAGAAGCTGGTCGCCCACCGCCAAACGCCCACGCACAAGTTCGCCACGAAGAAGGACGTCGACGCCCTGCGCGCACAGATTTCGACGCTTCGCGAAAGCGTGGACGAAATGAAGCTTCAGCACGACGAGCTAGAAGCGATCAGGGCCAAGCTGGAGTCGCTTCACGAGCAGCTCGTGAGATTGCGCGGCAAAGTCAACGCCCGCTAGAGCGACGCTTGCGGCTTCCGCGAATCTCAAAGCAGTTGCGGCACCGCGCCTCGTACGCCTCCGTGGCGCCGATCAAGATAAGAGGGTCGTCCATATGCGCCGGCTTGCCGTCGATGACGCGGTAAGTGTGACTGGCCGGAGCGCCGCACTTCATGCAGATCGCGCGGAGCTTGATGACTTCGTCTGCCAGGGAGAGCAGCTTCGGCATCGGGCCAAACGGCCGCCGCCGAAAGTCTTGATCCAGACCCGCGCAAACGACTTCCACGCCGCGGTCCGCAATCTCCATGCAAAGCTCGGCGAGCGATTCGTCGAAGAACTGCGCTTCCTCGATCAGCACCACCTCCGACTTCTTGTCGAGCTTCGCTCGCAGGTCGGCGACGTTCTTCACCGGCACCGCCTCATGCTTCACGCCCATGTGCGTGACGACCATCGTTTCGTCATATCGGCTGTCGATCTCCGGCTTGAACACCTGCACCCTCTTCCGCGCGTAAAGCGCCCGGCGCGCCAGGCGAATCAGCTCCTCGCTTTTGCCCGCGAACATACTGCCGCACACGACCGTGATCTTGCCGAGCTTATTCGTCATCGATGTTGCCCGCCATGTCCTCCTCGAAAATCTCCTCCATGTCCTCGGACACGTCCTCGTCCATCGCCTTGCCCATCTCGCGCATCACCTCGCGCATCTCCCGCGGGCTGTCGGGATCGCCCATGGCCTCGAGCCGATCGGCGACCTCATCGATCCGCGCATCCTCGTTTCGATACCTCGCGAACCGGCTGACCAATTTCGAGGCGCTGCGACTGCCGCAGCCGGGGCACACCGCCTCGTCCGAATCGGCAGTCATCCCGACGAGCACGGAAAACTTCTTATGGCATTGGGCGCAGCGATATTCGAAGACGGGCACGGGGTGATCCTCGCTACTTCTGACGAGAATACCAAGCGTACAATCTGGCAGGTGAAGTACTCGCGCCTGGAGCTCGAAAGAAGATTCTTGATCGGGACCGCTCCTGCCGGCATCGAGCTTGGGCCGGGTTTCAGCATCGAGGATCGCTACATCCAGGACACCCGCTTGAGGCTGCGCAAGATCGACGGCCCCGAAGGCTCCGCTTACAAGCTCACGCAGAAATACGCCTCCCACGGAGATCCGGCCGTCTGCGTCATCACGAACATCTATCTGGACCGGTCGGAGTACTTGGCGCTGAAAGCCTTGCCCGGAAAGGTTCTCCGCAAGAGCCGGCGTCGCTTCACCTTCGAAGGACGCAACTTCGCGCTCGATGTCTACGAGGGGCCGTTGGCCGGGCTGAGGCTGGCCGAAACCGAGTTCGAAAACGAGCAGGAAATGCGCGCGTTCGAGCCGCCCCCGTTCCTGGGCCACGAGGTCACGTCGATCCCGGAGTTTGGCGGCGGCTGGCTCGCGCACCTGGACCTCTCGGATTTGCGTCTGATCGCTTCACGCGAGGAGTTGCGGCTCTGACCCGGACCGGCTAAGCGCCGTCTCGAGCGCCGGCCAGCCGACTCTCGGCTACCTTTCGGGTGGGCAACGGCTCCTCTTCCGGCTCTTGGCGGCGAGCCTTTTCGAAAATCTCGGTCAGGTACCGGCCCGTGTAGCTCTTTGGGCTCGCGGCGACTTCCTCCGGAGTGCCGAATGCGATCACCTGGCCGCCGGCGGCGCCCCCTTCCGGTCCCATATCGATCAGGTAATCGGCAGTTTTGATCACGTCCAGATTGTGCTCGATCACCAGCACCGTGTTGCCCTGATCGACCAGCCGATGGAGCACCGCGAGAAGTTTATTCACGTCCTCGAAATGCAGCCCCGTCGTCGGCTCATCCAAAATGTAGATCGTATTGCCGGTGCTCCGCTTGGAAAGCTCGGCCGCTAGCTTGATGCGCTGAGCTTCGCCGCCCGAAAGGGTCGTCGCCGGCTGGCCCATCCGAACGTAGCCCAGACCGACCTCCTGCAGGGTTTGCAGCTTTCGGTAGATTTTGGGAATCGGCTTGAAGTACTCGCAAGCGTCGTCGATGGTCATCTCGAGCACCTCGGAGATGTTCTTCCCCTTGTACTTCACCTCGAGCGTCTCCCGGTTGTATCGCTTCCCTTTGCAGACCTCGCACGGCACGTATACGTCGGGCAAGAACACCATCTCGATCTTTAGCACCCCGTCGCCCTTGCACGCCTCGCAACGGCCGCCCTTGACGTTGAAGCTGAACCTGCCGCCCTTGTAGCCCCGGATCTTGGCGTCTTGGGTCATCGCGAATAGGTCGCGAATCATGTCGAATGTGCCCGTATACGTGGCCGGATTCGACCGCGGCGTGCGCCCGATCGGGGATTGGTCGATATCGATGACCTTGTCGAAATGCTCCAGGCCCTCGACCGAATCGTGCGGCTCCCAAACACTCCGCGTGCCGTAAACTTCGAACATCAGACGCGGGAAAAGCGTGTCTTGGATCAGCGTGGATTTGCCGGAACCCGACACCCCCGTGACGCACACGAACAGACCCAGCGGTATCGCCACGTCGACGTTTTTCAGGTTATGACCGCGCGCCCCGCGGATGACGATCCATCCTTCCGACATTGTGCATGGGCGCAGCGCGCCGTACCCATTCTACGTCATTCGCACGTCGTTCGTCTACATAATTGAAAGTCACGCGACAGGTCCGGAAGCTCCGGGAACCGAGTGCAAGCCCTTTGCGTTTCGCCAAGCGTAGAACTAAGAGGAAATGATCGAGATGAAGGCCATAGCATTGTTGACGCTGCTGCCGCTGGTCGGCCTGACGATTTTCGCCGCCAATATCATGAACACCACACCCGCCCAAGCGCCCGCCCCCAAACTTCCCGCAAATGCCAAAACCATTGTGCTGGGAGGCGGATGCTTCTGGTGCTTGGACAGCCTCTTCACCCAGGTGAAAGGCGTGCTGGACGTGGAAAGCGGCTTCGCAGGCGGCAGCCCGCAAGGGGTGAGCTACGAGGAGGTTTGCACCGGAGCCACGGGCCACGCCGAAGTGGTGAAACTCACCTACGACCCGAACGTGATCTCCGCCTCGGACCTGCTGCACCTGTTCTTCGTATCGCACAACCCCACCACGCTCAACCGGCAAGGGCCGGATTCGGGCACGCAGTACCGCTCGGTCATTTTCTACTCGACGCCCGAGGAGAAGCAGCTCGACGAGCAGGTGCGAGCCGACATCATCAAGCAAAAGATTTGGCGCGACCCCATCGTGACCACGATCGAGCCGCTCAAGAACTACACGCGAGCCGAGGAGTATCACCAGCACTACTATGAAAAGTTCGAGCACGCGAGCGCGGCCGAGCGCATGATGATGAACGTCGGATACTGCGAGGCAGTCATCCAACCCAAGGTCATCGAATTCAAGAAGAAATACGCTCGCTTTCTGAAAGACTGAGCGTGGAGATAGCCGCCTATGGCCGACGAAACCAAGGATAGGGATTTTGTTCTAACGGAGAAAAGCGGCCTCACCGAGCGCGCCTTCCCGGTGCTCAGTCCGTCCCAGATCGAGGGACTGTGCCGCTTCGGCAAAAAGGTGGAAGTGCCGGCGGGCGGACATGTGTGGGAAGCCGGGCAGGAGAACCTGTGCATGTTCGTGGTCCTGCGCGGCGTCATGCAGATCTTCGAGCCGAGGACCCGCGAGCTCGTGGCCGAGCACGTCAAGGGCGGTTTTTCCGGGGACATCGACGTGCTGAGCGGCAGGCCCACGCTCGTCGACGCCATAGCGAAAGAGAACCTGGAGCTTCTGGAAGTCCCGGGCGACTGCGTGCGCAATATCGTCGGCGAGCAGCCGGAGACAGGCAGGCTGATCCTCGATGCATTCTTGGCGCGCCGCGCGATATTGCAGAAGGGCGAGCGGTCCGGCCCGCTCATCATCGGCTCGCGCTATAGCGCCGACACCCTCAGGGTCCGTGAGTTCCTCGTCCGAAACCACTTCCCCACCAAGTGGGAGGATCTGGAAGACAGCCCGAACATCGACGAGAGGCTGCGCGAATTCGGAGTGGGCGAGGCGCAAACCCCGATCGTCGTGCTTCCCACGGGCACCCAGCTTTTCAACCCTTCGAACGAAGAGTTGGGCGATGCGCTGGGCGTTAGCCGCCCGGTCGAAGACAAGCTGTACGACTTGGTGATCGTAGGCGCGGGTCCGTCGGGGCTGGCAGCGGCGGTCTATGGAGCCAGCGAGGGCCTCAGCACCTTGGTCGTGGACGAGCGCGGGCCCGGGGGCCAGGCGGGCGCCAGTAGCCGCATCGAAAACTACATGGGCTTTCCGAGCGGGCTTAGCGGCCAAGACCTGGCAGACCGGGCTGTCATCCAAGCCGAGCGCTTCGGCGCGCAGATGGTGGTGCCGGCTACGGTCACCGGCATAACTTGCACGCAAACCGGCACGCATGAAGTTCATCTGGAGGGCATGCCGAGCCTGCGCACACGCTGTGTGATTCTGGCCAGCGGCGCCAGCTATCGCACGCTCGATGTGCCCGGGCTGGAAGCCTTCGAGGGCAAGGGCATCTACTACTCGGCCACCGGCGTGGAGCGGCTCCTTTGCGGCGAAGAGGCGATCGCAGTCGTCGGGGCGGGAAACTCTGCCGGTCAAGCTGCGGTGTTCCTTTCGGAGTCGGCCAAAAAAGTCTTCCTTGTGGTCCGCGGCGACAACCTCCGCAAGACCATGTCCAGCTATTTGGCGCTGCGCATCGAGTCGTCCCCCAAGATCGAAGTTCTGCTGAGCTCGGAGATCTGCGCGCTCGAAGGCGACGACCATCTGGAGGCGGTGACGTTCGTGAACCGCGGCTCCGGGAAGCGCCGCACGGAGGCGGTCTCGGGAGTTTTCGTGATGATCGGGGCCGTGCCGCACACGTCTTGGCTGCCGGAGAGCATCGAGCGCGATTCGAAGGGCTTCGTGCTCACCGGACGCCAGGTGGAGGATCGCAAGACCTGGCCGGGCTCTCGCCAGCCGTATATCCTCGAAACCTCCTGCCCTGGCGTTTTCGCCGCAGGCGACGTCAGGAGCGGCTCGGTAAAGCGGGTCGCATCTTCCGTGGGCGAAGGCTCGATGGCCGTCGCCCTCGTGCACCAATACCTCGCCGAATCCTCCTAGCGTCTTTGGGGAGTTGCTTCGGTAGTCCTTCTCCCGTCTGAGCAAGGGAGCAAGCCGTTAGCGCACTATCGACCCCGAAGGGAGCCCATCGCGGAGCGAAGGTTCGAAGGCACGATCCCTCAACCCTGGTAACTCGAAGCATACGACCCCGACCCCGAAACGCCTCGCACATTCCGGCAAACGCCCTGCCCGCGTCCCAAATCGTGCTGTAAGAGGCGCCAGTCGTCGGGCCCATCTTCTCGCCAGCCAATGTCCCCAAACTGGTGCACATTGACGTCGGCTACTTCATGTGCCGTGCCCGAGAACCGCCTGGCCAGGATCGAGGCAGTTTTAATCTGTGTGCCTACTCTCGCCGAAGTAAAGCCTAGTCATCTATGAGCCCGGCAGCCCTCCGCGTTGGGACCGCCTTTGCCACCAAGAGATGGCATCACCGACATCCAACGCCTTTGCGCTTGCATGGATCCTCACATGCGTTCGGAGGATGTTCTTTCCCGCATCTTGTTTCTTGGTGCTTGGGCTCTCGTATCGAGTCATCGGATCACCCTGCACGTCCAGCCGAAGGATCGTCTCCCCGTCAATCTCGATGAACCTCATCTTCACCAGCTCGACCGGGTTCGGCCGAAGCAGATCCCCGAAGGTGTTGGTGATCTCGAGGGCTAACTTATCCCTGTTGCCAGCATGCTTTAGATCTTTACGCAGGCCAAGCACCTTGCCGCTATCGTCAACACCGCAGAGAATCGTGCCTCCCTCTGCGTTCAACAATGCGCAAATCTCCTTGAGCACCTCGTTGCGCATCACGGTGCTATGACGATCTTGGTAGATGTCCCACATGACGGTGGACTTAAACTCCAGTGTTTCATCCTCACCCCGCTCAAGAAGCCGGCGGATCTCGCCAATCTCTGAAGCTGCCTCAGCCGCTTTTCGCAGCTCCCATTCTTCGAGTGTCTCGTCTCCCTGCTGATGCAAGTACAGGAAGTCCACCAGCAGGTCCAGCTGCCCTTCAAGCTGTTTCACATCTGCATCTGGGTCGGCCTGCTTGGCATCGAGGATGCTCTGAACGGTGCTGACAATTTCCTGTTGCGCATCTGATCCTATGGTCTTGACGGGGAACGGCTTCCAGTCATCTGGATAGACGTGCATCTTATTTCGGCGCTGACGCGACATCCATTGCCTCGCGAACCGCGAGTTCATGAGGCCAAGCAAGTAGCGAATGTCGAATTCGGCAGAAAGCTCTTCAAGACGTTCTCGGGATACGCCAATCGCACAAGCTCCCCTCCTCTCGGTTGTGTATCGCGCCACCTTGAGCAGGGAGCGGTTTTCCACGCCGTGAAGGTGGTGCCACGGCACGAAGGACCATGCCGAATGGTTGTGCCAGCATTGCAAGTCGTCGAACACAACTCGCAAGCGAAGACCCGCCAAGTCCATAGACACGAGCTTTTGGGGGACCTCGTAGAGCTCCGGGAAGGTGGGCCTGCTGAAAAGAGCGGGGGCCCGCCATGTACCGTATTCAAGCCACGATGTGCCCAGAACTGTCCACGAACCCATGTTCTTACCCATGAATAGCGGCTTCGGGTGACGAGTGTCCCGAGTGGCTGAAACCAGATCATCGAGCTTAAATGCCCCCTGCGCTAATCTTTCGTCAGCGTGGAGTACCGCGCCCTTTGAAATGGAGCAAATGTGCGCAAGCGTAATATAACCTTCGCCAGCCACTTCATTCCGCTCAGCAACCATTCTGAAGACTCGTTCCCTTCCTTCCGATTGGTGTAGGGGCGGCAGGGTCTCGGCGTTCGCAGAGAAGTCTTCAGCGCTGCCACCCCACCGTCTTACGCGAACTGGGGAATGGGTCTGCGCAGGCTTCTGTTTCGAGAAGTGCAGGATC
>JAICWL010000026.1 GCA_025934835.1 Fimbriimonadaceae bacterium
CCGCGTGTCGGCGAGTGGTGAGACGCAGGAGCAGTCGTCGAGCTTTAGGCTGCAACTATGGAAAAGTGCCGCCGATCTGATCCGCATGAACCCCGTTGGTTACGGGCTCGGCACGTACGCGTTCGAATCTGGCAGGCCGGGAAGGACCACGCAGACGAAGCTGGCGCACAATGCCTACCTGCAGCTTGGCGCGGAGGCGAGCGTCGCCGCGCCTTTGGTCCTGTTGGCGCTGCTGGGCTACTGGTTCTATCTCATGCTTCGGCGACCCGGCTCGGCCCCACCCGAGCAGTCGATCTTGCGAGCCGAAATCACAGCGGCGGTGGCGGCGATCGCCGTGCACAGCTTCGTGGACAGCGACTTCTACTACTTCGGCATCGGTCTTTGCGTATTCATTTTGCTTGGCGTCGGGCTTTTGGTTGCTTCCGATGCCGTCGCCCCCGAGTCGTTGCCCGCGCCTTTCCGCAGGCTCTGCGCGGCGATGGCGGTGGTCGTTTGGGTCGCGTTCCTATACGGCGGAGTAATCGAGACTTTAAAAGCCGAGTTGCGAGGCAACGCACTCACAGGGAACTTAGCGGATGCCAAATCGAATGCCGAGGCCCTGGCGGCTATAGCGGGTATCGACGGCGAGGCATGGGAACTCCGCTCCCAGCTAGAACCCACTGCGACGGCGATCGAATCCGATCTGGAGAACGCCGTCCAGCTCGCGCCTAGCACGAGGAACATGCGGCAGCTTGCGGCCATTCAGCAAAGGCTGGGCAAGCCGGCAACCGCGTACGCCACGCTCGTCCGCGCGTTGGATACCGATCCGAACAATCTGCTGACTCTGAGTCAGATTATGCGGCTCGAACAGGACGCCGGCGACCGCGACCAGGCAACGAAATACGCCACGAGGCTCGTAGGGGTCGAGTCGACCGACTATTTCAAGACGCGCAGTATTCCGGAGGTCGAGCCCACGGAGACGTACGCAGCGCGCGTATATCTCGCCCGCAATGCCTCGAGTCCCAAGGAAGCCGTGTCTCTCTTGGCGCCGGCGGTAGCCGGATACCAGGATTACCTGCACACCACCTGGCCGCTCGTTCAGCGGACGGCCAAAGGGGAGCTGCAGGCGAATTATGCCGGTGAGACGTTGGCCAAAGCCGAGGAGCATCTTCGGGAAGGAGAGGCTTCGGCTCACCTGCTGAGCGCCGCCTATCGGTCGGTGGGCGACTCGGCGGACGCATCCAAGGCCGATGCCGCCGCGCGGGACTTCGAGCTGGCACTCGATTCGGCCAAGTAGCGCTGCACGATCTGGCGGGCGATCGGCGCCGAGATTTCGCCGCCGTGGCCGGCGGATTCTGCCAGAACGCAAATGGCGATCTTGGGGTCGTCGGCCGGAGCAAATCCCACGAACCAGCTATGAGTCCGCTTTGCCTTTCCGTGCTCGGCGCTGCCGGTCTTTCCGCCCCAGCGCAAACCGGGAATCTGCGCGCTTCGAGCGGTGCCTCCGTCGATCACGCCCACCAGGGCGTTCTTGAGCGTGGACCAGAAATGGGCGCTCGCCGGCACGCGATGAAGCTGCTGGGCCAGAGTCACCTTTTCGACTTTGCCGGTGGGTGAGCGCACCGAACGGACGAGGTGAGGAACGTAGCTGACTCCGTTATTCGCCACGAGCGCCATAAGGTTTGCCATTTGCAGGGGCGTGGCACGAGTTTCCCCTTGGCCGATAGCCATGTTGAGCGTATCGCCCTGATACCAGAGGGCCGGCTTCCGATGTTTGGCGATCCAGGCGTCCGTGGGGACCAGGCCGGAGCTCTCGCCGGCGATTTCGATTCCCGTTCTTTGGTTCAGGCCCACGTCTAGCGCTGCTTTGCGCAGGGCATCTCCGCCTACCCGGTGCCCCAAGGTGTAGAAGTATGTGTTGCAGGAGACCTGGAGCGCCCGGTTGAACGAGACGCTTCCATGATGGCCAAGACACTTGAAGAACCGGTTCCCAAGTTGGTAGCCGCCATTACAGAAAACGGACCATCGCGTGTCGAAGTCTTTGGCCTCCCAAGCGGCGAGCGAGGTCACAATCTTGAAAGTGGAGCCGGGAGAGTATGCCGAGCTTATCGCTCGGTCCAACAGTGGATAGTCCTTATCCGACTGCAGCGCCGCCCAATCGTCCGCCGATATCCCACCCTCGAACATTTTGAGGTCGAAGCTGGGATTGCTGACCAGGCAAAGCACTTCGCCGTTTCTCGGGTCGACTGCCGCGATGCCGCCTACTAGGTGCTCGTGCTCCATCAGCCCGTGTGCCATCTGCTGGAGCTTGGCGTCGATGGTCGCGGTGAGCCTATTCCCCGGTGTCGGATTGTCTCGTCCGAGCACTCGGAGCGGGCGGCCCTTGGCGTCGACTTCGACGCGCTCTGCGCCGGCTTCGCCCATAAGGTCGGTCTCGTACGCCTTTTCCAGCCCCGACTTCCCGACGATATCGGATGGCTCTAGGCCTGCTTTCTGGACCCTCTCGATCTCCTTCTGATTCGGGATGCCTACATACCCCAGCAGATGTGAAAAGCTGACGGTGTCCGGGTAGTAGCGCACCGGCTCGGTGGAGACTCCGACGCCCGGCAGGTCCTCTCCCGACTCGGCGATTTGCGTCCCCTGCTCGATCGTCGCGCCCGTGAAGATGGGCAACGGAAGCGATGCGGGCCATTGGGCCGCCTTGATCTTTCGGGCGAGCTTTTTGGGGTCGGCATGAAGGATCGCGGCCACGTTATCGAGAACCCATGGGTACTTCTTCAACACCCCCGGCTTGATCGTAATCGTGATCTCGGACCGAACGCCCGCGATCAGCACTCCGTGCCGATCGACGATCGAGCCTCGCGGGGCGCTCAATGGCACGCTCTTGGATCTCGTCGCCTCCGCCCGGTCGCTGAGCGCCGCCGAGAGGACGACCTGGAAATACCAGAGCCTCAGAAAGATCACCACGAGCGCTGCAGCCAGCACCACCGGGAACAGCAGCAGCCGCACACTGATCTCTGGCTTGCTGGGGACGTGAATCACCGACATGGACTGAAAGGGCGTCGATTCGCGCCCGTCAAGGATTTATACGCGCCGCGCAGTCGGGTTACCCGCCCGGGCCGTGCAGACGGCAACGCTGTTTCGGCTCGGTGCCTCGGCGGAAGGTTTTCACGACCGTCTCGGGGCAGTAAGGCGTGGCGCGAAGCCCCGTGTCCGCGCACACTTCGACCTGGATTGTGTCGGCTGAGTCGTCTCTCGGTCGCGCCGGCGCGCGGCGCGCCTGCCCTTGGGGCTTATCGTTGGGCGCAGGGTACAAGCCGTCCGGAACAGGATTGTTTGTATCTGCGGGAGGGTTGTCCCTGGGCGACGAGGGCGGAATGTTGACGGGCTTTTGGTCTTCCGGCCGCGGGCCGTCATCCTGGGGCACCACGGGCACATCGGGCGCTGGGCCGCGAGAATCGTCGACGGTCGGTCTCGGGCGCTGAGGAGGCGAAGCTTCGGCCACGGCCGGCACTGACACGGTCGTCGCAAAGTGCTCGTGGGCGACCTTCATGATCCCTTCCCAGATGAGCACCGTCACAGTGCCGCCGAACACACCGCGCTGCATGGGCTCGTACTTCGCGACGCCATGCTTCTCCATGTGCTCGTTCGCGATCCAGCCGATACCGATCAGGCCATCGGTATATCCGCAGAACCAGGCGTCCAACGCGGAGTTCGTCGTACCGGTCTTGCCCCGAGCGTTCGGCACGTCCCGGGCTCGGGTGCCTGTGCCGCTCTCGACGACGTCGCGCATCAACTGATCGATCTCACCGGCGGCAGTGGGATCGAACACGTTGTAATAGATTTGGGGCTGGTACGACTTGATGATCTCGCCGTCGGGGCCCTGGATCTGGCTGATCGGATACGGATGAATCCGATTGCCCCGGAGCATGAAGACCGAGTAGCCCTCCGCCATTTCGAGCGGATTGACGGCGCTCGACCCGATCGCGAGCGGAAGGTATGGCGCGAGCTCTGATTTGAATCCGAAGCTGTCGTGCGCATAGCTCACGACCGTCTTCGGGCCAACGGCTTCCATGACATGGATCGCCGGGATATTGACCGAAAGCTTGAACGCGGTCTCCATCGGCAGGTAGCCGCCGTAGTGGCCGCCGGAGTTTCGCGGGTCCCATGTGCGGCCGATGTTGTCCACGGTGTGGATGGGCTCGTTCGAAATCATTTGGCCGAACCTGACCGCGCCGGTCGCGAGCGCAGTGCCGTAAACGAACGGCTTGAACGAGGAGCCGGGCTGCCTATGCCCGTTCTCGATCATGTTGTACTGGTTGCGATTGAAATCTACTCCGCCGACCTCGCACAGGATCTTGCCATCTTTGTCTACACAAACGAACGCCCCAGTGGTGACTCGGTCCGCCCGATGCTGCGCGACGACCGTTCGGACGACGTTCTCAGCCGTGCGCTGAAGGTTTATGTCGAGCGTCGTTTGGATTCGGTAGCCGCCCTGCTTCAGGTCCAGCGTGGGAAACTCGTCGTGAAGCACGTCGAGCACGTGGTGCACGAAGTAGCGGGCGGAGCCCGCCGGGTAAGACGCCGTGGTCTGAGGAGGATGGGGGTTGATGTGGGGCTTCTCGGCGATCGCCTTGTCGTATTGCGGCTTGGTGATCATCGCTTCGTCGAGCATGATCCCGAGCACGATATCCCGGTTCGCCACAGCGGCTTTTATGTCGCGGATCGGGTTCTCGCGGCTCGGCGAGCGAACGCACCTGGCGAGCATGGCGGCCTCGCCGAGCGTCAGCTTTTCAACCGGCTTGTTGAAATAAACTTCGGACGCCGCCCCTATGCCGTAGGCGTTCTCGCCGAAGAACACCTGATTCAAGTAAATCTCGAGGATCTGGTCCTTCGTAAGGTGGTTCTCGATGGCGCATGCGGTGGCGATGTCCCGCACCTTTCGGGGAAGCGACTTGTCGCTGCCGTTGTACAGCCTCTTTGCGAGCTGCATCGTGATCGTGCTGCCGCCCTGGGCGAGCCTTCCTTCGCGCGCGACCGTAAAAGCGGCGCGCGCGAGGCCCACGGGGTCAACGCCACTGTGGCTATAAAATCGGCGGTCTTCGGCCGCGATCATGGCATTCCGGACGAATTCGGGAACTTCGCTCAGATGAACCACACGCCGGTTCTGGCTGCTGACCCGGTAGAGCACGACCCCGTTTCGGTCGACGATGACGCTGGGCGGCACCATGAACTGGCTCACGCGGTCGTCCAGGCTGCTCATCGAATCTTCTGCCTTGCGGTAGGCGCCCAAAAAGATCAGAAATAGGGCGGCAAAGCACGCGAGGAAGATGATCGTGCCGAACGCGATGACCTGCTTGGTCCGGCGCACCCATTTGGGCCGTTGCCTCGTGCGATTGCGGGCGTTGGTTATCGCGGCCACAACTAAGTATAACTTGCGGGGCCTGTTAGCCCGTTCCGGGTCCCAGGGAGGCGGCCAGCCTATCGAGGCCCTCTTGCCCTGCTCTGCCGACGATGGCGTAGGTTCTGCCGCCGGACTGCCACGAATAGATCTGAAAGTCTCGACGGTTAAAATGCTTCAGACTCGACGAATCCAGGGACGGAGGCAGCTCGAACAGCGACAGCCGCCCTTTGGAGGACGAGTACGTCTCCATCAGCACCGCCTGGCCCTCCACGTGCGCGATTTGACTATGCTCGAGAGCGTAGCCGGTGGACGCCGGAAGCATGGCGAAATCGAAGCCGTTTTCGGCCGCGATTTTGCTCAGTTTGTCCGTAGGGGTGACGATTTGCGCGCCTTTGTGGACCAGCTCGAAATAGTGGTGGCCGAGGCGGGCTTTCGGCACGAAAGACTCGAATTCGAAAAAGCCCACGGGCGAGCCGGACTTATCGAAGACGCTCCGCTTGAGAACCGCGCCGGTCGAAGGATCGATGAACATCTTCTGGACGAGGTTCCCGTACCCGTCGAGCACCATCACCTGGGTGGAGTCGCGGCCGGCGACCCGCTCCGGTGAGCCGGTCGCGAATTTGAGCATGCGCGAGCCCCCGCGCTCGACCATGCGAACGAGTCTGGCGTAAGTTTCCTCGCGCCTCGGCGGCGACACTTCGATGGTGTTGCGGTCTGGGAAGAAATGCTTGCGCCAACTCGGACCTTCGACGATGATTTGTCCTGCGAAGCGCGAGCCGGCGGGGAACTCGATGCGAGTCCACTTGCCGGACCTGTAGACGATCTCGGTATGACGATCGGCCTTGCCGTTGTGTTGAAACTCGACGATGCGCTTGCCGACGTAGCAAAGATGGGGCCCCGCATGGACGGCCTTTGCAAGAGCGGCAGGAACATCCTGGAATTCGGCAGCGGCGAGGCCGCAGACGGCGGCAAGGCCCGCGAACAGAGCGAGCCCGCGCGTCATAGAAGCTCGAGATCCGAATCGCTGATGTTGCCATGCTGCGCCGACGACTCGGACACCTCGGTGGGCGCGAGGCCGGAGCCGGCAACATCCGATACGAACACGGCTTCCTGGTGGGCGTTCACAAGCTCGGAAGCCAAGTCAGGTGCGGGCCGCGAGACGACGGGCCCGGTCGGCTGGCCGATGCCGGGAGCTTGCGAGCCAGTGCGGCCGAGCATCATGAATGCGAGCGCGCAGGCGGCGCTGAGAGCCAAAGATGGCGCTGTGATATTCCAAAATCGGCGTACGCGCCGGCGGCTTGCCGCGGCTTTGTTCAATTTCTCGTTCAGCTCACTGCGCCAAGCGAGGCTCACAGGCTCCTCAGGCAAGTCTCGCACCAAAGCGCGTACGACCTGCTGGCCCGACTCTTCGAGCCGCTCGTCTATTCGGTCCGGCCCCATAGGTTTCATTGTCCGTTATCTCCTTCGAGATATGCTTTCACGACGTTTTGCAGATGCGCCCTCGCGAGAAACAGTCGGCTTTTCACCGTTCCGACGGGCACTCCCAGAAGTTGAGCAACCTCATCGTATGCCATATCTTCCCGATCGTGCAACAGCAAAACGCTTCTCAGTTTGTCGCTCATCGAGCGAATTCCTTCTTCCACGACATCCATTAGCTCGGATTGGAGCGCGAGTTGGTCGGGTTGCCATCTGACATCCGAAACATCGATCTCTTCTCCGAACTCCTGATCCGCCAGTCCCACTTGCGTTGGTGTGCGCTCGACTTTGCGTGCCCTATCGACGCACAAGTGATAGGCGATCCGAAACAGCCATGTCCTTACCGAACTCCTTGCGTCGAACCTGCCGAAATTCTGGTAGGCGCGAATGAACACCTCTTGTGTAATGTCGGCTGCCTCTTCGGCGTTCGGCACCATGCGCTTGACGAACCCGAATACTCGATTCTGATACAAATCGATCAGCTGTCCGAACGCCTCGACGTCTTGCCGTCGGCAACGTTCTATGATGGCGGCCTCAGATCCGTTCTGGTCCGTCCGTCGTTCGCTCAATCTAGTTGCCCCAAGGCAGAGTTCCATGGCTCTGTTGTGGAGACGGATGCAAAGGCCAAAAGTTCACCAGCCGAAATAGCGGATCGGTCGGGAAACCTGTGCAGGTCGCCCGACCGATATTGTTCACGCATTTCGAGTACGCGGGCCGGGACTTCGCCGGTTCCCGATCTCACTCCAAGTTTCGAAATCGAGCGGCGAGAGCCGTTCCGCGCCATCGCGTGAGGTTAGAGGCGGACGCCGATGTAGAACCCGAAGCCGTTCAATTCGGTCTTTCCGCTGCCGAAGTAGTGAGCCTCGACGAACACTGGCGTCTGGCCCTGCACCACGGTGTAGCCCAAGCCCACCTGGTACGCGAAGCGAACGTTGTCCTCGACTCCCGAGGGGGTGGGCGCCTTGGCGAATCCCACGCCGAGACCGCCCGAGAAGTAGAGCGACCGCGTGGCATCGAGGTAGCCCATGTAGTTAAGCAGGACCGGCACGTGGCGATAATCGCCCTTGCCCATGTAGTCGAGTGAAACGGTCAGGGCTCCCGGATTGCCGGCGACTCCGCCGGGTGAAAGGGAGAGGTCCTTGATCTTGTACTCCGCGCCGAACGCGACCCATGATTGGCCCGCATTATCCCTGGTGTTTGAATCTGTTGGGAAGAACAGTCCTCCGCGCAGGGAAAGCCCGACGTTCGAAAGCTGAGCCGATGCAGGCGTGGCAAGCATGACGGCGAGCGCCGCTATTGCCAAACCGGTGATCTTTCGATGCATATATCCTCCGTGATCTCGAAATAGGCTCCGGAAGGAGCCGCAACCATCATAGCACCAGCATCAACACTGCGCATCCGATTCGGGCCACTGCATGCCGCCGCATGCCCTCGGGAGCGCAATTCTAACGATGGAAGACTTGATCCCGAAGCCTGTCGGCCGCGTTCGGCAGCCGCGCGAACACGATCCGCTTGTATCCGTCGGTTTCGTACAGACAGCCTATCGAGCCGTCCTTCAGCTTGGCCAGAACGCTGTAGGCGAACTCTCCCGGATCGATGACCACCTTCGCGCGCCAGGTCGCGCCATCGTCAAAGCTCGCGTATAGAGTCCCATTGCGCCGGTCGCGAGCGTCCGGCCCCGAATGCAGCAATACGTTGTCCCGGCCCGCTCCAAACGAGAACCGCAGAATGCTGCCCATGCAGCTCGGATCGGGCAAATCGGGAGCATCCCGAATCGTAGACCAAGTTTCGCCTCCATCGCGGCTCTCGGCGAACTTGCGCACCTTGGCACCGGCGAACTGTCGGCTATCGAGGACGATGGAGCCGCTCGAAGTTTCTGCCATTTGAACCTCGTTCACTTGGCTCCGGTCACCCGCCGGGGTCTGCACGAGCGCACCGGGAGCGTTTCTGCCGGCCCGCCATGTCGTTCCTCCGTCGTCGCTGATAGCGGCGAAAACGTTCCACAACCAGAAGGGTCCCTCATTAAAGGGCATTATGAGGCGACCTCGATGCGGTCCTCGCGTGAGTTGAATTCCGATCCCAGGGCCGCTGCAGATCGTCGTCGCTCCGGTCGGGTGCTTGACGAACCGCGTGATGTCAGCCGGCTTTGACCACGTCTTTCCGTCGTCTCCCGAGGACATGAGGAACGATGAGACAAGGGCCTTGCCCTCGTAGCCGGTCGGAATTCTCGGGCTGCTCTCGGCGACACCCTCGGGAATGCTTTGAAACATCAGCAGAATTCGCCCCGAGCGGCGTTCCACCACTGCGCACGGATTGTTCAGCGAGGCCTTGCCGTCGCCCGCGAGAACCTGGAGCGGCTGCCAAGTTCTGCCGCTGTCTCGACTCCTCCTTAGCACGATTCGGTTTCCAGCCTGGTCGGACTTCGAGTTTTGACGCCCCTCGGCGAAGGCGAGCAGCACTCCTCGGTTCGAAACGACGAGACTCGGGATGCGTATCGTGTCGAACCCGCCGTCTCCACGAACGTACACGTTGACGACCGGCGGAGCTTGAGGAGTCTGTGCCACACGCACAGACAGCACCATCATGCCTTGGCTGCCTCGAGGAGCAAAGCGTACGCGAGGCGAGCGGTATCGACGAGGTCGGTTCGCGAAATATGTTCGTCGTGGGTGTGAATCTGCTTCATCCCGGTGCCGACGACAATGCAAGGCAGGCCCTTCGCGTTGTACACATTGGCGTCGCTGCCGCCGAGCGTAGTGCGGAGCTGCGGGTCGAACCCGAGCGAGCGGCTGGCCGCCTGTGCGATTCGCACTACCTGAGAGTCGTCGGGCACATGGTAGGCGTCGTAATGTCTTTCGTGGTGGATCTCAACGGTGGTTCCAGCTTCGCGGGCAGCGGTCTCGAAGCGCTCGATCATGTGGGCAGTTTGCTTGTCCAGCTCTTCGACGCTGGTGCTGCGCGCCTCGGCTCGGATCGTTACCGACGGGCAGACGACGTTCACCGCCGTGCCTCCGGAGATGATTCCCAGATTCGAAGTGGTTTCCGGGCCGATCCTCCCGATGCGCATGTCGGCGATCGCCCTCGACGCCACCTGGATCGCGTTGATCCCATTCTCGGGGTCCTTGCCGGCATGCGCCGGACGCCCGCGGACGACGATGTCCATTTTGTCGTGCGTGGCGGTTCGCGTCACGAAGCTGCCGACGGGCGGCCCGGTATCGAGCACATACCCGAAGTCGAGGCCCAAGTCCTGGATATCCAGCGCTTCGGCTCCCTTCAGCCCGATTTCTTCGGCCACGGAGAGCAGTAGGCACACGTCGCCATGCGGCTCGCCGGACTCCTTGAGCGCAATCACCGCTTCGATGGCCGGGGCCATTCCTCCCTTGTCGTCGGCGCCCAGGATGGTATCCGACCGGCTGTAGAAAACTCCGCCACGCTCCTCGACTTCGAGCCCGGCCGTCGGTTCGACCGTGTCGAAATGAGCTGACAGGAACACCTTGGGCTTTTGCGGGTCGCCGCGAAGCCATGCGATTACGTTGTTGGCGATGCCTCCGATACGTCGGCCCGCATCGTCTTCGTGGACCTCGATTCCGAGGTCCTGGAGGCGCCGCTTGGTCCATGCGACCACCTCCGCCTCCCCAAGCGCGGGGGAATCGATGCGAACTAGGCTCAGGAATAATTCGACGAGTCGGTCTTCTCGGATCATGGCGAAGATGTTTGCCCGGCATAGCCGGGTAGTTGTTGCGGTTAGGCGGTCTGCGCGAATTCCTCGAACATCGGCAGGAAAATGCGCCAGTCGTCTCGGCCCTGGGCTTTCAGGTACAGCGGCAGCGACAGGTACGGCACATAGTGGGGCCGCTTCGGCTTGCGGGCCAGCTTCATGTGCGCCTGCTGGGGCGTCTTATCCGCCTTCTTCAAGTTGCACCGCCGGCAGCATGCCACGAGGTTGTCCCACGAATGCGGTCCCCCGGCCCACTTGGGCACTACGTGGTCGATCGTGAGGTCCTTTCCCTTCGAGCCGCAGTACTGGCACGTGTAGTTGTCGCGAGCCAGCACCGAGTGTCGAGACAGCCTGAGCTGTGGCATGGGGCGCCGCACCTGATACCTCATTTTGAGGACCGACGGGGCGCTCATCTCGCCCGAGATGGTGAGCAGCGGCTCCGCTCGCATATGCAGCATTTCCGCCTTGCCCAAGAGCAGCAGCGCGACGGCTCGCCGCATGTTGCAGACATTAAGGGGCTCATAGTTGCTGTTCAGCACAAGGACTTCGTGCGATGCCATCCCATTTCTCCTAGCGAATTTCCTCCCGTGTTCGGGCGCGAGCTGGAGAACGGAACACCCCACAAATGAAAAAACCCGAGTGCATGCGCACGCGGGCCCCGGACACGCCTTGGTGTGGCACACGTATTATCGTGTCGGTCCAGGCGGGGGGCCAGGTCAAGTATTCGGAGGAAACGCCTCGCGTCACCATGCTCAACATTAGTTATAGACGAGAAACGCCCAATCTGCGAAGCAAGATTCTCAGAACAGGGACCGTCGGGCCGGTTGTGGCTACGCCAGTGCCATCGTAAGCACCTTGTGCGCCTGCAATGCTTCGTCCGGCGTGACGCATCTAAAAGCACCTTTCATCGCCTCGCGATGCACGAGCTCGTCGCAGTAAGCGGCCCACATCTGCAAGATGGCGTCGGTAAACCCGAACTCGAAGATGCCTCCTGTGACCGTCGGATAGGCGCTCGAATAGCCGAGATCCTCCTCTTGCCACGCCTGCGTGCCGCCGGGCGAGTAGGGCATCGACCGGAGCGTGCGCGGCCGGTGGGTGCTGAATTCGGCGGAGTTCTCGGTGCCAACAACCCGGATGTACCACGTGTTTGTATCGCCGGGCGAGATCCGCTTCATCTCGAGGATCATAGGGAAGCCTTGCTCGGTTCGGCAAGATAGGATCGCGTTATCCCAGGTCTCGCAAGGCGCCCAGCCGCCATGGCCATCCGGGCGCTGATCGACGACCTTGCTGAGCAGTGGATGAACCGTGCGCGGAATCCACCCGGCTCGCAACGGCATGTGTAGAACGTGCATGCCGAGGTCGCCCATGCAGCCGTACTCACCGCAGGTGGCCACTTGGCGTTTCCAGTTGATCGGCTTGTTCGGATCCAAGTCGGAGCTATGCAGAAACCCCGCGCGGACTTCTATGATCCGGCCGAACTTGTTCTCCTCGATCATGCGGGCGATTCGCTGGGCCCCGGGATAGAAAGGGAACTCGGAGGAGCATCGCACCAGCAGGTCGGGATGGCGATCGCTTTCTGCAACGATCCGCTCGGCGGCCGCAAGGTCGATCCCGAACGGCTTTTCGGCCATGAGATGCTTGCCTGCCCGGAGAACGCCGATATATACCCGCTCATGGAGGTTGTGAGGGACGGCGCAGTAAACCGCGTCCACTTCGGGGGAGGCGAGCAAGACTTGATAGTCGGGCGAGGCGAGCTGAACTGAAGGGAAGTTGTCGGTAAACCATGCCATAGCGGCGGCGTTGGGATCGCACACCGCGACGATCGTCGGCTGGGCATCGCTGTCGAGCAGATGGCACCAGCGGGCGACGGCGCTGGCAAACTCGCGCCCCATCAGGCCGCAGCCAATGATGCCGAACCGGATCGGCGTTCGTGACATGGCGGGAGTCTACTTAGGGCCCGTCCCGCGGAGATCCTGGATCCGGTGTCCGCGTCAGCGAAGGGGCCCGAGGCGAACTCAGGACCGTCGTCGGCACCTCCACCAGAACTAGCCCCGCAATGCCCCCGAATTCCAGTTGTCCTCAATTCAGCTGAATTTCGGTGCCGTCAGAATATTAATCAATGTTATGGTATATGCGTTATGAAACAATCTAGAACATGGTTGGTGGCAGTTGGAATTTGCCTGAGTAGTGCCTTCGCGACTGTTCTCACGCCGATTCACTGGCCGGCGTGTGCCCTTGACAGCAATGGTGGGTACTGCCCAAATGCAGGCCTCTAAGTGCGTTGTCTGTTGCTGGAACACCGGCTGCTCAGACCAAGACGCACAGGCGTGCGCGGCATGCTGTCAGCCCGGCAGTGGCTGCTGATCGGCGCCCGCTGAGAGCTGGCGTACTCTGGACTTGCGCCGCGGTGCTTGGGATTGCCGCCGGGCTAAACTACGCCCGCCTCCGCAGTGGTGCGGGCGAAAGCACCCACGCCGATGCCTCCTCGAACGGGTTTGCGTCAAAGGCCGATTTCGACGCACTCAGTGGGATGATGGATCATGGGCTGATACATTCCCTCCGTTCTGACCAGATGGCGCTACTCGAGAAGTACGCCAGCGTGAAGGGAGCTCCGCACAGCTTCGTTTCCGGGGTGCTGTGCAACGTTGCCGATGAGTCGCTGGCTCGGAGAACCGAGCCGATCGCTATGACTATACATCGAGCGTTCGCGGACGATCCTGAAGTCGACGCGCTACCCGACGTGTGGCGCAAGAACGGATGCCCGTCCGCCGCAACAGAGCTCAAGGAGAAGCTCCATGACGCCCCGTAGCCCCTTGTGGCGATCTGCCGGCCTGAGTGGGTTTACGCTAGTCGAAACGCTTGCAGTTGTTGCCATTCTCTCGGCCTTGGCGGCCCTGCTGTTCCCTGCTTTGGCCAGCGCTGAGCGGAGGTCATTGGATACGCCCTGCGCCGCGAACCTCCACCAAATCGGTGTCGCAACCGAGCTTTACATGACAGATTCCGACGGCCGGTATCCGCTCGTAGTGAATGCATTCGAGCGAGAAGCGCCGGACTTCCGGATGGGACGACACAAAGAAGACGATCCAAACCGATACTGGACGGCCGTTCAAGCATTGCAGAGCTATCTGAGCGATCAGAGAGTCTTTGCTTGTCCGCTGGATTCAGGGCTGACGATGCGAGGGTATTCAGCCTATCCTCGCTTCTCGACGCACAACGGTGGCACCAGCTACCTCTTCGCCGAGTTGTTCGATGGCCAAAACGAGAGCAGTTGGCGGGACCCTGCGGCCGGCATTTGGTCCTGCGATGGAAGCCCGTCTTGGCATGCAATGAACTTCGACGGCTACGACTATAATACCAACCGCGTTACAGCCCTTTTCTACGACTTTCACGTTGGGATCACCCACCATAACGCTCCCGTTTTCTTAGAGTGATGCCAACCCGAACAGAATTCCTGACGCTCGCTGCTTGCACCTTCGTACTCGCTTGCTCGGTGGGCGCAATGCTTGTTCACCACCGGGAAGGAGGCTTGGCCGCGTGGTCAGAGCCCTCGCCCATACCGGAGGCGGTGCTCCGGTCTCTCTCAGTGGCCGTCGCTGCTCCCACAGGCGGTGACCGCATCTATCAAGCTCTGGACTACCAATGCGGCCCTTGTCACACGGAAGAGAGCGATAATCGCTCCCTGCGCAGACTTCACCCTTCGGTGGCATGGTATGTCATCGAATTCCCTCTCGGAATGCATCCTAGGGCGCTTGACCTCGCACTACTTGGACTCGAAGCACAGCGCTTGGGCTCCTCCCACCTATTTCACACCGCAGCAATGGCGTCACTGCCTCCCTCCGATGCTGCCGGATTTGGGAGATTCCTGGCAGAACTCCATATGCCTGCTCGCGCGCGACCGCTGGCATCTCTGCGAAAAGACGAAAATTTTCAGCTCCGGATTCGGAAGTCCAAGCTGTTGCCGATCGAAAGCACTCCGACGCACATTGTCTTTCGCCATGACGGCACCTCCGCGATCACGCACACCACTGCGGGAATTCGGGCATTTCTGCGCCTCTAAGCGATCGTTGCTGGCCACCTCTAATGATTTTCCCGCGTTTTCGTTGAGATCCGTGGCGAGCCAGCGATTGCCGCCTAGTACTCGTCCAAGTCCGAGTCGGCAGAGTGCCTCAGCTTCCGGCAGTCGCTGACGCCGATGAGCACCGACGGGAGTCTACTTAGGGCACAAGCGGGATGCCATCAAACCGCCTTGTCATAGAGATGAAAACCGTATACCCCTAGGGGGCACCCGTATCGTATCATGCAAGGCGTGGAAACCCGTCGAGCATTCACGCTGATCGAGCTGCTCGTCGTGATCGCGATCATTGCGATTCTCGCAGCCATCCTGTTTCCTGTGTTTGCCTCGGCCAAGGAGGCCGCAAAGAAGACCCAGAATCTCAACAACCAGAAGCAGATCGTCACGGCGATGGTGCTGTACGCCAACGACAACGAGGACCGGTCGCCTAAGTCTCACCACGACCTTGAGCCGCCAGAGACCATCGCCGACCTCTACACCTGGTACGCGCCGCTCCAGCCGTACATCCGGACAGCCGGGATCTTCTAGGATCCGTCCCTGAACGACACTCCCACGCTCTTCCCGTATCCGGTGACCCTGGCCGACTGGAACACTTACCGCACCGACTACTTGATCAACGGCTTCTTCGCCCACGGGGCCAGCCTCGGCATGCCATCGAGGCCGGCCGAGCAGATCCTCACGGGAGAGCGGCACGCGGGAATCGCCTTCTTCGACTATCACCCTTGGCCCTCGGCGCCCGATGGCAATTGGGAACGGGGCTACCTGGATGGCTCGGGCGACCAGATCGGAGATGTCGACTCCGACAGTCAGATACCGGACCCCCTCAATATCGGCCGACACACGAGCGGCAATAACTACGCATTCGTGGATGGGCACGCCAAGTGGCTCCGCTTTGCACAGACCTTGGACAAGACCAAGCCGGCGAACGAAGTGGACAACTGAGGCATGCACAACAAAGACGACGCGCCCTCGAACGAGTGAAGGCCATGAAGCGCTCACTCGCTCTCGTGATATTCGCTCTCGCGGTGGTGGTCTGCTCGTGCACTCAACCGCAAAGCGGCACGGTGCAGCCCACCGTGAGGCAAGCCAAACCGGGCTCCAGAAACGGCCCCCGGGGGTCTGCTTCGGCAAGCCCTGTCGGTAGCACTACCTCCGGGTGAGGAAGCGGCCGGGGCGGGCCGGGGTGACCCCTCGCCGGGTGACGACGACCTGGCCGTTAATGAGGACGTAGTCGATGCCTTTCGGCGGGAGCGTGGGCTGCTTCAGACTTGCTTCATCTTGAACCGTGAGCGGGTTCAGCACAACCACGTCTGCGAAATAGCCCTTGCGGATCGCACCGCGATGATCCAACCGGAATCGGTGCGCGGGGAGCGAGGTCATCTTGCGAATGGCCTCGGGCAGCGGCAGCACATGGCGCGAGCGCACATATTCCGCGAGAACGCGAGGAAACGATCCAGCCGCGCGCGGATGACTGGGCGTAAGGCCGCCGTCGGTGCAAAACATTATGTGCGGGTCTCGAATGAACTTCGTCACGTCTGGCTCGGTCATCGCCGTGACCACGACCGATTCGGAGCCTTTCGCACCGGCGCCGTGCGTCTTCGAGACGATCTCCTGAATCACGGTTACGGGGTCCTTCGAGGTCAGTTTGGAAATATCGGCGAGCGTTTTCCCTTGCCACGACTTATCCGGCGAGTACGTGGTGAGCAGCACATGCGTCGGACCGCCGACTTCGCTCAGACCCTTGGCCCAAGCCTTGCGGTCGGACCAGTCGCGCGTGGGGATCAGCACCGTTATGGTCGACTGCCAATACGTGTAGGGATACACGTCCGCGGTAATGTCCAGCCCGCTGGCCCGGGCAGAGCGCATCATGCCGAGGACCTTGTCCGCAAGACCCCACACGGGCTTTGAGGCCAGCTTGATGTGAGAGATTTGAGCAGGTAAGTGGGCTTCGCGCGCAATTCGAATCAGCTCGGTGAACGACTGTATGGCCTTGTTTTCTTCGTCGCGCACGTGGCTGATATAGATGCCGTGGTGCTTCGAAGCGGCCTTGGCGAGCTCGATGAGCTCCTCGGTGGCGCTGTAGTAGCCTGGATCGTACTCGAGGCCGGATGACAGACCCTGGAGGCCGGCGCGCATCTCGGAATCGACGAGTGCGGCCATCTTGTGGATTTCTTCCGGAGTTGCCGGCCGATTGGCGTTCTTGCCTAGAATCTGGGATCTCGCGGTGCCGTGGCCGACGAACGATGCGAGGTTGAGCGTGTGCGGAGTGGCGTTCAGCTTGGCGATCCACTCTCGAATTGGAAAGTGGGAACTGCCGTCTTGACCCACCACGGAGGTGGTGATCCCCTGGCGGACGACTACGGAGGCGTCCGATTTGGTCAGGATCTCGCCGTCCGCGTGGCTATGCGCGTCGATGAATCCAGGACAGACGACTTCACCGCGAGCGTCTATCACCGTCTCGTTTGGTCTTCGCGAAAGCCGCCCGACTTCGACGATACGGTCGCCCTGGACACGCACGTCTTCTCGGACGGCTTTGTGGCCCGATCCGTCCAGGACCGAGCCACCGGAAATCAGAATCGAGGGTGTGGCGAGTGCGAGTAGGATCGGCCCCAGGGTCATGCCCCATTATGGGTCGCTGCGGCAGTGAAGTAGAAGCGGACGAGCTTGGCGGCGCCCGATGTGGCCCCAAAACCAGCTTGGCAAGTGTTATGAGCACATCCAGGCGCCGGGTGCCCGATAAGGCACCCGGCGTCTCCCGTTCAGTCGAGGTCAAACAGCTCGTCTGTCCCAAGGTTGCCGTCGGAGTCGATATCGCCTAGATTCTGAGCGACGAAATCCGCAGCCTCGAACCCATAGCCGAAGCTCCCGGTGCGATACACCGGCCTTCTCGATTTGGCGTGGCCGTCGCACCAAAGCACATTCCCGACCCCGCTGTGCCGTCCATGGAACCCAGGATTCTGCTGCGACGGTGGATCGAGGTAGGTGTTGCCTTCCAAAGTGGGGGTCGGATACGCCCAGTTATCGATCCTCGCTGCGGTAGCGAAGCACACGGTGTCTGCCGGGTCGGCGATGCGGCCCGCACCTACCGGCTCAGGAATCTCGTTCCAGTTCGCGTCGAAAGTGGACGGGCTGAGATAGAAGTAATTGTAGCCATAGCCCGTCAGGCCCAATGCGGTACGCAACGAGTTCGGAAACGAAGGGTCGACCTGAATGCCGTGACTCCTCGTGTATGGGTAGAGAAGCCCTTCTTCCGGCCGAAGCATAGCGCCGTCCCAGCTTCCCCACCAGTAGAAGGTCTTCGCGCCTCCGGACACATCGGCGCGCATGCATATGTCGTCGTAGTCCCCGTTGTACAGGAGCCAAGCCAGACCGATCTGCTTCAGGTTCCCCAGCGATTGCGTCTTTTTGGCGGCCTCTTTGGCCTGCGCGAAAACGGGGAACAGGATTGCGGCGAGAATCGCGATGATCGCGATGACGACGAGAAGCTCGATCAGGGTGAACCCCCGTTTCGCTATACGGTTTTCCAATTCTTACAGACCTCACATTGCCCCGGGGGGCGGTCGAGTGAGGCCATCGGCGTAGTCGCGGAGGTGGAGATGCGGACTGCTGCCCGCAGCTCGCAGACCTATGCTCGTAGGCGACGGCTCACAAACACTGCGAGGCGGGCACTCGGACTCGAGCCCCCAGGGCTCACACCGTTGCGGCACAGTGCCGGATTCTCACCGGCTTCCCCCGCTTAGACCCGCATAAGCGGGTCCTCGCATCACGGCCAGCATACACCCGACGCGGCTATAACAAGGCCGTGTCTCGATGCATATTGATTGTTTTGGACGGCTGCGGCGCCGGCGAAGCGCCGGACTCGGCCGCGTTCGGTGACCTCGACCATCCTGCGACGGTGCGGCACGTTTGGGAGACGCTCGGAGGGTTCGATACTCCCAGCCTCGCCGACGTGGGATTCCTGAGCGCCTGCGGGATTCGGGAGGTAGACGGAAGCTCGACGCGCGGGGCTTGGGGCCGATTGCGCGAGCTAAGCCAAGGCAAAGACTCCGTGACCGGCCACTGGGAGATGATGGGCATCGTCACTCCCACGCCGTTTCCCACCTACCCGAATGGCTTCCCGATCGACCTCGTTCGCGCTTTCGAGAGCGAAATCGGGGTTGGAATCATTGGAAACAAGCCCGCCAGTGGCACCGACATCCTCAAAGAGCTTGGTGAGGAGCACATGGCCACAGGCAAGCCGATTCTGTACACGAGCGCCGACAGCGTGTTCCAGCTCGCGTGCCACGAGAAAGTCGTTCCGGTAGAGCGTCTATACGAAATGTGCCGAGTCGCGCGGCGGATATGCGTCGCGCCGAACGACGTCCAGCGAGTGATCGCACGGCCCTTCATCGGCTCTGCCAAGAGCGGCTTTCAGCGCACCGGAGGCAGAAAGGATTTTCCGATTCCGCCCCCGCCGAATCTCGTCGACCAAGTGGGAGACGTTCTCGGGATCGGTGTCGTGCCGGAGCTGTTCGATGGCCGCGGCTTTCGTCCCGTGCCACGCACTCAGAGCAACGAGCAGCACGCCAAGGCGCTCTTCGAAGCGATGCGCTCGGACGCCCGGTTCATCTTTGCGAATTTCGAGGACTTCGACATGCTGTACGGCCATAGGAACGACCCTGCGGGCTTTGGGTCTGCGCTCGAGCGTTTCGACGTGACTCTTGGGCGGGTCCTGGATGCCCTCGAAGCCAAGGATTTACTCATCCTTACGGCGGACCACGGAAACGACCCCACTTCCGCTTCGACTGACCATTCGAGGGAGCTAGTGCCTGTGGTGGCGATCGGGAAGGGCGTCCGGCCCGGCCCACTCGGCGATCATCCCGGAATGACGGCGATCGGAGCTACTGTGGCTTCGCACCTCGGCGTTCCCTGGGGCGTGGGGCGGAGTCTGCTCTAGCCCGGCCACGAAAGCTTCATGCGGACTTCGGTTGCTCTGGGACGGAGCTTCGGCCTTGATCCGAGAGCCGCCGTGTGCCATACTCTCTGTCTGTTCGCGGGTGTAGCTCAGCGGTTTAGAGCGCCGGCCTGTCACGCCGGAGGCCGCGGGTTCAAATCCCGTCATCCGCGCCATCTCCAAGGCGTGCCGCGGTAGCTCAGTTGGTAGAGCATAGCACTGAAAATGCTAGGGTCGCCGGTTCAAGTCCGGCCTGCGGCACCACGACCACCGTGTCCCTTCCGCAGTCATAAATGACCGTTTCTGCCGGACAGGCAGTGTACGAAATGGTCCCTCGGAAGGCTGTCCCGAGGGGCTCGTCCCGCTCGACTAATAGTGCCAGTCGACGTTGCCGGCTTGCTTCGCGTGCGCTTCGATAAACTCTCGCCTCGGTTCGACCTTCTCGCCCATCAGCTTGGAGAACATCTGCTCGATCTGCATCTCCTGCTCGACGTCCAGGATGACTTGCACCAGGCGCCGGTTCTTCGGGTTCATGGTCGTTTCCTCGAGCTCTTCGGCATTCATCTCGCCGAGCCCCTTAAAGCGCTGGATGGTCCAGTTTTTCTTCTTTAGGCCCTTGAGAATCTCGTCCCGCTCGCGCTCGTCCATCGCGTAGTACCGCTCGTTGTTGCCCACCTTCACCACGAAAAGCGGCGGCTGGGCGAGGTACACGCGGCCAGCCTCCACCAGGGGCTTCATGTATCGATAGAAGAACGTCAGCAACAGCGTTCGAATGTGCTCGCCGTCGACGTCGGCGTCGGTCATGACGATGATCTTGCCGTAGCGAAGCTTGTCGATTTCGAACGTGATGTCCTCGGTCCGGTCGCGCTTGCCATTCTTCTTTCCGTTGCCGTTGCCGCTGTACAGGCCGGCGTGTCCGTTGCCATTCGAAGATTCGGTGTCGCCGACGATCATCTCGAACTCTTCCATGTCACCGGTTTCGGATTCCCGAGCGGCCCGGCTCTTGCCCATGTTGAGATCGATTCCAACACCGAGCGCCGCAATCAGCGACTTGATCTCTTCGTTATCCAGCGCCTTGTCGAGCCTCGCGCGCTCCACGTTCAGGATCTTCCCGCGCAAAGGCAATACGGCTTGCGTCTGCCGATCGCGAGCCCCCTTGGCCGATCCGCCGGCCGAGTCCCCTTCCACCAGGAACAGCTCGCAATCGTCGCGGTTCTTGCTGATGCAGTCGTGCAGTTTGCCGGGAAGCCCGAAGCTGTCCATGGCGTTGCCGCGGCGAATCTGCTCTGCAGCCTTGCGAGCGGCTTCTCGAGCTCGCTGCGCGAGAATCGCCTTGTCCAGAATTCGCTTTGCGACCGCCGGGTTCTCTTCGAAGAAAGTCGTCAGCCCGTCTCCCACGAGCGAATTGGTGAGCCCTTGCACTTCTGGGGTGACCAGCTTCACCTTGTCCTGGGAGTTGTACGACGGGTTCTCCAATCTCAGCGAGATCACGGCGGTCAGACCGTCGGTGATGTCCTCGGAGGTTAGATTCGTGTCCTTTTCCTTCAGGAAGTTCATCTTCCGGGCGTGGGCGTTCACCACGCGTGTGAGCGCAGTGTTGAATCCGCTCACGTGGGTGCCGCCGTCCGGGTTGTGAATGTTGTTGGAGAACGCCAGAATGGTCTCGTTGTAGCCGTCGTGGTATTGCAGCGCCACTTCGACCTCGGTGGTGTCCTTCGTTCTTCTGAAGAAAATGACCGGGTGGAGCGTGTCCTTGCCTTCGTTGAGGTCTTCGACGAGCTGCGGAATGCCGCGCTGATAGTGAAATACCTCGGACAGCTGCGGGTCCTGCTCGTCGATGAACTCGAAGCGTACGCGCGGGTTCAGGTACGCGAGCTCGCGCATGCGGGTCTTGAAAACGTGCGTGTCGTACTCACAGACGGTGAGGACGGTCGCATCCGCCATCCAGTGCTGCCGCGTGCCGGTCGTGCCGTCCTTGACCTTGCCGACCTCTTCGACGGCCGTGACGGGGATGCCCTTTTCATACCGTTGGCGATAAATCTTGCCGTTTCGCTTGACGGTAGTTTCCATCCACTCGGAGAGTGCATTCGTGCAGCTCACGCCAACTCCGTGCAAGCCTCCGGCCGTCTTGTACCCTCCTCCGCCGAACTTGCCGCCTGCATGAAGCACGGTCATGACGACCTGCAGTGCGCTAACTCCCATCTTCTCGTGCTTGTCGACCGGGATTCCGCGCCCATTGTCGGAAAGGCTGACGGAGTTGTCCGCATGGATCGTGACGACGATCGAGTCGCAATAGCCCGCTAGCGCTTCGTCGACCGAGTTGTCGAGGACCTCTTTGAACATCTGGTGGAGGCCGCGCTTGCCGTTGTCGCCAACGTACATGCCTGGCCGCTTTCGCACCGCTTCGAGGCCTTCGAGAACTTGGATTTGATCGGCGTTATAGTCGCCTGTGACCTTGCTGGTGATCTCTTCGATCGCTCGGAGCTGGTCGTCATTTGGAGGATTATTGTTATCCGGCATGAGCGTTGTTGGAGTAGGCTTTAGAAACCTTGCGGCTTCGGACCCGAGGCGGATAATTACGCCTGATTTTGAACCTAAACTATACCTTATATACATACGCCTCACAGGCTCCGAACGATGCGGTTTCCTGCTGATTCGAGAGCCGTTTCCAGCGGATTCGGGCGAGAGGCGACGGTCGCATAATTAGCCATGGGGTTTTACGAGTCGGTAGCGAGGCCGCTGCTGTTTCGGCTCGACCCCGAAACGGCCCACGGGGCCGCCATGTCGATCATCGCCAGCGGGCTGGCGGGAGCGCGTGAATTTCAGTCTCCGCTGCTCGAACAAGAGCTGTTTGGGAAGCGGTTTCCCAACCCGCTGGGCCTCGCGGCCGGGTTCGACAAGAACGCGGTCGCCGTTCCGCAGTGGCGGAGGCTGGGGTTCGGGTTTATCGAAGTCGGCACCGTGACCCCTCGGCCCCAGCCGGGCAATCCCAGACCGCGCCTGTTTCGCCTCCCAGCGGACAAGGCCCTCATCAACCGTATGGGGTTCAACAGCGATGGCGCCGAGGCGGTCGCATCGAGGCTGCGCGCGGCCCGGGCGGGCATCCCCGTCGGCGTTAATCTCGGCAAGACCAAGGCGACACCGCTGGAGCAGGCGCCCGAGGATTACCGCGAAAGCTTCCGTCTGCTGCGCTCGCTCGGCGACTACTTCGTGGTGAACGTATCTTCGCCGAATACTCCCGGACTGCGGCAACTTCAGGAAAAGGGACCGCTGCTCGAGATTTTGGCTGCGATACGTGAGATCGACGCCACACCGCCGCTGTTCGTCAAGATCGCGCCGGATCTCGAGTGGGACGCCTTGGACGAGGTGCTCGAGGTCGCGCGAGAAGCGCGCCTCACGGGCTTGATAGCCACCAACACCACGCTTGGCCGCGATGGGCTGAGCGCCGATCCCGGTGAAGCCGGTGGGCTCTCTGGCGCACCCTTGCGCGCGAAGTCGAACTCGGTGCTTCGCCACATCGCGGAGTGCGCCCCGGAGTTGATCCTCGTCGGCGTCGGCGGCATCATGAGCTCAGACGACCTCTACGAGAAGATTGCGCTGGGCGCGCACCTTGCCCAAATCTACACAGGCTGGATCTATGGCGGGCCCGGCTCGGCAGCGGCGCTGCTTGTCGGACTTGCGGCGCGCATGGCGCGCGAGGGTGCGCAGAGCCTCCAGGAAATTCGGGGCTCTGCGCTTGCCGCGTCAGTCCGGGGAACCTAGCCTTCCGTCTTCACGACACGGCCGTCATGGTCCGCAGCGAGCCACGCCAGGCACAACGCTCCGAATAAGAGGCCCAAATCGCGCAGAGCGATATCCCACATTCTCATCGACGGATCAGCCGACCAGCTCGCGGGATTGATCACCAGGTTGAAGATGATCCCCGCCAGCCACAGCGCAACGATGTAGCCGCCGATGCGCGGCTTGAACGCAACGATGATCGCCGCGATGATCTCGATGATGCCAACGCCTCTCATGAACGTGTCGGCCGTCACATTGAGCGTCCGCGGAAAAACCGGAGCCAGGTATTTATCCCAGTTGGTTAGATAGTCGCCGAACTTGTCGAGCCCCGCAACGAGCGGGGTGACGACGAACCCGAAATGCAGAAGATGATATGCCCAAGTCGCGCCCTGAAGAGCAGGGCGGGTCGAAGCATCTGATGAGAACCCCGTTCCGGGGTGAGCCGTGTATGACATTTGGCCACCTCAGCTCTTAGACCGCCCAAGTGCTCCGCGGGTTGAAGCACTTTCTTCTCAGGCCGAAGCGAGGAACTGCGCGCCGGCTAGCAGACCCTGCTTTTCCCCTGCTTCGCCGGTGTTGAAGTTTTCATCCTCCAACTCGATGCTCACCGCGCCCTGGTATTTGTGCTCTTTCAGAATTTGAAATCCTTGAGTCCAGCGCATGCAGCCGTGCCCGGGAATTGTGTAGCGCCAGTGGTGCGAGCCAAATCCATGCCCCTTGTCGAATGTCGCCGGCTGCTCCCAGCCGAACTCGTAAAGCGCCTCCTCGACGATTTCGGTGTCCTTTCCGTGAACGTGGAAAACGTGGTCGGCGAACTCTTGCAGGAAACGGATCGGATCGATGCCCATGCGAATCAGGTGCGAGGGATCGTAATTGATGCCGATCGCTTTCCCCGGCACAGCCTCGATCGCCGCGCGGTAACCCTCGGGAGTGCAGCAAAGCGCTCCGGGTCCGGGCCAGCCTTCGATCACCAAATGAGCCGAATGCTTGTCCAGAATCGGCGCGAGAGCCTGCAAGCCCTGCACCATGTATCCGAAGTTCTCGCTTCTGGGCAGCTCCGGCTTCTCGGGAAGCATCACTGCGAAGAAGTTCGAAATCCCGAGGGCAGCGCAAGCCTCGATATAAGCCGCGTTCGACTGCACGGCATCGTTCCGTTTGGCGGGGTCGGGTGAGATGATGCCGTTCCAGCCCCGAAGATCTGCCGAGCCGACCTGCAACCCGGCCGCTCGCACTTTCTTGCCGGACTCGTCGGCGTCCGAGCCTAGATCGATGACGCCGAAACCGTTCTCTTTAGCCCAGGCGAGCAGCTTGTCGATATCTTTTTGCCAGTCCGACCAGCCTCGACGAAATCCGATAGGGAAAGAGCCCGTGCGCGTTTTGAGCATGTCCGCCCGAGTTTAACCCCAAGGCCGGGCGGGGCGCTGGCAGGTCGATGGGCGGCCCTGGATCAGCGGGACGCGGAAGTCTGGCAGGCGCTACTTCAGGTACTTGTCCATCCAGGCGACGATCTCGCCGAGGCGGTGCAATCTCAGATCGGGCGGGCCGCCTCGAGACAATCCGTGAGAGGTCTCCCTCGGGTAGCGCACGAATCTGGATTCCACGCCTTCCATCTGCAGCGCCATAAACACTTGCTCACTCTGCTCGATGTTGCACCGGAAGTCCCCTTCGCTGTGGATGACGAGCGTGGGCGTTTTCACGTTCTGGAAGTACGCGATCGGCGACTGTCGCCAAAGCTCCTTGATTTCGTCGTGCGACCCCCAGGCCACGCCCTGGAAGTATTGGTCCTTGTTGACCGGGAAATCGGAATTGCCGGACATGGACACCATGTTCGACACGCACCTGTCGGTTATCGCCGCAGCATAGGCATCGGTATGTCCGATGACCCAGTTGGTCATGTAGCCGCCGTAGCTGCCCCCCATGACGCCCATTTGGCCAGGGTGAATGTACGGCTGATGCTGCATCCAACGCGTAACCGTCTCGATATCTTCCCAGTCCTTGACGCCCCAGTCGCTCCGTATCTGGGCGCAGTAATTCTCGCCGTACCCCTTCGATCCACGCGGATTCGTGTACACGACGACGAACCCTTCCGCCGCAAGCAACTGGAATTCGTGGAAGAAGCTCCACCCGTATTGCGCGTGTGGGCCGCCGTGGATTTCCAAAATCGCCGGATAGCGCCTTGGCTCCAGGTATCCGACCGGCTTCATGACCCAGCAGTGCAGCTTGCTGGGCGAGCCATCCTTGTTCGGCGTGGAGTCGAGCCAAAACTCTTCAGGCGAGCTGAGCTCGACCTCCTCATGAAACGCGTGATTGAAATCGGTCAGGATGGATGGCGCCCAATGTCCGCTCGCGAGCTCGCGCTCGATCACGGCGACTTCCTGGAGCGTCGTGGCATTGCCAACGAGGGCGGCGATTCGGGACCCGTCTCTGCTGATGTTGCCGATGGAAATGACGTGCCGCCCCTCGGTAAGCAGCTCGATCTCCCCGTCAATGGGTAGGTAGCCAAGCTGCTGCTCGCCGTGCCAGCCGATTTGTAGCAGCAGCCCCTTGCCGTCCGGCGCCCAATCGAACCCGCCCGAGGATGCTTCCTTCGTGTCGCCGAGGGTGCCGACCCCCATGTCGAAGTCTGAGCCCTCCGTGAGGCATTTCGCCTCCCCGCCGCCTGCGGCAACGAGGTAAACACGCAGGTTTCGCGTGCCCCAGGGATCCGATTCGTCCACATCGCCGATGTATGCGATCCACTTGCCGTCCGGAGACCACCTGGGAAGTGCCTTTTCGCCTTTGGGCAATCCTTCAAGCCGCCAGGACTGGCCCTCCATGTTCAGCCGATAGATCTGCTTGTTGGGAGGATCGACCCATGGCTTCTTAGTGGCGTTGTGGATTACGGCAATCTCTTGCGAATCCGGCGACCAATCGAAGTCGTAGTCCCCCAGGACGTCGTCCTCGTACAGCAGCTTATGCTCGCCCGTCGCCACGTCGACGGCGTAGAGCTTGTAGCGCTGGTCGGCAAAGTAGCCGTCGCCGTCGAGCCGGTACCAGGCCGATGTGATTTCGATAGGAGGAGTGCTGAGCCCCTTCTCTTGGCGCTCCTTCTCGGCTTCTTTCGCGTGGGACGGAATCTGCTCGCGGAAGGTAATCGCGATTCGCTTCCCGTCCGGCGACCACTTCGCTTCGCCGATCGAGCCTTCCGGAAGCGTCGTGAGCTTGCGCGCCTCACCGCCGGTTGTCGGAAGGACGTAGAGCTGACTTAGCTTGTCCTCCCTGCTCGATATAAATGCTATCTGGGCGCCGTCAGGCGACCACCTGCCATGACCTGCGCCCGAGTCCCCCTGGGTCCACTGCGCGACCTTCCCCTCGCGGGTCACCGTGAAGAGGTTGGTGATGTATTTGTTCTTGTCGTTGATCGTTTTGTGCGAGAACAGAACCCGGTCCCCATCGGGGCTGATTTGCGGGTCTCCCACAAACACGAATCGAAGCAAATCCTCCTTGCGGATGGGTCGCTTGGGCATTCCGACAAGATACCTTTCCAGAGCGAGCGTAGAATCCTCTAGTGGGTCGCAGCTTCCGGTTGAGCGAGGTTCCGCTCGTGGCGCATGCTGTGCTGCCGGAGAAATCCCGGGCGCTGTCCATGTTCGTCGCGGTCGACTACTCCACGCTGCCCGCACCGCTTCGGGGTCTTCGCGATCCGCGTTGGCTGCTGGCGATCCCGGCGCTGCTCCTCATTTATTTGCTCGCCGGCGTCGTCGTTGCGGTAGGTTTGAGCGTGGTCGCAATCGGCGGGATTCTGAGCCTGCGAGTGCACTCCTGGAACCAGGTCGCACGATCCCGCCGACTTCCGCTTCAAGAGGCCATCCGGCGCGTCCGAACGCTCGAGGAGCTCGAGCTTGCTCGCTCGAGAATCGGCTTGGATACGGCGATGCCGGAGGAGGCGCTTCGGTCGCTCGAAGGGATCGCGGTCGACTGGGAGAGGCTGGAGAACACGCTTCAAGCGCGCGGATGGCGCGATCAGAGGGTGCTGGCGCAAGATGTATCGGACGCTGCGAGCGAGGCCATGGAAGAGCTGACGACGTCCGAGTGGCGCGCTATTCGGGATCCTGCGCTAGCGGCGCGCGTCGGCTCACGAAGCCAATTCCTGGCCGAGCGAATCCGGGCTCTTGCCGATAAGGCGGAAGAGATCACGAACTTCATGGACAGCTATCCGAGGGAAGAGTTCGATTCCAACGGAGCGCCCCTGAGCGACGACATGGAGCCTGTGGCGGTCATGCACCGCACGCTTAGCGAGCTTCGCTCGACGCTTACCCTCTAATCGAGTCGGTGACGAGCCAGCCGCACAGCGCGCCCACGTACGAGACGTTTCCGCCCCAGAGCATAACCTGCTCCGGCTGCATTCGGCCCGCCGATGACGCGAGCGCGATAATGCCCACGCTCGCACCGACGGCGCCCATCATTCTTGTGCTCGAATAGTTGAAAGCCCGCTGGGTCAGCCCCAAAATCGCATACAGCGCCGCCGCTGCCCAAAAGTTGACGACTGCAACAGACCCAAGCGCGAGAGCCGGGGGCGTCTTGCCCGATGCAGCCGATCCGAAGCTGTCGAAGCGGTCGATCAAGTTCCCAAGGCTCAGGGCACAGCCTACGCTCACCCCGGCAAAGAAAAGCATCACGACGAGCCCGAGCGTCCATGAGGAGATCAACCCGACCGACGGCGCCAAAGCCGTCTCGTGGCTGAGTGCGACGTACGCAGCGCAGACCAGCACGACGACCGTGGCACCCATGGGTGCGAGCACCTTCGCATCGTCTGGCTCGAGTGTCGCCTTCTTTTCGCCCACCTGAATTCGACTTGAGGTGAGCAGGCGCTCGTATTGCCGCTGGTAAGTCGGGTTGCGCGGGTCCATCTGCACGGCGAATGCGTACATCCGCACGGCTTCATTAAGATTCCTGCGGCTCCGCGCTATATCACCGAGGATCGCGTACGGCATCGGTTGGCGGCTGTCGATCTCGATGATCTTTTTGGCGAGCCGCTCGGCCTCGTCGAATCGTCCCCTGGCGAACGCGCCTGTCATTCTGGCCACTTCTTGCGCGGTCGAAGCTTTCTGGTCCTTGGGCTGCCCTGGCGCAGCGGTCTTAGGTGGGGAGGCCTTCGGAGCTGGGGCCCTGGGTGCGGTGGGTCGGGCCTGGTGCGCAGCCTGAGCCTTTGGGCGCGCAGCTTCGGCAGCGCGTCGCGACTCCAGGTCCAGCAGGATGTCGTACCGCTTACGCGCCTCCGGATCGCTGAGCGTCTCGTAGGCGGCGGTACCAGCCAGGAACAGATCCTTTGAGCGTGGGTCGCTGGACCGGTCCGGATGATGCGCGAGCACGAGCTTCCGGTACGCGGCCTTGATTTCCGCCTGGGTCGCCTTCCTGCCTACCGACAGAACGTCGTAATGAGTCTTCGCCACGCTTGCCGCTTCCGTTCGGCTATTCTCCGATTCCCGACATCATGTTGCCGTAGTAGCCCATGTAGAACGTGATGATGATGTACCCGATGTACACCATGACGCAAAGCGCCACGAGAACGCCTACGACGTAGCCGGTCTGGGTCGCCCTGGTCTTGCCCTCGTCCTGGTAAAAGTCCGCCACGTTTCCAAGCATCTGGTCGAGGTTGCCTGTGGTCTCGCCGGTCTGGATCATGTCGAGCACGATAGGGGAGAAGGCTTTGGTCGATCGGAGAGTCTCCGCGATGCCCGCACCCGTTTCCAGCGTCCGAATCGCCGGATACATCTTGGATCGAAGGTATTCGTTTCCGCAGGCGTCGGCCGATAGGGCTAGGGCCCGGTTGATGGGCACGCCTCCCCGGTACAGCGCTCCGAACGCGCGTCCGAACCTCGCCATCGCGAACTGCCTGTTCGTGCCGCCGATGTAGGGTATGAGGCTGACGAACAGGTCCCAGTTGTATTTGACTCGCGGATTGGCGAGCCCCACGCGCAGGAATAAGAAGATCGCGACGATCAGCGGCCCCAGCCAAATCCAAGTCGAAGGAGTCGTTAGCGGCGAACTCAACCCGCCCGTCTTGCCGAGCGAGGCGATGATCGCGTTCGTTCCCAGGATGATGACGACCGAGGCGACCAGCTCGAGCTTCGGAAGAAAGGTAACCCGGCGGTAGATGTTGCGAACCTCGATCTCGTCATCGAGATAATCCGCCACGATTCCGAGTGAGGAGTCTAGGAATCCGGCCTCCTCCCCGGAGCGCACGAGGCTCAGCATGATTGGAGAAAACACTTCCGGATACCGCTGCATGCCGGCGCTCATCGGCCTGCCTGCATTCGCATGCTCCCTCAGCTCGCTGATGATCTTGCGAAGGCGGGGGTCGCCAGCCTGGCGCGAAAGCGTGTCTAGGCATTGCACGATCGGCACGCCGGCACGGACCATCGTGGAAAGCTGCCGGAAAAAGAAGGCAAGCCTGGAGAGAGCGATCTTTCCGGCTATGGGCCCCACGACGCTCGTGGCGACGTAGGAGCGGTTCTTGGTTATCTCGTCGCGGCGGTCATCGCTTTCGAACCCTGGCCCGTCGTAGACGTAGGCTCCCCCGGCCGGTTTCTCGACCCCTTCTTTCGGGGTCTGGATTGCCGCTCCGGAGGCGGGGAGATCAGCGCCGCTCGCAAGACCGATTTGGGTGACGTCGACGCCTTGGCCTCGCAAATCTTTAAGCACCTGGTCGAGCGACTGCCCGAACACGACGCCGTTGACCGGGTTTCCGTCGGAAGTTCTAGCCTTATATTCGAAAGTGGGCATTGCGTTCGACTGCCTTCCTCTCTAGGGTTACGTTAGTGGCTACCATGCAGATTCGCTAGCACCAGGTATGCAAGCAGCGCGCCGCCTAGAATCATGTTGTAGGTCGCGTGATACAGGGTCGATCGTTCGACGCCGCCCCTGAAGTATTGCCTCGTGAACCAGAGGCCGGGGAAGGCGAGCAAGATGCCGGCGCATAGCGGAACGCCAACTACGCAATGCCACAGCCCGAACTTGATGCTTCTTGGGATCGCATCGAGCCAGTTCTTCGTTCCGTCGCGGAATTCCTCCTCTTCGTAGCGAGCGAGCCTCGGGAAGTTGAGGATGAGAAGGATCATGAACACGATTCCGAAGTAGGGAATCGATGCCCCGGCGAGATTAAGATTCGTTCCCTGCTCACCCTTCGTCGCGAAAAGCGTCAGCCATGACCATTGGAGAAACGTCGGCCCGTATGTATAAGCGAGCACGATCCCGGTGAGCGTGGCCGTAAGCACGACGAGGTTCAAAACTACGACCTTGATCCAGTCGAGTGCCGAAAGGCCCTTAAAGATCTGGAAGTCGTGCTTCATTTGCCCTGACGCCGCATAGCGCGCGCAGGAAATGGTGACGCCGGCCGTAAAGGCCCACTTGACGACGTCTAGAACGGTCATTGAATCTTGTCGAACAACCCCATATAGAATTGCTTGAGAGTTATCGCCGCGACTACCATCACCGCGATCCCTATGACCAGATAGAAGAGTGCGCTCGCCTTCCAGAGCACTACGGAGTCCGCGTTCTGGTACTCGCCCTCGGTCATCCGAGCCACGTTGTTCAGCGCGCCGGGCATATCTCCCGTCTGCTCCGCCGTTGAAATAATCGGCGTGTATTCCTCGGGCATCACCTTGGACCTGCCGAACGCTTGGGACAATCGCTCGTTCTCACGCATCGATGAAGCTTCGGCCATCAGCCGGTCGCGTATGGCGAGGTTTGGAGCAGTGGCCGCGGAGAGCGCCATCAGCCGCTGAGGCGGCACGCCGGTCTTGCTCAGGAGGCTCATCACGAACGACACTCTGGCCAGGGACTCGGCTTGAGCCCGCTTCCCGATTCCAGGAAGCAAAAACACGATTCTATGGCGCATGCCGCGCAGGGCCATAGAATTCCACACGCGGTAGACGACGAGGCAGATTACGAACGCCGCGATGCAGATCGGAAGAACACCCAGAAGCCGTTGGTCGGTGTGGTGCGCGAGCGCGGCGGTTGCTGGCAGGCTGCCATCGTGCTCCCATTGATCGCCGATGGTGTCGAGCGAGCCGTTGACGATCGCCCAAAGAATCGGCGCGAAGCAAGCGACGAAAAACGTTAAGAACGAAAAGTAGAAGAATCGCCGCTTTAGCTGGTGCGACCGGAGGTGCTGTTCCGAGACAGCCTGGGCCGCCTCCGGCATAAAGCCTCCCTGCTCGCCCGCGCGCATCGTGGCGCCAACATCAGGCGAGTAGAGGTAAGGATACGAGTCCAGGGCGTCTGCCAAGCTCCCGCCGCCGGCAACGCGGCCCGCGGCGTCCTCGAGCGAGCGACCGTAATCGGCAGCGGGCTGCTGCGCGGCAAGCTGCTTGAGCGCCTCGTGCAAGTTCGTGCCGGAGCGCAGGAAGCTCGCGAGCTGTGAGAATATGAAGTGCACGGCTTTATCCGAGCCGCGCTTCGTCTTGTTGGGGGCGCTCGGCGCAGATGGCGCGATTCTCTCAGGCGATTGCTGGCGTACATGCGTCACTGCTTGAACGGGTGCTGCCGCAGGCATCGGAGCGATTCTCTGCTGGATCGGCGCCGCGTTGTGCAACTGCGGGGCCGCGGCGGACCCGGCTACGACGGACTCGCTGACGTTCTTGACCACCAGCCCTCGGCCCGAGACCATCAGCCGCGCCGCGTCGGCATCCTGAGCCTGCACCGTGCCATAGAGATCTCGCCCTTGGCTATCGGTCGCCTGATAATGGAAGTACCGCATCCGCAATTCTCTTGACGCTCTCAGCTTGGCCGTTCGTTTGTTCGAGCAGCGCCGCCACGGTTCCCAGCCCCGGAAGCTCCCACTCGGGCGCGATATCCGCAAGGGGCGCGAGAGCGAACCTGCGCTCGGGGGTCTTGGAATGGGGCACTTGGAGCAAAGTCTTTCCGGCTTCCCTATAACGATACGCCAGCGAGCCGTAGGCGAGAAGGTCCAAGTCGATCTCCCTTGGGCCATAGCGTTCGCGCGTGTGCCGGCCGATTTCGGTTTCGATCAACTTCAGCGCTCGGAGCACACCCAAAGGCGAGCAGGTGGATTCGACTAATGCGGCCGCGTTCAGAAAGGCAGGCTGGTCCTCGACGTACATCGGCGCGGTCTCGTATACGGAGCTCGTGCTCAGCACTCGGAACCGGTCGCTAAGCAGCATGCAGGCATCCCTCAGGTGAGACATCCGGTCGCCGACATTCGTGCCGAGACCGATCAGCATCTGCGGCATGTACGGCAGTATGGCCGGTTTGAAACGGGCCCCGGTTGAATCGGAGTCGGTAAATCGCCCACAATGACCTACGCGCGGCGGTTGTAGCTCAGGGGTTAGAGCGCCTGACTGTGGCTCAGGAGGTCGTGGGTTCGATTCCCATCAGCCGCCCCAATTCCCCAGCAAGTCAGCGGGGATCCCGCGTGCGCCCTACATTTGGCACGAATCTTATCGCACTCGAAGTGTTCGCCCGATTTGGGCGAGAACGCTTTTAGGACGACAAAGATTCATGAACCGCGCAATTATCACACTCGCACTCGGCGCTACGCTCGTTGGAGCCGCGTCCGCCGTAACCCTTAGCTCCTTCCACAGTGGGACGATCTCCGGCGTCTCCTCGACCCTCTCGGGAGTCAACTTCTCCGTCTCGATGTCCCCGGGCTCAACCTTCGTGTTCCAGGGGAACACCTACGCGATCCAATTCATCTTCGGAGCCTACGAGCTCGGAACGGGTGGATCGGTGACGGCGACCCAGGGGACGGCGCCCGATCACTGGGGGTGGACTACCGGTTCGCTCGTTGCGGGCTACGACGACAACGCCAAGAAGAACCCGCTGAACCCAACGGATTCCCCCTTCGATTTCACGTACGGAAGCATCTCGGGAACGGGTCTGCAGGCCGGATACCATGTGATGTTCGATAAGAATGTCGTTATCGACGGTGTGGATTCGGGCGGAAAGACACTATTCATCACGGGCTCGGCGCCTGTGCCGGAGCCGGCTTCCTATGCCGTCCTGGTGGTTGGAGCGATCGGGCTGCTCGTTCGACGCAAGAAGCGCTAAGACCGGTCCCTTGCGCCTCTTGGTAAAAGCAGCTATGATTCCCGCGGATCAATGCTGCTTCCGATCCGCTCGAAGAATCCGCCGGAGGCCTTTCCGTTCGCGACGATCTCACTGATCGTCGCGAACGTTGCCATATACGCCTTCACGTCGAACGGGCTCGCAGTCCACCCTTCCGCCGTAAGGAGCTTGGCGCTCTTTGGCGCTGATTTCACGCCGGTGCGCATTGCCACCGCGATGTTCCTCCATGCGAGCCCACTCCATCTGATTGGCAACATGTGGTTTCTCTACCTGTTCGGCTTCGCGGTCGAAGGCAGACTCAAGAGCCTCAAGTTCCTGGCGATGTATTTCGCATCTGGCGTGGCGGGAGACGTGCTTTTCCAGGTCCTTGTCGGCGTGCACAACCCCAACATGCCCGCTTTCGGGGCGTCGGGCGCCATCATGGGCCTGCTGGGCGCTTCCCTTTTTATGTTCCCGTTCGCGGAAGTCACGTTCCTGTATTTGGGCTACACGGTGCGTACGTTCGACTGGCCGATGTGGGGCGTCGGCGCGTATTTCCTGGGATTCGAGCTACTCTGGGCTTTCCTGGGAGTCCAAGATGGCGTGGGCCACTTGGCACATTTGGGAGGCGCTCTCGGAGGCTTGGTAGTCTGCGCGGCGTTCCGCCCCAACCGAGACAGCGAATTCGCCAGCCAGGCCAAGGCCACGCTGGCCGACACCAAGGACACGCGCTGCTTGAGCGCGCCCGAACTCGAGGAGCTCGCGAGGCTGAACCCAACCAGCCATTCGGTGGCCGTTGCCTGGATGAGAGAGTGCCTACGGGAATCGCGACCGATCAAAGAGCCTTGCATGCGAGGCTTCCTGGCGGCGCTCAAGTCGATGCCTCCGGGAGGCGACGAATCTGCGACCGCCGCCGATTGTCTCGCGCGGCTCGCCGCCACTCCCGACGCGGTTCCTTGCAATGTTTTGTTCGAAATGGCCCAACGCATGGAAAGGGAATACCGGCCTCGCCCCGCACTTTCGCTTTATGAAGCGGTTCTGCGGGATTCAAAGGACGAAGCCGACCTGCAGGCCGCCACTTTCCGCGTGGGCTTGCTTTGCGAGAGTTCGATGAATAACCCCGCGGCCGCCGCTCAGCGTTACCGCGAGGTTATTCAAAAGTGGCCGATGAGCCCCATGGCCGCGCAAGCCGAGCTCAGACTCATGGCAGTGACTCCGAGGCTTGCACAGAGCCCGGCCCAAGGAGGCGATCCGGGCCCGAGCCGACACCTCGGGAGCTGATCGATCGAACGGCCTTATCGGTGGTGATGGACGGTGCGGTGGATCGTGACCGTCCGGCGCACGGTGTGATGCGTTCGCCGGTGACGATGGACTCGCGTCCATGTGCGGGTATGCCGCCGCGACTTGAATCGCTCGGGGTAGCCAGCCTCGCCAGGATATGGCGCCTCGCCCGGCTTATGGTGGCGGGGCGTGACATGCCGCGCCGTACCGTGCACTTGTCGATCCACCCAGTGGGGAATCGACTGCGCTGAAGCGGTCGCCGCTGCACCTGCAAACAGCGCACCGACAATCAGTAATGTGCAAAGTTGTGTTCCTATTCTCATCTTTTTCTCCATCCTATACCGCTAGACGCGGCGATGTTGGCACGCGGTTGTAGGACCTTGGTGGCCCGGAGCGGGGTTCCCACGCGCTGGACCGTTGGGTCCCGGCGACATTTAAGAATATTCTAAAGTATAGTAGGACGATGGAGCGCAGAGAAACGAGCGGTGATGTGTTCGCAGCGGTCTCTGCTCCCATTCGCCGCGAGCTTCTGAGGCGGCTCGAGACAGGCGAGCAGCCGATGGGCGCACTAGCCGATCGGATGGGAGTCAGCCTCTCGGCTGTCTCGCAGCAGCTGTCGATCCTTCGCGAAGCGGGCCTCGTGGTCGCGCGCAAGAACGGCCGCAAGCGGATGTACAAACTGGTCGCCGAGCCGATCAAAGAGATCGCGGATTGGGCCCAGAGCTACGAGAGATTCTGGTCGGACAAGCTGCAGAATCTCGGCATATATCTAGAGGAAAACTCATGAAGAACTCAGTTCGTCTCGAAGTGAGCCTGCCACACGCCCCTGAAAAGGTGTGGGAGGCGCTGACCCAGCCGGCTGCGCTGAGTGCCTGGCTCATGCCCGCGGAGTTTGAGCCGAAGATCGGCTTTCGATATCGTTTCGAAAGGCCGTCCGGCTCGCCCATCCACGGCAAAGTGCTCGAAGTGGAGGCAGGGCGCATGATCGCGTTTACCTGGAACGACGACGATGAGGGCGAGCAGTCGGTCGTCGTGTGGTCGATCGATCCCACCGATGGCGGAGCCACCTTGCGTGTGGATCACCGCCAAGTCGAGCAGCCCTACGTGAATACATTGGCGGTCGACGCTCACTTTAACTGGCTCTACGCGCTGACCCACGGCCTCCCCGGGCTCCTGCGGCTGCTCGAAGCGAGTCGAAGCCGCGCGCCCATGGTGTATGCCGGGGAGACCCGATGAACCTATCCGGAGTCGTTCCCATGGTCGTCGA
>JAICWL010000071.1 GCA_025934835.1 Fimbriimonadaceae bacterium
CATTGTAAATCACGTCGATTTTGTCCGCCGGAGCACTGAACTGGCGCTCGACCTCGCCCTTCATGAACTCCGAGCAGACGATGATGCGCCATGCCTCGTAGGTGAGCCAATACTCCTGCTCGTGGATGTAGCGTGAGGTGTCGTTCCAGAGGCCGCCGTGTCGCCCCTTCTCTGTCGCGTGGATCGTCGCGACGATCGGCAGCTTGTACTCATACTTGAGCTCTCGAGCCGAGTCCAGCGAGAGCCAGTCGTGAGCGTGAAACACCGTCGGCTGCCCGCCCGGCCGCCAGTCTTCGAGGAGCTGACGAACCCGGTGATCGGTAGCATGGTTCAGAAGCTGAATTTCGTGGAGGAAGTCGTTCGGCGTCGTAGACAGGTGAACTCGATGGACTTGGACGCCGCCTGGTTCCGTCTCTTCATCGGGCGCGTTCGGAGTCGATTTCGTGACGACGTGAACCTCGATCCCCTTAGACTGCAGCTGCTGCGACAGATCGTGCACGTGGGGGCTAATACCGCCCACTATGCGAGGCGGATACTCCCATGAAAGCATGATGACGCGCATGGCGAAATTATGGGCCTTGAGAAGCCGGTACGTCGTCCCTATGGCTGCCGAAGGTCTTGGAGTAGGTGCAGGTCAGCTCCACGCCGAAGAAGTAGATCTGAGCGGTGTAATAAACCCACAGAAGGATCAGCACCAGTGCGCCGGCCGATCCATACGCCTTGGCGACGCCCGCGTGGGCGAAGTACAGGCCGAGCAAGAACTTACCCAGGGTTACGCCGGTGCTCGTCACGATGGCGGCCAGCACCGCATCCTCCCACGAGACCTTGCCTTTGGGTAGGGCCTTGAACGAGATCACGAACACCATCGTGAGGAATACCAGCGATGCGAACTGGCTGACCCACTGCCAACCCGGAACCGAGTGAGCTTGAGCCGAAACCCAGCTCAGCCAGGAATCCAGCGCGAGCCAGCAGAGAAACAGGATGCCGAAGACGACGACGCCCAAGAATGCGGCCAATCTGGTGAGGAAGAACGTTCGAACGACGTGGCCCGTGAATGTTTCCTTCCATATCCTGTCGACGGCTAGCTGAAGCTGCAAGAACAAGTTCGACGCCCCGAAAAACGTGATCACCAGGCTGATCACCGTGGCAAGAACACCGGTGCTCGACTTGCTCTGTGCGCTCACTGCCACGAGCAGGTCCGATACATATTTGGCCGCGTCCGGACCGACGTTCTCCGTGACATACAGCACGACGCGGTGACGAGCGGTCAACTCGCCGCCAAGATAGAGACCGGCCACCGTCACTGCGAGGACCAGCAGCGGCGCCATAGCTAGGATCGCGTAAAAGCTGAACGCCGCGGCAAGGTTGGAAACGTTGTCCGTCGACCAATTCTTGCCGGCCTCGACAAATAGTTGACCGAGCCGGCCAAGTCGCAGCCGAAAAGTAGAAAAGCTTCCGGCCGCCATGTCCGGTGTAGGTGGACCTTTCGCCTCGGGGCCGTGTTCCTGCACGCAGCTTGTTACGGGCGAATCACGATACGGGATGCGGACTAATCGGCAGGGCCAATGTGTACAGCCGATCCGTGCTCGGGGTAGTGCGGAAGCCACAGGCAGTGTAAAGCGCGTGCGGCGCGGGGTCCTCGTCGCACTCCGTCAGAACCCAGATCTCGTAGGCGCATTCCTGAACCGCCAACCCGATCAGCGCTTCGACCAGAGCCGTGCCGACTCCTTCACGTCTATGCTCTTGCACGACGTCTATCTCGTACAGCAGGCATTGCGGCTGGGCTCGATGGGGACGGCGGAGCATGTAAGCGGTCAAGCTGCCGACAGGGTCGCCGTTTTCGCAGGCCACCAGCAGTACGTTCTCTGGCTTGCGAAGAAACACGCGGAGCCTGGCTAAGTCGGCTTGGTACCTTCCGTGTACTCTACGCACCGCTTTCAGGGCGAGCGCCTCATCCCCTGACCGAAGTCTGGCTAAGGTCACTTGAATGTTTTACCACGAGTGGGACGGGGAATATCGGGCTTATTGGTCATCTTCTCCGGGCAGCATGCCCGGGATAAGGCGGACCGTGATGCGCCTTCGCTCCAGATCGATGGAACGGACGAACTCCTTGACGATCGGAATCATGACCGGGCCCACCTGTAGCACGTCTTGGGCCGGCAGAAATAACACTTCGTCCACCGTCCCGAGGCTCTTGCCAGTCTCCTCGACGACTTCCATGCCGACTAGCTCGGACGCTAGGTATTCGTCCTCTTCCAGCTTCGGCGGAACCCCGGCTGCTTCCAGGAACTCCCATTGCAGATCCTTGGCCGCCTGAACGTCGTCGACTCCTTCCAGCTTCATCAGGGGCCGTCCTTTGTGCATCGCGAACGACTCGACCGTAAGCCATCGCCCCTTCGCTCGCAATTGGGACCCCGGTGCGAAGCGGTCTGCAAAATCCGTCATCGGCTCGACTTTGAGTTGGCCCTTGAGGCCGTGAGCTCCTACAATCCTGCCGATGCGGACGAGTTTAGGTTCCATGGTATGACCAGATTATAAAAACGTTCAATTCATGCGTGACCGGATAGGTGAATTGGTCATGGTGGCAACGGCCTGGCGCAGGATTTCGACAGCTTTTCTGCCCTCCTGCCCGAGGTCGGTTGAATACTGATTGACATAGAGCCCAATGTGGGCCTTCATCACTTCTGGAGACATTTCCGCGGCGTGCAGCCGGCAGAGGTCCAATGCCTCTTCGGAATTCTGATCCGCCCAAGCGAGGGAATATCGTATGGCCGATTCCAGCTCATCCCTCATATTCAAGGATTTGCGCGCGACGATACAGCCAAGCGGGATAGGGCTCTGTGTGCGCTCCTCCCAAAACCGGCCGAGATCTTGGACCAATGTTAGGCCGTCCCTAATGTAGGTGAACCGCTTCTCGTGGATCACGACGCCCTGTGCGCCCGGCTCCTCGCAGAGCCGGGCGTACAGCTCGTCGAACTCGACGTATTCGCGCCTTCCCGCACGGCCAAGGTAATAGGTCAGGAGCAGATTCGCGGTCGTTCCCTCGCCGGGCGAGAGAATGACTTGATCAGGGTCGAATTTGCCTCCATTTCGCAGTAGAAGCGGACCGACTCCCGTGCCGAGCGCTCCGCCGCTGGACAGGAGTTCATACGAAGACTCGCACCGGAACAGATTCGCGTAGCTGATCTTTATGACATCCAGGGCTTTTTGCGCAGCCATCACGTTCAGCGACTCGACGTCTTCGTATCGAAATCGGAGGTTCGCCCCCTCCACGCAAACGGCGCCCAGGATCAGCCCGGCGAAGATCCACACGTCGTTCGGGCAGGGCGAGATACCCACGGTCAAATCCATGGAAACACCTTCGAAAGGGACCCACGAAGCTCCGCAAGCGCCCGCGCGATATTCTCGGGCCGCATGTCGCGCTCCGAGGCGATGTTGCTGATCGCTCGAATCTCGCTGACGGCTATTCCGAGCTCGACGCCAGCTTGGGCCACCGCTGCTCCCTCCATGGTTTCGTACTCCGCGCCGAACGCGGCCTCGCGCTCTAGGGCGGTCTTCAAAGTGCCGGTGCACGTCGATACCGTGCAGCCTCTGCGCCTTGCCCCATCCAGTTGTGGAACGTCCGCGAGGGGCATTGCGCCGTAGTGGGCATGACGGAACGGCGACGTCTGGATCGACTGGAACGACCCGGACCTTTGCTCGAAGCCGATGTCTCCATACACTTGTGACGCGCCCACCACCACATCGCCGATCTGAAGCCCGCTCGATGGGTATGCCCCCGCGATGCCTACTACAAAGATATGGCCAACCTGGCCCTGAGACGCTGAGCGAAGCGCGCATGCCAAGGCAACCGGCACGCCAACGCCGATAACAACGAATCGCACCCCAACCAACCGGCACGACCGAGCGTCGCTTGGCAAAGTGGTGCTCAGTTCGGCTTGGGTCGCGGCGCAAACGAGAATCGACACGGCGCCTCTATTGTGGGCTCTAGCCGGGGTCGATCATCGCGAATCCGCTAATTCAACTAGAGCCGCGCGACCAAAGCTCGGTTAGCTCTGCCCGCGGCCGGGCGAACGTTCCTGCTGCCCGAGGGGTATAACCCTATGGGGCCGCCGGAGAGTCTGGACCACGACCCCGAACCAACCGATTTAAGCCATTTTGAGGAAGAGTGTGGCCAAGCAAGCCGAACCGAAGCACCTAGAATCGCCCGCAGAGCTCGAGCAGTACTACCGCGAGATGCTCTTAATTCGGCACTTCGAAGAGAAGTGCAACTTTGCATACCGCCAAGGTAAGGCGGGCGGATACATGCACGTGTATATCGGCATGGAGGCACTCGCCGTCGGCTGGTTGAACTCCATCCGCAAAGGGGACGACTGGGTGATCACCGCCTATCGCGACCATGCGCACGCGCTTCTCTTGGGCGTAGACCCGGTCGCCGTCATGTCCGAAATCATGGGTCGCCAAGGCGGCACGAGTCACGGTCGCGGCGGATCGATGCACATATATGATGCCAGTCGGCACTTCGCGGGCGGCTGGGGCATCGTCGGCGGTCACATCCCGCTCGGCGCTGGGCTGGCGTTCGCCTCGCGATACCGGGGAGACGACCGCGTCACACTGAATTTCCTTGGTGACGGCGCGGCGAACCAAGGCGTGTTCTACGAGTCGCTCAACATGTCCGGCCTTTGGGACCTGCCGTGTATCTACATTATCGAGAACAACGAGTTCGCGATGGGCACGCGCCTGGAGTACCACGCTGCGGACACCGAATTGTATAAGCGCGGCCTGCCGTTCGATATCAAGAGCGAGCGCCTCGATGGCATGGATGTTCTGCAGATGAAGCGCGACGCCCAGCGCATCGTCGACTGGGTTCGGCAAAACGGCCGGCCCTATGTCGTCGAAGTCATGACCTACCGGTACGCCGGCCACGGTGCGGCAGACAACGACCGGCAGCTCTACCGAAGCAAAGAGGAAGAGGAGCGCAATATGGAGCGCGACCCCATCCACAGGCTGGAGAAAATTCTGCGCGAGCGAAACGTCATGACCGAGGAGAAAATGGAGGCGATCGACGCGGAGATCCGCGAGCGCATAGACCACGTCTATGAGCAGGCAGACGCTTCGCCTCTGCCGAACGTCGAAGACGTTTATGAAGGCGTCTATTCGGACATGGAGCCGGAAAAGGGCCACTAAGTCGCTCTTGCTGACTCTCCCGGGTAGTTTCGGTCGTCCGATACTTTGGATTGGTCCGGGAGAAGCAACGTGGCTTTGCGCGACGAAATCGATAAATTCAAAGCGGGTCTGACGACCTCGTACGCGCCTTTCATCGACGAGGCGCAGTCGAAGGGCGAGCTGTATATCTTTCAGCCCTACGATATGTACTCGGAGGAGAACCACGAGGCGTGGCGAAAGCTATTCGATCGGATGCGGCCCAGGTGGCGCCGCTACGCGAACGAATGGTTCATGAAGGGAATAGAGGCACTGTCGCTCGACCCGGAGCGCGTGCCCCGGCTCGAAGACGTGAATGGCTTCCTGGCGCCATTAACGGGCTTCCGTGCAAAGGCCGTGAGCGGATACGTGCCGGCCTTTATGTTTTTCGATTGCCTTCGGAATCGCGAATTTCCCACCACGATCACAATCCGGCGCTCGGACAAGCTCGACTATCTTCCAGAGCCCGACATCTTTCACGACATTTCCGGGCATGTGCCCATGCACACTCATCGGGCCTTCGCCGATGCCCTCGTGAGGTTCGGCGACTGCGCGCACACCGCAGCAGAACACGTCTCGGAAATCGCCGACGCGCACGTACGTGCCAAAACGCTCAGCAGCATCATCCAGGCTATGGCCCGGTTCTTCTGGTTCACGGTCGAGTTCGGTCTGATGCAGTCCAGCGACGGCCTAAAAGTCTATGGAAGTGGGTTGCTGAGCTCGTTTGGCGAAATCCAGCACGCCATCGAGTCGCCGGAAGTCCAGCGCTATCCGGTGCAGCTCGAATGGCTGATTAACCAGAGCTTCGCGATCGACCGCTATCAGCCTTTGCTCTTCTATGTCGAGTCGTTCGAGCATCTATTCGACCTCGTGGACGAGCTCGATACTTGGATGCGGCAGGGAAAGTTGAACAACGTCGCACCTGGCGAGCCGCAGATCAGCGAGCAAGATATCCAGAGCTTCCTAACCGCCGGAAACCTAGCGAACAAGTAATTTTACTAGGTATAGTAGACGTCAGTCTGCTATATAGTAAAAGCGCTATGGCGATGACACAAACCGACGAACAAGCCCTCGACGCCCTTCGATATATGGTTCGGAACGTGCCGCGTGATTCGGTGCCCGTGGTGGAGCAGACTCTTCGCGTTTGGCCGATGCTCAGAATCGACGACAAGATCCGGCACTACGCGCGAGCACGCACGATAAGCGAGCGATCATGCCCAATGCTGCGAAGCAAGGACCGCTTGGCTGCGGCCGCACAGGCGCTCGAGGCGCAGGCCCGATTATTTCTGTGAAGGGCTGCCCGGCCGGGGAAGTTGGAAAAGAGTGACGGGAAGCTGAGTTGCTCCCAGATTGCCGGCGGGCCGGCCGGCCCGCGAGTCACGAATCGAAACGTTCTCGCCTTCGCGCTCGATCACCGTGGCGCCCTTGATGAGTTGGGAGCCTTGCAGCATCGACCGCACCTCGTGGGAACTCAACCGCACCACCGCCCAAGGCGTGAGCACGGAGAAGCCTTCGCGCGTGCGTTGAACGAATTCGTCGCGAACGTCCATCGTGCGATATTTTGATGCAACCTTCGTGCCATAAAGCGCCCTCAAGGCGAGCAATCCGTTATCAGAACACCATCGCCGTCATATTTGTCAAGTCGTAGCAGGGCGCGGTTGGCTATTCTGAATACAGCGTGGCCTTGCGAGATAGGTATTCAGATCAGCAGATTCTTCAATACTTGCGGGCGGGAGAGCCTTTTCAGGGCCGGCCCAAGGAAGAGCGTACGCAATGATCCACGCCACCGCTGAACCGCTCGCACCGCAAGACCCCCAGCTTTCTCCTCTAAGCTTTCGATACGGGGTCGTCGGGCTGAGCCATCAAACAGCGGACCTGAACCTTCGCAGTCGGCTGAGCGCCGCCTGTGCCGATGCAGTCGCCGTTCGAAGTCGGCTGACAGAGCTCGGGGCCGAAGAGTTCTGCCTGCTTTCAACCTGCAACAGACTCGAGGTCTACACGTGGGATTGCCTTGCAGATACTGTCCTGTCATCGCTTTCCCAGTTAAGCGACATCGAGGAATCAAGCCTTCGAAGGGCCTCCTACGCGCTTCATGGCGAACCAGCCGTCCGCCATCTGTTCCGTGTCGCATCCGGTCTCGAATCGGCCGTGCTCGGAGAAAGCGAAATCATGGCCCAGGTCAAATGCGCGTGGTCGACCGGACGCGAAGGCGGCTCGGTGGGCCCACGGCTCGAGAGGCTTTTTCGCCACGCCGTCGTGACCGGTAAGCGCGCTCGCACAGAGAGCGGCATCTGCCGCGGCGTAACTTCCGTCGCTTCGCTCGCCGTACGCGAAGCAGCCCGATGCGCCGGAGGATTGGAGGGACGAACAGTCTTGATCGTCGGTGCAGGGAAGACCGCTCACCGCACGGCGAAAGACCTGGCCCGTCACGATCTTGGGCAGTTGCTCATCGCAAACCGCACGGAGGAAAACGGCGTGAGACTCGCCGCTGAATTCGGCGCAAGGGCTTACTCTCTCGACGAGTTGGGCCGTCTTCTCGAAGTTGCAGAAGTAGTTTTCGCGACTGCGACGAGCAGCGATTGCTTAGTCACCGAGGAAGCCATGGCCGGCGCTTTGCGCGCTCGTAATGGCCGACCGATCGTCGCCGTGGACTTAGGCGTGCCGCGCAACATCAGCCGGGAGGCCCTGTCGTTGCCGGGAGTCCAGTCGATCGATCTCGAGGCGCTACAATCGCTGTGCGGCGAGAACTCCAAACGCCGAGAGGCCGCGATTCCAGACGCGGCGCGTGTCGTTGAAGAGGAGATCGGGAGCTTCGCTGAAACGTTCTTGGAATCTCGCGTCGCTCCAACGATCGAATCGCTCATTCGGATGGGAGAGATCGTGCGGTCCGACTGTCTGGATTGGGTCGAGCGGCGTATGGGCGTGCTCTCGGATCGCGAGAAGACTATCGTGGAGGACCTAAGCCGCCGCATCGTAAAAAGCATGTTGCAATCCCCGATCGAAGGGCTGAAGACCCACTCTCGTCACGAGAGGTACCCGGAGATCGCGGCGCACCTGTTCGGATTGTCTGCCAAGGAGCTCGATTACGCCGAGTAGCGTCGTAAGACTAGGCACGAGAGGGAGCCGCCTTGCTATGGCCCAGGCTGAGCAAACGAGGGCGGATCTCGAGCGGGGGAACCCGGGCCTTAAGGTCGAAATCGTTCCGGTCGTCACCAGCGGCGACCGAGGGAACCGCGAAGCTCTCGGGGCGTTCGTGCGTGAGATTCAGCAGCAGCTTCTCGACCGGCAGATCGATCTCGCGCTACACTGCCTGAAGGACTTGCCCACTCAGCCGGTTCCAGGATTGCAGATCGCCGCATACCTGAGGCGCGACGACCCCCGCGAGGCGATGATCTCCCGCGCCGGCGACTGGAAGGGTTTGAGCCCTGGGGCGATTATCGGCACCGGGAGCCTCAGACGCTCAGCGCAGATTCGGGCTCAGCGCAGGGACTTTGAATTTCGCCCGCTGGTCGGAAACGTCGACACCAGGCTGCGAAAGCTCCAGGAAGGTGAATACGACGCCATTATGCTCGCGATAGCGGGCATCCGTCGGCTGGGCATCTACGGTAGCTGGCGTGAGTCGGCTTTCGGTGGGCTCGAAATCGAACTTATCCCCACATCCGAAGTGATGCCGGCGCCGGGCCAAGCCATCTTGGTGCTTGAGGGGCTCGAAGAGGACGCCGCAAGAAGGCTGCTCGCAGCGGCACTCAACGACGTCGATACAGAGCGCTGCGCACTGGCCGAACGAGCTTTCCTGGGAAGATTTGGCACTGGATGCTCGCTGCCGATTGCCGCGATCGCCGAAGTCCAAGATGGGACCATAGAGCTGCGCGGCAGGTGTTCCTCGCCCGATGGCTCGCATGTCGTGGAAGGCTCGCTAGCCGGTGAACCCGAAGACGCCGCCAGGCTCGGCTTCGATCTGGCCCAAGAGCTCAAGAGCCGCGGGGCTGAGCGATTAATCGCGCTTGAGGTCGGAGTTTGAAGACCCCGCTGCTGGGCATACGTGTGATGGTCACGCGCCCCGCCAGCCAGGCCGAGGGAACGCTCGGCAGGCTCCGTGAGCTTGGCGCCGAAACGATTTCATTTCCTGCGATCCAAATCGAGCCGCCACTCGATTCCGCTCAGTTGAATCGAGCGCTGGGTTCTCTGACCGAATTTGACTGGGTCGTCTTCACCAGCGCGAACGGCGTGCGCTCGACCACCGCAGCGATGCGGGCACTTGGCGTGCCTTGGGAGGCACTGAGCGCGAGGAAGATCGCCGTGATCGGTCCGGCTACTTCGCAAGCACTCACCGAATCTCTTCGCGCGCCCGACGTGATGCCCGCACAGTTCGTTTCGGAAGCCATTTCCGACAGCATCGCCGATGTGACGGGCAGTCGTTTTCTGCTCCTAAGGGCGGATAACGCGCGACCGAATCTCGCGGACGACCTCCGAGCCCGGGGTGCGATCGTAGACGAAGTCGCCGCCTATCGAGTCGTGCGGAGCCAAGCGGGCTCTCGTTTGGATGAGTCCGCGGCGCCCGACTACATCGCGCTAACAAGCGCCGCTGCCACGGAGCACACGCTAGGCCGACTCACGGAAGCAGGACTAGAGAGCTGGATGCGCACGGCGTCGCTTGTGTGCATCGGGCCGGTGACGGCGGCCAAAGTGCGAGAGCTGGGGTTGACGGCCGACCTAGTCGCGCGCGAATACACATCGGATGGGCTGATCGACGCGATCGTCGATCATGTCACCCAGGCGGTAGCCCATGCTTAACCGCTTGCGAAGGCTCCGCTCGTCCGCCGCCATGCGGAATATGCTCCGTGAAACTGTCGTGCGGCCGGCCAATTTGGTCTATCCGATCTTCGTCCGGGAAGGTCTGCGCGGCGCCGAGCCGATCCCGTCCATGCCGGGCCAGTACCGCTTGGGTCTCGACCGCCTGAGCGCTATCTCAAAGGAGCTTGATCATTGCGGCGTTCAGTCGATCTTGGTCTTTGGGCTCCCTTCGGCAAAAGACGACAGCGCATCGAGTGCCACGAGCCGAGGCGGGATCGTGCCACAAGCAGTCGCGGAGCTGAAGTCGGCAACGCCCGGTTTGGTGGTCATCACCGATGTCTGCGTGTGCGCTTACACGCCGAGCGGCCATTGTGGGCTCGTCATAGAGGGCGAAGTCGACAATGATTCGACCTTGCCAGTGCTTTCGGCGATGGCGCTCGCCCATGCCCGGGCGGGAGCCGATGTCGTAGCGCCGTCCGCCATGATGGACGGGCAAGTTGCCGCGATTCGTGAAGCGCTGGATGGGGAAAACCTCTCAGCAGTCGCCGTGATGGGCTATAGCGCGAAGTTCGCGTCCGCGTACTATGGACCGTTTCGCGATGCCGCGGATTCCGCGCCATCGTTCGGGGACAGGTCCGGCTATCAGCACGACCCGGCCAACATCCGCCACGCCGAGCGGGAGCTGCTGGAAGACGAACGAGAGGGCGCAGACATTTTAATGGTCAAGCCGGGCCTCGCCTATCTCGACGTGCTTCTCCGGGCCCGGCAGCTCACTCGACTGCCCTTAGCCGCTTATATGGTGAGCGGAGAGTATTCGATGATCAAGGCCGCGAGTGAGCGTGGCTGGCTCGATGAGCGCCGCATCGTGCTCGAGTCGCTGACCGCCTTCCGCCGCGCCGGCGCGGATCTAATCATCACCTATCACGCAAAGGAGGCCGCCCAATGGCTGAACGAATCTTGAGTCTGTACGCTTGCTACCAATACACCGATTCCTATTGGCGTCTGGATGAACCGGCCCGACGGGAATTTCGCGCCAGGCTGGCCAAAGACGTGGCCGACCATACGGCGGCATCCCATTTCTATTCGGTATTTCCGGCCAGAACGGACACCGATGTTCTGATCTGGTCGAGTTGGGCTGCGGACGAAGGGTGCGCCGCTTCCTCGGCGTTCGTCGAGTATGCCGGACTCGCCGGAGAATGGCGCGGGCTTCTCAAGCCAGTGCAGAGCCTTTGGGGGTTCACCAAGCCTTCCATGTACTCTCGCGGAAAGAGCGAGCAGGACATGGATCCGCTGGAGGGGCCACGATCCACTTACCTAGTCGTTTATCCGTTCAGCAAATCGAAGGAGTGGTATCTCATGAGCATGGATACCCGGCAGGGGATGATGAACGAGCACATCAAGCTGGGCAAGCAGTACTTCGACATCAAGCAGCTCCTTCTGTATTCGTTTGGATTGCAAGACCAGGAGTTCGTGGTCTCCTATGAGACCGACGATCTGCCCAAGTTCTCCGAGCTGGTGCAGGCCCTGAGAAGCACGGAGGGCCGACGGTACACATCCATGGATACCCCCCTGATTACCGGTGTCTACCGGACGCCTGAGGAATTCATTCATTGATCGCCCAGGGTGCGCGAATGAGCTCCAAAGAGCTATACCTGAGGGCTCAGGAGCTTATGCCCGGAGGCGTGAACAGCCCGGTGCGGGCGTTTCGCGCCGTCGGCGGCTCGCCCCTTTTCTTCGAGAAGGCTTCTGGCGACCGGCTTACGGATGTCGAGGGCCGCGAGTATATCGACTACGTGTGCTCTTGGGGCGCGGTCATTACGGGGCACGCCGACCCCGCGATTGTGGCGGCGGTGGCTAAGGCTGCCCAAGGGGGCACGAGCTTCGGCGCGCCACATCCCGGCGAAATAGCGCTAGCCGAAGAGATCGTGGCCAGAGTGCCCGGACTCGAGATGGTGCGCTTCGTTAATTCCGGATCCGAGGCGACCAGCGCTGCCATTCGGCTCGCGAGGGCGGCAACTGGCCGGGCGAAGGTTCTCAAATTCGAAGGCAACTACCACGGGGCAGTCGACGCATTGCTCGCAAAGGCCGGTTCGGGAGTGGCCACATTTTCTCTGCCCGATAGCGCAGGAATTCCCGAGGAAGCGACGAAAGCGACGCTTCTAGCTCGGTACAACGACGAGGTTTCTGTCGAGCAACTGCTCGACGAGCACCGAGGTGAGGTTGCCGCGGTTATTGTGGAGCCCGTAGCAGGCAACATGGGTTGCGTGCCCCCTCGGCCGGGCTTCCTGCAAAAAGTCCGAGAGCTCTGCAGCAGGCACGGCGTGCTGCTCATCTTTGATGAGGTGATGACCGGCTTCCGGGTCGCTCGAGGCGGCGCACAGGATTTTTTCGGCATTTCGGCCGACCTCGTGTGCATGGGCAAGGTGATCGGCGGAGGCCTTCCGGTCGGCGCCTACGGCGGCGCCAAAGATTTGATGCGGATGATCGCACCAACCGGGCCGGTTTATCAAGCCGGCACACTTTCAGGGAATCCGCTCGCCATGGCAGCCGGCCTCGCCGCTCTCAAGGGGATGGATGACGCGGCGTACGCTGAGCTGGAGTCCCGGGGCGCCGAGCTGGAGTCCGGCTTGAAAGCGGCGTGCGGAAAGGTGCCTGCACAGGTTCAGAGGGTCGGCTCGATGACTTCCGTGTTCTTCAATTCCGATCCCGTGGTGGACTTCGACTCGGCGCAGCGATCGGACAGGCAGTTTTTCGGCAGGCTGTTTCATGCGCTATTGGAGCGAGGTGTGTATCTTCCGCCAAGTGCGCTGGAGTCATGGTTCCTCACGACCACCCATTCGCGGCAGGATGTCCAAAAGACCTGTGCTGCATTCGCGGAGGCGATCGATGAGCTTGCCTGAGACCGAGGCGCCTAAGCCGCCGACCGGCGGGTCACTTTTCCTCGACGCATGCCGGGGGCAGCGCAGTGACCGCCCGCCGATATGGGTCATGCGGCAGGCAGGTCGCTATCTGCCCGAGTACCGCCGTCTCAGGTCCGGTCGGAGCATGCTCGAAGCGGTGCGAACGCCGGACATCGCTATCGAGGCGACGCTCCAACCGATCCGGCGCTTTGGATTCGATGCGGCGATTCTGTTTTCGGACTTGACGGTGCCATTTGCGCCGATGGGCGTAGACTTCGACATTCGGGAGGGCGTCGGGCCCGTTATTCACCACCCGATTCGAAGCAAAGAGGATTTGGCTGGGGTTCGGCTGCTCGAGCCAGAGCAACACTTGCCGTTCGTGTTCGAGACGATTCGCGAGCTTCGGCGGCAGCTCAATGTGCCCTTGATCGGCTTTACCGGAGCGCCATTCACGCTCGCGAGCTACATGATCGAGGGCGGCCCATCGAAGGATCTTCGGCGTACCCGTCGGATGCTCATAGCCGAGCCACAGCTTTGGAGCGAGCTGATGGATGTGCTCTCTGCGAGCGTGCTCAGATACCTCCGAGCGCAGATCGAGGCCGGCGCCCAAGCGGTGCAACTATTCGATAGCTGGGTCGGAGCTCTCGATGAAGCATCATATCGGGAAAGCTTGCTTCCGTGGATGCGCCGCATCTTCGAAGGGCTCAAAGCAACCGGCGCACCCGTGATTCACTTCGGAACGAGCACAAGTGCGATTCTCGCTGCCATGCAGGACGCAGGCGGCGACGTGATCGGAGTCGATTGGCGCATCGACCTGCGTGCCGCGGCGCGAGTATTGCGGCCGACCCCCCTCCAGGGCAACCTCGACCCGGCGATTCTCCTGACGAACCCGGAAATCGTGCGCAGGCGGGCGCAGCGGGTTATCGATGAAGGCGCTTCGTTGCCTGGACACATATTCAATCTGGGGCATGGCATTCTGCCGGAGACACCGATCGAGAACGTCGAGGCGCTGGTGGAGACGGTTCAAGGCGCGCGCCTGTCATCCTGGTAGACGTCGATGAGCACCCGTCGCGGATTGCTGGTGATGCACTATGGGACGCCCAGGAGCATAGAGGACGTCCTCCCCTACTACACGCACATTCGGCGTGGACGGCCACCGAGCGCGGAGGCGTTGCAGAACCTCCAGGACCGGTATTTGGCTATAGGCGGGCCGTCGAACCTCGCCCGAGACTCGCGCCGCCAAGGGGAAGCGATCTTGCGGGGAGTCAATGAGTTGGGGATCGAAGCGACGCTCTATATGGGGGCCAAGCACACGCACCCGTTTATCGCCGAAGCAGTCCGACAAATGGCCGAGGACGGCGTGCAGGAGGCCGTTGGGGTGGTCCTAGCTCCGCACTACTCTGCATATACGATCGTGGCCTATCGCGAGTACGCTGAGGCGGAACGGGCCGTAGTTGCGCCGAGCATGAAGCTCGCGTTTATCGAACGATGGGGAGCGATTCCCGAGCTCGTTGTTGCCTTGGCCCAGCGGGTAAGCGCCCACATGACCGGGTGGGACCCCGCAGAAACGCTCGTGCTGTTCTCGGCGCACAGCCTCCCAGCGCGAACACTCGCGTCCGGAGACCCTTATCAGCAGGAGCTCTTCGAAACGAGCAGGTTGGTAGCCGAAAAGCTCGGACTCGAGCACTGGAGCTTCGCCTATCAAAGCGCCAGCTCGACCGGAGAACCGTGGCTCGGCCCGGACGTTCTCGACGTGATAGCGAAACGGGCGGAAGATGGGACATTCAGGAATCTGCTCGCTTGCACCGTCGGTTTCGTCTCCAATCACCTCGAGGTTTTATACGATCTAGGAATCGAGGCACGCGAGCGGGCACACGAGCTCGGACTCGAGTTTCGCCTTGCCGACACCATCGGTGACGACCGCGAAGTCATGAACGCCCTCTCAGTCCTCGTGGCTAAAGAATTCGGCCGTCTAAGCGCTTGAGGCCGCTCGGTCCAAGTCGGAGGCGTCCGCAGCGGTTCCCGATTCTTGCGGCTTGCAAATTCGATGGAACTCTTCTTCCATTCTCGAAAGTTGCTCGTCGGTCAGAAGCTCGAGGTCGATCATCGTGTTCCGGGCGCCCTTTTTTGAGCGTATGAGCTCGTCCAACTTTAAGTGGATCGCCTTTGCATCCCGGTTCTGCGCGTTCTGAATCAGGAATACCATGAGGAACGTCACAATAGTCGTTCCGGTGTTGATAACGAGCTGCCAGGTGTCGCTGTAGCCAAAAATTGGGCCGGTTATTGCCCACACCAAGATCACGAGAACGGCAAGCACAAAGGCGCCCGGAGAACCGGTGACTGTGGACGCGTTGCGCGAGAACGTATTGAATCGCTCCCTAAAGCTGGACATCATTTCCACGTCTTTCGACCGACGGCGCGTCCCACCTGTTCAGCGCCTGCGAATGAAACCCCGTTGAGTTGCGTCTTTTAGTCGGAAACGAGCGAATGCTATGAGCCCCATCGTCTATGTTGCAGGTTTACTGCTTGTCGGCCACCAGAGCCCGATCGTCGAAGGCGCATCTTCCGAAGTCGTCCTTACCCCGACGAGCGCTTACGCTCTCATGGAGCCGCAGGCGCTGTGCGCACCGTCGGTCATCGACGCCAAATGGAGCCCAACGGGCCACAGCATTCTGGTGAGAAGAATGGATGGCGGCACGCCCGGGCCCCTGGCAGCTCTGATTTCCACCCTCGGCGCTCCGCCGACGCACTCAGACGTGGCTCAGGAGATATTCGTTTGGAACGTCGAAACCGGAAAGCTGAACACGGTCCGACACTATATGACCAGCGAGGGCTCCTTCGGAGGCTGGCAATGGATCCGAGGCTCAGACACAGCGCTAGTGGCCATGAGCGACGACAAGGTTCCTAGCCGAGCAAGCGGATCCGGCGGGTTCGTAACCAACGTATATGCAGTGTTCGGCACGAGCGGCCGAACGACGTCCATCCTACATGACGAGACGACGCCGATCGTGCGGATGGCGCCATCCCCAAACCGGCCGCTGGTGGCTGTTAGCTTCGTGAATCCTCGGAACGACAGTTCCTGGGTTTACTTTGTCGTAGCGGACGGCAAGCCCGGCCCAAGAATCGACCTGCCGTCGGCTCGCTGCGAAGTCGATTGGTCGGCGGAAGGTCAAGCGTACGTCGCGGTTCGGGAGGCAACCGTCGTGGGAGGCAAGCGAAAGGTGGCCGTCAAGTGGCACCGAATCGACCGAGCCGGAGGCTATATCGAGCGGCAATCGAGCGAATTCAAAGCTGCTGAAGCGCCGGAGGTTCAGGAAGCCGAGATTGTCGGCAGAGGCGTCGGCATTCCGCTTTCCATCGGAAGGCTGCGCGGAACGGCAAATACAATATCCCTCGATGCCCGGGACGACGAAGGACCGGCGATTGTCACGACCGACGGAACTGGAGCCCAGATCAATCCGCCGGGCACGGCCGTCTTCTATGTTTCGCAACAGGCCGCCTTCGTGCGCAAGATTCTGAAAGCACCTCGCTCGGAGTACGAAAAGGCCCACGCCATTGCCCAGCGACAAGCGGTCATGAACAACGCCAAGCAAGCAGCGCTCGCGCTATTGATGTACTCAGGTGACAGCGACGACGTGTTCCCGTCGTCCAAGGGCGACTGGCGTTCTCAACTGATGCCCTACCTTAAGGATTCAAACATCCTCAATGAGTTCACTTACACGTTCGCGGGGGGGCCGGCTTCGGATATTGAGCAGCCAGCCCATACCGAGTTTGGCTTTATCTCCGGACCTGGCGGAAGGGCTGTCGCATACGCCGACGGGCACGTGGTTTGGATTCCTGACGGCTCATAGGGAATCGTAGGTTGCCATCGGGACTTTCGCTATGTCGCACCGAACGGTCTCGAACATAGAACAAACGCCGCCTGTCTACTAAGTAAATCGAACGGGGCGGAAAGCCTCTCGAGAAGGAGAGCAAGAAAATGTTGAGATGGGCCGTAATCTTCTTGGTAATCGCGCTGATAGCAGCGCTTTTCGGATTCGGAGGACTGGCTAGCGGGGCCGCCAGCATCGCAGTGACGCTGTTCTGGCTGTTCCTGATCATTACCGTCGTCCTGTTTATCCTCAGCTTCTTCGGCAGATCGCCGGTCGCGTAAACAAAGTAGCTGTGGAGTTAGCGGCGCCCGGGCCCGTGGGGCCGGGCGCCGCCGGTGTTTAGGACACTACAATTTTAGGCCTGGTCTCGAGCCAGCAAGCGAGGTTGTCGACGATTTGATCGA
>JAICWL010000180.1 GCA_025934835.1 Fimbriimonadaceae bacterium
AGCCCAAGCACGTACTTCTGAACTTGTGTGGTCTCGGTGGAGTCTTCGCCCCGAAGGCCTCGAAGCGCGACGAGGTTAATCGTGACGTCGCGCTCGATGGTCCCCTTCGCAAGCACGCCGCCGAGCACGCGCGCCTCCGGGTTTGCGGCCCCCCCCCACGAACTGCGGAATCTTGTCAGTCTTGCGGAACGTCGCTGGGGCGTCGGCGAAGCCGATGGTGGAGAGCTTGACGCCTTTCGCTTTCGGGGCCTTGTCAAGTTGCTGCTTTTGCTCCTCACTCAGCGCCTTCCACACCGAGTTGAACTGCGCAGCGGTGTGAAGCACTTCGACATCCCACGCGCGGATGAGAGAGCGCACTAATCGAGGACGTTTCTCGCCGGTGCCTCTGGAATCCCACACGCCGAAGACAAGCGACGTCGGCGCGATCGCGCAGAGCGGAGCCGCGTTGCCCTTATTGCGCAGAGCGGTGAAGGCATCCTCAACTGCTTTCTTGAGCGTCGGACTCGCGAGCACGACCGCGTCTGCGCTTCGATGTGCGAGATCGAGGAGTGAGCGCCTCTCGATGTGCTCCACGGTCTTGCTGTCCTCCTTCACTTTCCTGTGCAGCACGATCTCGATTTGGGGAACAAGGCTCGCGAGCGGGTTCTCAGGTTGGCCTTCCGGCGCTTTCTTGAAGATCGGCTCCAGACGGTTCGCCTGCGATCCGACCGTGTCGATCGTCGCGACACGTGTCCCGTCGGCGAGCGTATCTACGTTGTAGCCGATGTCGGCGTACGTCGGCGGGAAGATGACGCCGCGACCGTTCTCGTCAGCCTCGACTGGGAGGAGTCGCTGGCGCAGGCGGAGGGCGACCGGCCCATCGGCGACGAGCCACGAGTCGAAGAGCTGGGTGGTGGCCTTGCTCGGCGGTGTAATGGTGTCGGCAGCCTTCGATGTCATTATTGGCTCTCCTCTTGTTCTTGTGCGAACGTCGTGACTTTGTTCTTACCGGACAGCTCAAGTTCGAACTCGAATCGCCGCATCGGCACCTTCAGGTCGGCTCCTGCCAGTGCCGCGCGTCCCAACATTGGCGGCAACGGACTCCCCCAGACCGCGTAGCGGACCTTGCGCGTCTCGTACTCATAGGGGCGGGCGTGTTCGAGCCCAATCGCCGCGAGTATCTCCACCAAGGGCGAGGCGGCCACGCCGTCCTTCTGCGTGTTCGGTGAATAGCCGGTGTCGATCCCCGTCCACGCCCCGCGCGGATCGAAGTTGAAGCTACCGCCCATCGGCGTGACCTCGTCGAACGGGGTCTTCAGGAGCACTTCCCGCTTCTCTTGCCAGAGTTGCCGCACGCCGCGGTATATCAGCTTCCCGATCGACTGTCCCTTCCGTGGCTTCTCACGCACGCCCTCGAGCATCTGTGTGGCGATGCCGTTGGCGGATCGGTTGCCCGAATAGAGCTTGAAGTCGTTGCGCGATAACCAGGCTCGGTTTGTGCCCTTTCGATACTCGGCCCAATGGCTCACGGAGAGAGTGCGCGCGCCCTTGAAGAGCTGAATGGGCAAAGCATTTCGCTCTCCATCGCCAGACGGAAACGCTGGAGTCACGCGGCGTCCCGGTGTGTCGCGCGCACCCTTGTAGGTGTCGTCGGAAGCTGCGTCGTCCTCATCTTCTGACTCGGCAGGGACCGCGTTTTCATCGCCTTCGTCATCCCCATCGGCGGCGCCGCCCTCGACGTAGCCTATGGGCGTTAGCTCAATCGCCTTCGCCGTCGCCAAGAAATCGAGGACGACCTCGAACGGGTTCTGCTCGCCATCAACGCTTAGAACGAACTTAGCCAGCCCCCCACTCCAGTCGAAGTGAGCCTCGACTCCTCCGCAGAACGCCTCCGCTGCTTCGATGAACCCCGTGCAGGCGAGCACCTGGCCCGGGTTCTTGATGTCCACCGGGATCGATGCGCGCGTCATCAGCGCTCCTTCTCTTGTGCAGTTGATGCCTGCTCGTTACGACGTGACGCGGTCTGGTCTGCCGCGCGAAGGAGCGCCTCCCACCAAGCGAGTCCCCAAGGACCCAAGCGAGCCTGCAATCGTGCGAACCGCAGCGCAATCTCTGCGGCTTTATTTTCTAAAACGGAAGGAGGGGCATCCTCGCAGCCGTTCGTTCCGATGACCGGCCGGGCGAAACCGTGATGGGC
>JAICWL010000076.1 GCA_025934835.1 Fimbriimonadaceae bacterium
GAAGCTTCAGAAGTCTCGAAGGAAGGCAAAGGCGCAGAAGGACACCGATGAACCGGAGTAGGAGAACGCCGGTATTCTCCGCCTCGGTGTCTGCCTTGAGCAAAGGGATATACGACGAGTTGATCACTGCGTCACTGCGCGCAGAGATTGAGTCATTGCCGCCAACACTCAAGGCAGAAATCGCTGAGCTCGGATCAGAGGATGCAATTGAGTATCTCGCCCGCCACCTCGCTGCTCGAGCTCGTGAGTTCCTAAAGCATAAGCTCAACGAGAACTCTGAAGAACAACTCCTCGACGCCGCGAATGATCTCGTCAAGTTCGCCGGCTATCAGCACCGTGCAGAGGCGGCAGTCCTTCAAGCGATCCAAGAAACCATTGTCGAGAAGATCACTTTCCCGCTCATCCCGCTTGCCCAAAGCGCCTTGGTCACGAACGATCAGGGTTTGAATTACCATGCGGTGCTGCGTTCGGAGATCGCGTCGTCCGACCGCATCGACCTCGTCTGCCCATTCATCGGCAACCAAGGACTGAACCTCATTCTCGATGTGTTGGCGAATTTCGGCAGCCGCCTCCGAGTGATCACTACGACTTATCTGGGTGGCACCAACCAGAGGGCGTTGGAGCGGATCGCGAAGACGGGCGCACAGATCAAGATCGTATACGAGCGAAGCGAGCAGAAGACCGGACTTCACGCTAAGGCTTGGATATTCCACCGCGACACGGGCTTCACCACCGCCACTGTCGGCTCGTCGAATCTGTCCCCACGGGCGCTGGTGGATGGGCTCGAGTGGAACATCCGACTCTCGCTGAAGGATGCGCCGCAGGTTCTGCAGGAGCTTATGATCACATTTGGTCGGCTCTGGCAGGATCCACTGTTCGAGCCCTTCGATCCCGACCGCGACGCAGAGCGGCTGAAGCGAGCACTGAAGTCGCAGCGAGCCGACCGCGACTCCATTGTTTTCTTTGCCGATTTGCACCCTTTGCCTCACCAGCAGGAGGCGCTAGAGGAGCTTGCCTATGCTCGTCTCGAAGGCAAGACCGGGAACCTGATCGTAGCCGCCACTGGCACGGGCAAGACGTTGCTCGCGGCCTTTGACTACAACCGGTTGTGCAGCGAGTATGGCGGTCGTCCGAGCCTCCTCTTCGTGGCTCATCGCGAGGACATTCTAAAGCAGTCCCTTGGCGCATTCCGAGCTGTGATGAAGGACAGCGACTTTGGTGAGCTAAATGTTGGAGTGGAAAGAGCGGATGCATGGCGGCACGTCTTCGCGTCTGTTCAGTCTCTAGCGCATCGAGCCCTGGCCGAGATTTGGCCGACGCACTTCGACGTCATCGTCATTGATGAATTCCATCACGCTGAGGCGCCGACATACCTGCGCATACTCGATCACTTTCGACCGAAGCAGCTCATCGGCTTGACGGCCACACCGGAAAGGACGGACGGTCGCACCGTGGTCGAGCGCTTCGGGACGCCTACCTATGAGCTGCGCCTCTGGCACGCTCTTGATCGCAAATTGCTCTGCCCGTTTCACTATTTCGGTATCGACGATGAGACGGATCTGAGAGGCATCTCCTGGGTAGGTGGCCGCTATGCTGATTCCGAGCTGGACCGCCAGTTTGTGGAGCACGGCGAGCAACGCGCGCGGATTGTCATTCGAGAACTGCTCGAGAAGGCTGAAGACCTTGAGCGAATGCGTACGGTGGCTTTCTGCGCGACGATAAAGCATGCAGAGTTCATGGCCGAGGAGTTTCGAAAGGTCGGGCTCGACGCATGTGCGCTCCATTCGGGATTGGCTCTTGACGACCGCCGCGAGCTTGTGCGGCGATTCCGAAATGGGGATCTGCCGATCATCTGCACGGTCGACCTCTTTAACGAGGGAGTCGATATTCCCGAGATCAACACGGTCCTGTTCCTTCGGCCCACCGAGAGCGCCACGGTGTTTATCCAGCAGCTCGGCCGCGGGCTCCGCAACCACCCGGAGAAGGGGGCACTAACCGTACTCGACTTTGTTGGCCAGCAAAACCGAAAGTTCCGGATGGATCTGCGCTTTCGCGCAATGACTGGACTCTCGCGGACTGAACTGGACCAGGCGGTCAAGAGCGAGTTCCCTATGCTCCCGCCAGGGTGCCATATCCGCCTCGATCGTACAACTCAGGAGCGCGTTCTGCGGAACATCCGCGAGGCGATCCCGTCGAGTTCTCGAGCCATCGTAGATGAACTGAGGCGGATGCGTGCCGCGGGAACGCCGATCACCCTCGGCACCTTCCTACAGGAGACCGGCCTCGAGTTGAGCGATGTCTACAAGAACCGAAGCTTCAACACACTGAAGCACGCAGCAGGACTGGAAGCCCAAGAGGTCGAGGAGACGAAGCGTGTCGGCTCGTTCATACACATCGATGATCGCCACCGTATCGATCAGTATCGGCGGCGGTTGATGGTCGGCACTAGCGAGCCCGTCTTTGAGAGAATGCTGGCTTTCCCGCTCACTCGCTCGATTTCGCTTGACGGGCTGCATGCGGCGGTGCGGGACGAGATGCTCGAGTTGCTGTCGGTTCTGGAAGGGCGTGCTGGTCATCGTCCGCTGGTCGGCGCTGATCTGCCGTTTGCCCTGCACTGCCGATATTCCCGGGACGAGATCGTGGCGCCGTTTCGCGACAATCCTGAGTCGATGAGACAAGGGACCTTTTATGTTGAGGAGTTTGGCCTCGATGTGCACATCGTCACCCTGCGAAAATCGGAACGTGACTTTTCACCGACGACTCGATACGCTGACTACTTCATCTCGCCGGACCAGCTTCACTGGGAAAGCCAGTCGACCACGACCGCGCAATCTCCGACGGGACAACGACTGATCCGCGGCCTCGGCCGGCACCTGTTCTTTATGCGCGAGGACAAGGTGGTTGACGGCAGGACAGCACCATTCATGTGCCTGGGATTCGGTCAACCGATCTCGTGCGAAGGCGAGAAGCCCATAGAGCTAGTCTGGAAGCTCGAGCATATCGTGCCAGATCACGTCTTTGTCAGGTATCGAAGGGCGGCCGGATGAAGGATCGCAAGCAAGCCATTGTCGCTCTTCACATCGGCTTCCTATATCGCAGGACCCGGTTTAAGTCATCGGGGTCAAGTGCCTTGGGTTCAAAAACGGGCTTTTCATCTAATCTCACAGACCGGCCGAGTTTGTCACGGACGTCTCCCCAGCGAGGGATTTGATTCAGGTCGTGAGCTATATGCCTAAACAGGCCCACACCGGTTGTAAGGGCACAAGCGTTTGGGAGAATGGTTCGAACCAGCTGTAAGAGTGGATTGACAGGAGTCTTGGTGATTGTCTCCCCAAGCGTTACGAGGGCGGTGCCCGTGGCTCCCATGGCTGGGATACTGTACTTGCCAAAGAATCTCTCAACGACCTGCCGAACGTCAGATTGCAAAGCTTTTGCTCTGTCGACCCCGATGCGATCATTGCTAATCTCGGCGAGCTGACGGCGAAAGCTGAGAAAGTCCGGTTCCATCTTGATCTCCAGCGCCAGTTGAAGCATCGCCGGGATATCTTCTCGTTGAGTGGCAAGCCAGCCAGCGAAGAAGGGGACAGGTACCTGCAAGAAGCCCGGTTCAAGGCTGACTTCGTTCGCTACAGCATTCATCGTCTGCTCAGCGAGCATATGCACTAAGCGGCCCTTGATGTGATCGCCAATGGCACCCTCAAGCTGGAGGCGATGAGCAAGGTAGCCGTGCCTAACAGGGTGTAGTGACAGGCTCGCCTGCAGCATTTGCGCACCCGCTTCGTAATAACGGACTCGCGCAATCAGCCACGACACAGCAGCGACTAAGGCGGCCAGTCCTCGTGTCGGTCCCTCCCCTTGATTGGTCGTAGATTCAATGACAATCTCCTTGCTCCAAAAGAAGTCCGCGGCGCTCGCCATATCTTCGAGTCCGGCCATAACTTGATGCATGGTGGCCTTGTCGACGTCAATCTCGGGATTGCTCACCAGGTAAAGCTGGAGCCAAAAGACACTGCTGGACATCTCCCAGGCGCAGTGTGTCAGCAGACCAAGCGAACTCATGACCCGTCCCAGCTCGCCTTTCAATTTGCCGTCCCCGATAGCCAGGTTTAGCTGCTTAACCTCCTGCCGTACCTCATCGGCCACCCCCTCCATGTCCACCTCAAAAGGCTGAAGCAGACGCACATACGGAAACTCCTTTGCGCGAATCTCGCGAAACTGAGGCTTGTAATCGTCAATCGAACAAACGAGATCGCTAAAAAGCAGAGCTTGAACAAATGTCTCGAGCGCGGCGATATCGCCTTCGGTGTTCTTCGACGACCGGGTTGGAGCTGTGCCGCTCAACCGCTGAACAGCAGTGAGTGTGGAGTTGTCTACGACCGTCAGCTGCATCTAACCCGAGCAAGTTTATGCCAAACGAGACGCGTGAACAGCGGGACCACTCCACGAACCGCTCCACACCACCAAGCAATGGCTTCATTTTGAACTTGGGAAGAGTCCAGTCCTAAGGAGCGTGGCGGGGGTTAGGTTGCTGTGAGGCCGGCAGGATTTGGTCTGATTTGTCGGTTCCGGACTGGGCCTTTGAGCGATTCTTGGGGGAAGGGCCGTCGCTTCGGCGAGATGGTTGGTTCGAACTGAGCGATCTTGAGCGGTCGCTTCGGGCAAGCGGGCGTTCCTCGTGCAAGAAAAGCCGAAACAGTCCCAATTTCGTCTAAGACTGGATATGATGAGTCGTAGACTCATGTATAATCCAGACATCTTATGAGGCTGAACGCTCAAACCGACTTTTCGCTCCGAATGATGATGTACCTCGCCACAAGTGGTGAGCCGGCGACCATCCGAGAGATCTCGACCAAGCTCGGATTGTCTCGGGCGCACATGATGAGGATAGCGGCCAAGCTCGCGTCGAAGGGACTGGTCAATGCGACGCGGGGCCGCTCCGGAGGGCTCGCCCTGGCCAGGGATGCGGACCTTATCACCATTGAAGACGTGGTGACCGCGATCGAGCCCGACTTCATTCTGGTGCCATGTTTCCAACCGTCGCGTACACAAATCTGCTCGATTGAGCCGGCGTGTCTCCTCAAGGGGGCGCTTTCCTCCGCTCTCAGGGCCTTCCTCGCCGAACTGCGAGCCGTGACATTGGCGGAGATCACCCAGCCCAATCAAGTCAGTCTCGCCCAGATATTTCGATTGAATGAACCTATTCTTCCGATCGAGAACGACATTCGCGAGGATGTTTCACTCGAGAGGAGCGCTCGGACCGGAGGTGGTCGCTAATGCCTTACGTCATCACCGAACCCTGTATTGGTGTGAAAGACAAATCCTGCATGACCGTTTGCCCGGTGGATTGCATTTACGAAGGGGACGACATGCTTTATATCCATCCGGACGAGTGCATCGATTGCGGGCTCTGCGAGCCCGAGTGTCCGGTCAGCGCTATCTTCGTCGATTCGGATGTGCCGGCCAACTGGCGCCAATACATCGAGAAGAACTCGGTCGAGAGCCGTCGCCTGTCCGACTCTGCGACTCCAACTATAAGCCATTAGGAACGAACTAATGGGGACACACCTCCTCGATCAGCGCGATGACCAACTTGTGGCCGAGAAGTCTGCCCGGTCGCGTATTTTCGAGCCATGGGGGGTCGAGTATTGCTGAAGCAGCACGGAATCGTGCTCGGCACAAACCCTGACGCAACGCGCATGAGGGTTCGCGCGCGTGCGAGGCGGATTTGGTTTGATACGACGATGACTGCAGCGCTGGTCGCTTTTGGACGATCCACCGAGGAAAGAGGTCGAACATAGATGCAGGAGGATTGAAATGAAACATGCAGGACGGGTGCAGGATGAGGTCGCGATCGTCACGGGAGCGTCGCTGGGCATCGGCAGGGCGTGCGCGCAGCGTCTCGCGGAACATGGAGCGTTCGTCGCGGTGACCGACGTGCTCGAAGAAGAGGGCCGGGCTCTGGTTAACGAGATACGGCAAAACGGGGGCGATGCTGAGTTTTGGCACCTCGACGTGTCGGACGAGAGCCAGGTTTCGGGCGTTGTGAAGGCGGTTTACGAGGCTCGAGGAAAGATCACGGTGCTCGTAAACAACGCTGGAGTCAGCGGCGTGAACAAGCCAACTCACGAGATCACGGTTGAGGAATGGGATCATGTCATGAACATCAACGTGAAGGGCGTGTTCCTTTGCACAAAGCACGTCGTTCCCAAAATGCTCGAGGCGGGCCACGGCAGTATCATCAACCTTTCGTCGATCTATGGTCTGGTGAGCGCCAAGGATGTGCCACCGTACCACGCCTCGAAAGGAGCGGTCCGGCTGATGTCGAAGACGGACGCGTTGCTGTACGGGTCTCAGGGCATTCGTGTGAACTCGGTGCATCCTGGGTTCATCTGGACTCCCATGGTCGAATCTTTCCTCCGGGCCTCCGGCGATATGGCATCCGGGCGAGCCGCGGCGGACCGACTTCACCCTCTCGGGCACATTGGCGACGTGGACGACATCGCTTACGGGGTTCTGTATCTGGCCTCGAACGAGTCCAAGTTTGTCACTGGATCCGAGCTTGTTATCGACGGGGGCTATACAGCCCAGTGAAGCGACGGCAACTGCTCCCGGTCTTCGGGGAGTGCCTCGAGGACAGCCGACTGGCGCGGACGCGTGGAGCACACGGTGGGAATGTTGGATGCGCTGTTTTTGGCCCAGGAACCGGACATGGTCTTCATCGTTCCAACAGCACGGGCAGCGAGATCCACTCCAGCAAAGCGGACTTTCTTCGGAGGGAATCATGAAAACGCTTTTTGAGCCTTCATCAAACCGGAATGTCGGTGGGCATACCGGAACCGATATATCGATCGTTTGGCAGGAGGCCGGCAGCGCCTCGCCTCGCGACCATCTGGAATTCGGCGCGAAACTGCTCGGATTCGCCGGTAAAGTCTGTGACTGTGGGGGTTTGGCGGATGAGCTTGAAGAGCCGGCGCCGCCTGCTCTTGCGGAGGAGACGGCATCCGCTCCCCAGGCCAAGAGCCCTCGCGCGGCCACGATAGATGTCATCTACGTCAGTCGAGCAGTAAAGACCGATCGAGAGGACACTGGGGCTAGGGGAAGCGAGCCTCCAAGCGACTCCATCGAAGGGGAACATCTCGTTGCAATTCGAATCGGATACGTTTCGGCGGCGTTCGAAATAGCACTCATTGGGGCGTGGATCATCTGGCTGGTGCGAGAACTTCCTCGGACCGAACTGGACTGGGGGGCTGGAATTGCGCCCGCGTTGCTGATTCTGCTGGCCCTTTATGGTGCGCTTTTCTTTGTGCTCGATGCGGTCTATGGCTCTTTCAGCGGGGCTTCCAGGCGGGCTAAGAAGTATATGGATCAGGTGTGTCCGCCATCCAAGATGCTTGGTATGTGACGTCGATCACTCGCCAAGCAGTTTCAGGATGAGGTCTCGGAGGACTACGGCTTCGTTATGGAGTTGATCCTTGGCTCCGTAAATGAGCGTTACCGTGCTGTGGCGAGAGGTTTTCGCAATTTCTTTCAAATCTTCGTCCTGTGCATGCAGCTCCTTTCGGTAGCGCTTCTGAAATTCGGTCCACCTTACAGGGTCGTGCCCAAACCACTTGCGAAGCTCGGTCGAGGGGGCAAGCTCCTTCGCCCATCGGTCGAGCTTCGCCTTCTCCTTGCTGACTCCGCGTGGCCAGAGCCGATCCACGAGGATTCGTTGGCCGTCCTGTTTGGCGGCTGGATCGTAGGCCCTCTTGATCTGGATCATTTTCTAGATGTTTGCTAGCTCGCCGAAGTATTCGTGATCTTCGTTGTAGCCGCCCTCCCCCTGGTACACCGTAGCTGCGCTCGAGACGAATTCTATCGACTCGATCCATTTGACCATCTTGAAGCCGAGTTGGTTTTCGACCCTGAGGCGCAGAGGCGCTCCGTGAAGCGCTTGAAGGGGTTGGTAGTTCATTTCGTAGGCCAGCAACGTTTGGGGATGCCGGGCATTGTGTAGAGGGAGGCTGTCGTAGAACTGGCCGCCCTCGCCGCCTTCTCCAAAGGAATAGAAGACGACGGCGCCGGCTTCGGCCTTTGGACGCACCAGCTTCATGAGCTCAACGACCTGCAGTCCGCGCCACTCGGCGACGCCCGACCAGCCCTGGATGCAGTGATGCAGGGTGATCTGCGTTTTCGAGCTCATCGCTCGAAGATCCTCGAGCGACAGTTCGACCGGGTTTTCCACGAGCCCGAAGACTCGCAACCGGTAGTCCTTAAAGTTGTCAGCGGACAGCGCTTTCCAAGTTTCCGAAGTCGGAATCTTGCCATTCGCCCACATGAAAGGAGAGATCTCGGCACGAGGGAACTCGCTTATCGATTCAGAACGGTCCATGAGGGTTCTCATGACGGGGCTCACCACGGCCTTGGCTGCATGCTGCACGAGCCGCGGGTGACTCCAGGCTGCCCAATATGCCAGCGCGCATACGCCAGCCACAACGCCGATACCGACGAGCCCAAGATAGAGGCCGATCGGGTTCAGGTCGTCGGTGCCTACGACTATGTGATTCATGTTGCGCGTCAGGCCGGTGATCGCGACCATGGTCACATGCCCTATCAGAAAGAGCACGAAGGCGCACATGACCAAAAAGTGAAGAGAGCGACCAATTTGGCGGTTTCCGGGAAGTCTCGGATACCACTGAAAGCGCGAAGTCAGGGCTGGGGACATCGAGGGCCCGGTCAAGATCGCGAAAGGCGCAAGGATGAACACGACTCCGAAATAGGTCAGCTGTTGGAGCGCGTTGTAGCGATAGAAGCCGTCGGGCTCGGCAGGCAAGTGGAATGTGGCGTAGTGAACGAACATCGCCCAGGCGTCGGGGACGATCTGAAATGAGGTGGGGACGAGGCGCTTCCACTGGTTCGTGACAAACAACAGAACCACAAACGTGACGCCGCTGCCGACCCAGAAGAGAACGCTGAGAAAATGCCAGTGGCGGGCCATCCCGATTGTATGTCGACGGCCGGGAAGGCCGATCCACGGGGTTAAGTAGACGCAATCGTCCTTGGCGGTGTAGATGCGATCCGTTGGAACCTCGACCGGCGTGAATCGAATCCACTCGGTTCCGGGGGTGCAGTGAATCCTGGAATATAGCCGGGGGTGGTCCGCGAGAATCTGGAGTCCGCTTCGGATGAGCAAGACAAGGAACAGAAAGTTTACGAAGTGGGTGATTCTTATCCAGGCGGGGAAGCCGCTCGGATCCGTGGCCGGATTGAATTGCGGTAAGGGCGGAATGGGAGGCAAGCCCACCGTCGCCCACTGGACATAAGCCGCCGCTATCGCGAGTGCGACGGGAAGGATCAGGAGCACCAACGGACCTCGTTTTATTCGCATGGATTGGCCTGCAACCAGGCTACCTCACAATAGATGAGTCGTCAGGTCATATTTGTATGGGGAAATACGCTAACGGCGATTCGGTCTGCTGGGGGCTACGCCAGAATTGGGCGTCGCCGACTAAGTGCCTTTTGGGTGTTTTCGGGGTGCTTTTTGGTCACTTTTCGTGGGGCCGGATCAGGCTCAAGTTTGGGGAGTTCGTTTCGTAATTTTTACATTTGTTCGCGGCCGAGGCGGAGGTTGGAACTGCGGGTCGGGCGAGATGCGGCTTCGTTTAGGCTGTCAAGGAGCGTGCGGCGGCCCTTTGGGGGCCATCGGATATATACAGGCCAGTGGCGGGTTTTGGTACAGGGCCGGTTCGAAATTGAGTCTAAAACGCCGTTCGCAAGCGGGGCGGATGGCGCTAGGCGGCGGTGGACCTTAGCTCGTGGCACTCAGTCGGTTCCGCGAAGAACCGCATGTCGCCGACATCGCTCACGAGCCGCCCATGGACCCAGTACCGATTTGCGATCTCGGGACGCCGGTTAAGCTCCTGCGCGTCGTTCACCGCGCTTGCCCACGCGCATAATCTTCGCGACCCACTCTTCGAGGCAGCTAGCCTCGCCCTCTTTGCTCTGGCTCGCTCACGCGGCACTTGGCTCTTCGCCTGCCCACTTGATCCGACGGCGCAGTTTATCAAGCTCCGGCCGCTTGCCGTAGGCGTCCAACTCCCGCAGGACCCGCCCCGCAACAATCGCCGGAGCGATCCCAATTGTTTCGGCAAAGGCCTTCACCGACGTTCGCGAGAAGCTTCGCTCGCCAAAAAACGCGTGCCACCGGTCGGGAGGGATGAGGGCGTTACCCGCGAACTCATTCGCTTCGTTTTCCTCTCGGCTCGTTGCGCCGAGACCCTCCAGGAATGTGGCGCCCTTGTCGTGCAAGAGCAGATGGCCGACCTCGTGGAACAGCGTGAACCAGATCGTGTCTTCGCAAGCTCCTCTAAGGCTAAGCACCACGACGGGATGCCCGTTCTGCCAGAAGGTCGCTCCGTGCGCATAGGTCTTCGGCAAGTGGGGCACGAAAACGCACGCCACTCCACAGCGGCTCAGGACCTCGCGCACCGCTCCGTCGGGTCTCACTTCGCAGAGAGTCACCGCCCGCAGATCCTCGATCGCCGCTTCCAACTTCTTCCGATCATAGGGCGGAAGGTCCTGCTTCGCCGCTTCGATTTCCGCGATCCTCAGCCACGCCGCCAGCGCCAGTGGATTCGGCTGCCGCTTCGTCGCGTGTCGGAAGGCCGAGGCGTACTGCTTCTCGACCGCCGCCAAGTTCGCCGCGCGTAGAAAGCCTAAGAACTGCCGCGCCTTTTCCGCGCCGTCGCGGGTCCGCTCGACCAAAGCCATTTTCACCAGCTCTCGATAAAGATCGGGATCGATCTGATCCGCTTGCTCCGAAAGCGCTTTCTCCTGCTCCGCCCGTTGCAGGTTAAAGCGGTACGCGTACTCCAGGTTCATCCAAGTCGAAGGCGATTTGCCAAGCACGGCCGACAGTTGGAAGGCCGTCTGCTCGGTGAGCGCCTTCTTTCCGTTCAGGATCTCGCTGATCGCCTGGGCCGGGCGGCCCATCCGGGTCGCCAATTCTTGCTGGCTCATGCCCAGGAATTCGAGGGCCTCTCTGATGTAGTGCCCCGGCGCCACCGGGGTGTCGCTCCGCAACGGAGTCTTAGTCGCCATAGTGATTCGTCACTTCCTCAATCGAAATAGTCAACCCATCTTCTGCGGGCTCGTAGATCAGCCGCCACCGGTCGTTTAAGTTCATCGCCCACTGTCCCTTTCGCTTGCCCTTCAGCTCCTGCGGCCGGTATTCCGGAAACTCCTTCGCCGCGAGCTTTGCGTTGTCGAGGGTTTGGAGCGCGTTCACCCGCTCGATGTACCGCCGCGCGACCATATCGCCCCAAAGCTTCCGCCCCTCCGCGATTTGAGCGAACGCCTTCTCCAGCTTCCGCGTTTTAAAACGGATGTCGAGCAAGCGTCAGGAACCGTTTCTTCACCCTTGGGGTGAAGCCGCTCTATCTTACTTTACGTTGGCAGACCCTTGTCTCGTTTCGAATGTTCAATACCTTGCTCGACTATTGGCATTGCTTCGCGGAGTTCTCGGAGGCGATGGAGGTCGGCGAGAAGGCGGCCGGAATCGAATTCATCTGCGACGAAGCCCACGAAAAAGGCTCTCCGCGCATGAGGAGCACCAGGTACCGGCGGATCTGGTCCAGGGTGCCGAGGGCGAACGACTCGACGGTGGGAAAGACCTCGAGCCCAATGTGCCCCTCCTCGCCTGTCACTCGGTCTTCGGGAAGGCGCTCGTAGGGATGGATGTAGGCGCTGCTGTCGTAGCATTCCTTCCACAGGATGTCGATCACCGGATGGTACATCGGATAGAGCATCTGCGTCGATTCCCGCCCCTGCACAATTGTTTTTTCGCCCCCGCCCCAGGTGTGCGACACGAACCCTTCTTCCTCGATCACGGGCAGCATCGCGAGCATCCGATCGATATCCTCCGGCTCCCAGCGCTTTGTGGGCTTGTCGACGCTCATTTGACTTTGTAGCTACTCACAAGCGAAGGGGTCGTACTCATCCGGCAACGGCTCATTTTGCCGATCTGCAGGCTCGGACCGAGGAATTGATTCTCCCTTCCCAGCGCGGCGAGGGCATGATCGAGCAGGAGGCGCACGTTCTTCATCTCGCCGCCCCAGGGCAGCGGCGCTCCGGGCGCGAGCTTCGCGACGTCCTTCAGGTTGTTCCACCGCGTCGGCGGCGGGACCCAGAACACGTTCACCGCTTTGTAGTAGTCCCGGTTCTCCAGTTCCGCTCCGAGGTCTTCCTCGAGGGTGAGCCCGTACGTCTGCGGGTCCATGAAGTATTCGTGGTCTCGATTGCGGAACTGCGCTTCCAGTTCGCGGCGCCGCCCCTCGAAGGCGTCGCTGGCGTATTTGAGGAAGGTCAAGCCAAGGACGATGTGCTTGTACACCGCCTCGTCGAGAGAAGAGCGCAATCGGTCTGCGGCATTCCAGAGTTTTCGGTCGAGATTTTCGAGAAAGGCGGACTCAGCCGTGGTCATGGTCGATACTGTCTTAGATTCTATCAAGAAGTTGAATCGCGGCGAGTGGTTTAGCCTGAAGTTTCGTAGCAATAGTACTTGGACCCTGCTGATTTGGGGTTTTTGACGCGTTGGATTATATGGCTGGCAACGCCCGGGCGGCGCGTCCCGGTGAATCTATACTCTCGCCAATGGTTCCAGAGATTACGGATCGGCATCACCAGCAGATGGAGGCGGACGGGTTCACCATTTTCGAGGGAGTCTTCAGCGCCGACGAGATGCGGGCGCTCGATTGCGTGCTGGAGACCTTTTTCGAGAACCATCGCAAGAAGCTGAAGGCGCAGGGCGGGACGGATTTCATCAACCGCGCGGACGAAATCCTGTTCACATACGGCATTGCAGAGCAGGATGAACGCGTCGCGGCGTTCATCAAGAGGCCGGAGTTCGTGGCGCTCTCGACCGCGTTTTTGGGCCCGAACACCGACCTGTATTGGAACCAGACCGTTTACAAAATGCCCGAGGGCCAGAAGGAGTTTCCTTGGCATCAGGACGACGGATACATCCGAGTCGAGCCATCGCCGTACCTGACGCTATGGCTGGCCATCGAGGACGCCGACGAGCAGAACGGGTGCATCCGCGTGCTGCCCGGATCGCACAAGCGGGGGCTGCTGCCGCACAGCGAAAGCCCGATCGGGCTCGTGTGCTACGACAACGAGGCGCCGGATCAGGGGATTCCGGTCCCGCTGAGGCAGGGAAGTCTGGCGTGTTTTTGGTCGCTGACGGTTCACAAGAGTGGCCCCAACCGCTCGAAGGGAGTGCGGAAGGGTTACGTGATCCAGTATTCGGCCGAGGGGCTTCGGCACTACGGCCAGGCCGATCCGATTGAAGGAAAGCTCGCCGTGGCCCGATCCGGCGCTGCGGTGTGAGTTTGTTGCCGCGGGGATGTGGCGTAGGCGAGGAGGCGGGTGCTAGCCATCCTCCAGGTAGCGCTGCAGGGCTTCGAGGCGTCGATCCCAGCGCAACTGCAAGTCGGAAATGTACTGCTTGGCGCGGTCCAGGCCGCTTGGATCGAGCTGTACGAGAACGTCGCGGCCATGCGCCTCGAGGAACACGATCTTGGCGTCCGCGAGCACTTGCAAGTGCTTTCGGGCTCCTTGCCGCGTGATGCCCAGCCCGGCCGAAACAGCGCCGATGGTGCAGGGCGCCCCATCGGAGAGCCGCTGCACCATTTCGAGCCGGATAGGGTCGCCCAGCGCCCTAAAAAGCTCGGGAACGGCCATTATCCTTGTGCCAGATAGGTCTCCAGTCGGCTCATCATGCTGTCCCAGCCGCCGCTGTTGTCCTTGAGCGCTCGCTCGGCCCGGTCGGCCGGCAGGGAAGCGAACCCGCTCTCTTTCAGCCGCACCAGCGTGCCGTCGGGCGTGTCCTCCAATCGGAACTCCACCAGCGTGTTCGCCAAATCGTTCACATCGCCCGTGTACCCGCCTGGCACTTCGTCGCAACCAGTCAGCCAGCGATATGCGAAATAGTCGTTCGGCTCGACAGCCTCGACGAACACCTGCACTTTGCCGTAGCTTCCGAAGTCGAAGTATGGTCGCGAGCCAAGATCGAGCGAGCCCTCGACCGCGTCGGGGAACCACTTGACGATCTGCTCCGGGTCGGAAATGGCCTGGAAAACGCGCTCCTTCGGAGCCCGTACGGTGATTTGCCTTTCGATTGAATCCTGTAGAGTTGAGTTCATATGCAACCTCCTAGTTGCATTATAGATCGGGATGTCGTGAAATGCAACTGATCGGTTGCATTTAGTGAAAAATGTTTTGAAAAGGGGGTGGTGAGGCGGCGGACGGGCCGTAGGTAGACTCGCCGCGTGCTGATTCTCGCCGGCGCCGCCATAGCCATTTCCGCCCAAGACGTCTCGCTGAGACAGCTTGCGCCCATGCTCGAGCGCGACCCAGCTCAAGCCGAGCAAACGATCCGGGCGAAGTTCAAGCAGCAAGACTTGGAGCAGGGAAGTCCGCCCCACAAAGAGGAACTGAGCGTGCTGTTCGCGATCGATCCCGGGCCTTCGGCGCGCGAGGCTTCGGTTTCGGGAAACAACCTCAAGACGATCCGGCTGAAGCACGTCGGCAAGCTGTTTGCGGCGGTCGTAAAGCTACGCGAGGGGCAGGGAACCACCGTCAGCTACTCGGTGGACGGGACGCCGAAGAAGAGTTACAGCTTGGAGGTGTACCGGCGCAATCCCGCCGTGGAAACACCGCCCGGGGGCCGAAAGGGCGAGCTGCGCGACATGGGGGAGTGGACAAGCACCATCTTTCCGGGCACGACTCGGAAGTGGTACGTGTACCTGCCTCCGAATCTGGACCCGGCGCACGAATACCCGGTGTTGGTTGCGACCGACGCGCAATGGGATCGCGAATGGATAGCAAACGGCCTGGAGAACTGCGCGCGCGAGGGCCGCATTCCGCCTACGGTCGGCGTGTTCATCGAGCCCGGCCAGGACCGCCCCGGCAACTACGCTTTTCGCTCGCACGAGTACGACACGCTCGATGGCGAGTACTCGGATTTCCTGCTGAAGGAGATGCTGCCCCAGGTGGAGCGAATCGTCAAGCTTTCGCACGACGCGAGCCAGCGGGCGTGCTTTGGGGTGAGCTCGGGCGGCATTTGCGGATTCACCACGTGCTGGGAGCACCCGGAATCGTTCAGTACGGTCATCAGCGCAGTCGGAAGCTTCGACGACATTGCGCATGGGGCATCGCTGAGGGAGGGCGGGCACAACTACCCGTTCATCATCCGCCTGTCCGACAAGAAGCCGATCCGCGTATTCCTGCAAGACGGCGAGAACGACCTCGACAACCAGTTCGGCAACTGGTTCATTTCCGCCCAGCAGATGGCCGCAGCGCTGAAGTTCAAAGGATACGACTACCAATGGCGGCCCGGCCAGGGGTTCCACAGTACCGACCATATGCGCAGCATCTTCGACCAGGCGTTGGTGTGGTGGAACGGCCGGAAGTAACCCGCGACCTTACTGCCGAGTAAGAGAGGCGGTGCGCGGGGCTCCGAGAACTGTCGGAGATCCGTGAAACATCGGTGCGCCGTGGACGATCCCAGGCAGGAAGGAGAACGGATCCGCTCGTTCAGATTTCCGAAGGGAGAACGCCCATGATTCAGCCTGCAATTTTGAATCGATGCATCGAAGCGTGCACCCGGTGCGCGGAGGAGTGCCGCGCCTGCGCTCGAGCCTGCCAGGGCATGCCGGGACTGCAGGAATGTATCCGGTTGTGCCAAGAGTGCTCCGTCACGTGCGACCGCTGCGTCAGCACCATGAGGACGGGCTCGAACGCCGAGTGCGCGCACTGCGGGGACATTTGCGAGGCCTGCGCCAGGGAGTGCGAGATGCACGACCATGAACACTGCCTCCGCTGCGCGGAATCGTGCCGCAGCTGCATCGAAACATGCCGGGAGTCTGCCGCCCAGCCTGTTTAGGATTCGTCACAGCGAACCGCTATAATTTCGCTCATGCGAATCGTGGATGCTCTCGCTGAGGCTTGGGATCGCCAAGCCGGGATCGTTTATTCTGTCGCGGAGCGGGTGAATGAATCGAACCGGTCCGCCAAGCCCTCGCCGGACGGCGGGCCGCTCGACCACCAACTGGCTCATATCCACGAAGTGCGCTACTACTGGACGTCGAAGTTCTCGCCGAAGCACGCCGAGGGGCTTGGCGATGCGTTCCTGAACGGATGGGAGAACCCGATTTCCGATCTGGACGCCATTCGATCTCTTCTGAAGGATAGCGCCCGAGCCGTCCGCGAGGCGTTTATCGAGGGAGTGCAAAACGGCGGAGGTCCGGCCGGGGGATATGACAACCCGGTGCTCTTTCTGGAGCATATGATTTGGCACGACGGCTGGCATGTCGGCCTGATTTTTTTGGGTCTGCGGCTTGCCGGTCAAGAGCCGCCCGAGGCGTGGGAAGAGGAGCACGTTTGGGGCCGCTGGCGAGTCGAATAGAACGGCCGCGGGCGAGATAGCTACGTCTACCCGCGGCCCATGTGGTGACTCTTCGAGAGCTGCGCGAGCTCGC
>JAICWL010000039.1 GCA_025934835.1 Fimbriimonadaceae bacterium
AGCGTGTGCCCGACAAGCTGCGGCCCCAAAGCCATGCCGATCACCGAGGCCCAGCCGGCGGCGTTGTGGGGCACGTCGGCTTGACCCGTCGCCAAGCAGGGTCCAAGCAGCGCAACCGCAGCCGCCAGATACAGCCATGTAACGGTGCGCCGAGTCCCCAGCCGGAGCTGCACATCTTGCACCAGTAGGAGCATTGGGACAATCGCGACGGCCCCCGAGACAGCCAGGATCTCGCCCAACGAAGCGCTGCCCCCCGTCCCGACGAACCTCTCGCCGGAGAAGCTCACCAGCGCCATACCGACGAACGCTGCCGCCAAGCCCGCCCAGAAAACCCTTCGCGGACGTTTCGACGGTATCAGGAGCGAATATAGCCCTGCCCAAAGCGGAGTGGTGGCAACGAGAAGCGTGGACAGCGCTACCGAGACCATCTCGAGCGAGGCGATCCAGGTTGCAAAGTGGATCGCGAGGCACACGCCCGCAATGGCGATGCGCACACTGTCCGGCCGAGAGATCTTCGGGCTGTTTCGATACTTTGCGGCATCCCAGGCGACCAAAATTGCCGCCGCGATGGTGAGCCGCCACAGGGAAAGCTGAAGAGGGCCGAGTCCAGCTTGGAGCCCGAGCCTGGCGAGAAGCGCCGCCGAGCCAACCGCGCAGATGCCGCAGACGAGCAGGGCTCCCGGCGCAAGCCGTGAGCCCCGTGGTTCAGCCAAGTCGGTGGCGGCTCGTTTCGTCTCGATGCTTCTTTAGGTATCGCATAAAAGGCGTGCCGCCTGTGCCAACTGCGTGAGGATTCTTTGAATCGGTCTGTGCTTGTTTGTGGATGTAAGTAGCCGCGTACTGGAGGTGAATCGAGCGGAACTCCTCGACGAGCGCGACGCAGCGGTCGTATACGCGGATGAGCGCGGGGCTTTTCGATTTTCGTACTTGCGAGCGGATCGACCCAGCGGCTTCGAGAGATTCGAGGAATGCGCGGTGCCTCGAGGGCATATACTCGCGCATCTCCATTAGGTAGGTCCGCAGGATGTCTTCTTGGTGCTCGACGCCGAGGACTGCATCCAAGCACGGCACGATGGTGCTTTGCGCGCCTGTTTCGCCGCGGATTTGCTTCGGCTTGCCGTCATACTCCTCGACACCTTCATACACGAGGCCGTTCGGCAGGTCCGGATGGTTCCTCCAGCCGTGGATGTAGGGACGGACGCGCCGGTAGTAAATGTAAGGGTCGCATCGTTCGGGCATTCGGCGCATCGTAGCTACCATTCCATCGAGGGCTTGAGCGATGCCTTCGAGCTCGTCCGTCAGCTTTTCGTGGGCACGCTCTCGTGCGAGTTCCTGAGCGACCGGCAGCCTGCGGATCGCCGGAGCGGCGCGGCGTTCGATATCGACATGGATGAGGATGAACCACTCCTCGTCCTCGCCTCCGAGAAAGTTCTGGATCAGCGCTATGTTGCCGAGTTCCGGTTCCATCGCGGTGTCGAAGCGAATCCAGTTATCGAGCGCATAGCTGGCATACGACAGAACCGGCGGACGGCCTAGCCTTCCTGCTACCGCGTGCCAGGGCACAGCCAGGCGAGCGGGGAGCACATCCGCCGCTTGCGAGCCGCCCCAAACATATGCGTGCCCCAGATAGGAGAGCAGCGCCATCGCGCGCCGAAGCTCCGCCTCTGTGCCGATGCGATTAGCCGGAAACGGCGGCAGCGCTGAAAGCGTCGCGCGCAGGCGATCTGTCATCAGCAACTTGGGAAGGCTTTGTGCCGCGTCTTCCCAGGCGTTGAAGGGTGCAGGCAGACGGCGGAGAGGATCGGACGTAGGGAGAAAGCCCCTCGAAGGGCTCACGTCGAATTGAGCTAAGTCGAGCTTAGTAGTCATTCATCATGGTATTCACCCGCTTGGCGGCCGCTCAAAGGCGACTTCATGGGAATCGCTATGAAGAATACTTGGTCGCAATGAGGGTGATGCCCAGCTCCCAATGCCAAAAAGCAGCGAGCGAGCGCGCATGACGGTACGCTCACCGACGTGCTAACGCCGAGTCGGGAAGAGTATATGAGCCAAACCGGCGGCTCGCGGCCGATGCCCATTTATCGGGAGGTGCTCGCCGACATAGAAACGCCGCTCGGCGCGTACTGGAAGCTCGCCCACGACCAGGTTCACAGCTTCTTGCTGGAGAGTGTTACCGGAGGCGAAACCCTCGCACGATACTCGGTGCTCGGAGTTCGTCCGAGGGCGGTTGTGCGGTCCAAGGGGAACTCTGTGCGGCGCATCACCGCCGAAGGCGAGACCAGCTTTGAGCTGGCGCCGGGCCAGGATCCGCTCGACGTGCTGAAAGACGAGATGGGAGCAATAAGGCCGATCGACATGCGAGGGATGCCTGCTTTCATCGGCGGCGCGGTGGGCATGCTCGGTTACGACATCGTTCGGTTCTTCGAGCGATTACCCGACTCTACCGAGGACGATTTACAGGCGGACGACATGGCCATGATGCTGGCGGACACGGTCGTCGTGTTCGACCACGCGAAGAACCTCATGCGGGTCATCGTGACCGCCGATGGCTCTGCGGAAGCTTACGATCGCGCGGCCGAGGAGATCGACTGGGTTCTGAACCGGCTCCGCCAGCCGATGCCGGGGCTTCCGGGCGGGCGGTTCGAAGAGCATCCTGTGGAATCCACCGTCACCCGCGAGCGGTACGAGGAGATGGTGCGGCGGGTCATCGAATACGTTTCCGCGGGCGATGGAATCCAGATGGTGCTCTCGCAGCGATTCTCGACGAAAATCGATGCGCACCCGCTCACGCTGTACCGGGCGCTCCGATCCATCAATCCGTCGCCGTATATGTTCCTGCTCAGGTTTGGCGACTTCGATCTTGTCGGCGCCTCGCCGGAGATCTTAGTAAGCCTCCACGACGACGTCGCGCGGGTTCGCCCGATCGCCGGCACACGTTGGCGAGGAGAGACGCCCGAAGAGGACGCCGCGCTCGAGCGAGAGCTTCTGGCCGACGAAAAGGAGCGGGCGGAGCATATCATGCTGGTGGATTTGGGACGCAACGACCTGGGGCGCGTCTGCAAGCCGGGCAGCGTACATGTAAACGAGCTCATGGTGATCGAGAGATACAGCCACGTGATGCACATAGTGAGCGACGTGACGGGGACGATCCGGCCGGACTGCGACGCCTTCGATCTGTTTCGGGCATGCCACCCCGCGGGCACGGTTTCCGGCGCCCCCAAGGTACGGGCTATGCAGATCATCGACGAGCTGGAGTCTACGAGGCGCGGCTCTTATGCCGGCTCTGTCGGACTGTTCAGCCGCAACGGCGACCTGGACACCTGCATCGCGATCCGCACGGTGTACATCAAAGACGGCCGCGCTTACGTGCAGGCGGGCTCTGGCCTGGTGTACGACTCCCAGCCGGACAACGAATACCGAGAATGCCGCAACAAGGCTCAGGCCGCTTTGACTGCCATTCGCGTGGCGCAAGGCGGCCTCGAGGGCTAAGCCATCATCTCTTCGATCGTAACGCGTCCACTAGTGCGGCTCGATTCTACGACCGCAAAAACCATCGCGAGGCTCTTGATGTTGTCGTGGCACTCGCCTTGCGGCGTCGAGCCCGAGCGGAGCGCTTGGAGAAACTCTTCGAGCGAGCCTGCGATCCCCTCCTTCACCGGCAATGGACTGCCTGCGACCTCGTCGAACTCGGAGTGAAAACCGCCGGTCTGGCGTACGACTTGCGCGCGAATGCCGTCGGCTCCATCCCATGTAGCCGATCCTTTGGAGCCCACGGCTCGCCAAGACCCTTCCCACGATGTGTGGAGGCCCTCCGAGCACCAGCTTCCCCGGTAAGCGAATCGCAGGCCACCGGCCATTTCGAAAATCGCGTTCGCGCAGGCGTCTCCCTCGTACCAGCTCCACGGAGGATTGAACTCTTCCGCGAGCACCGATACCGGATCGGCCCCGGAAAGGTAGCGCGCCTGGTCGAAAGTATGGATCGCCATATCCAGGATCAGCGGGCTGGTCATTTCATCTCGAAACCCGCCGAAGTGAGCACCGATGAAGAAATCGGCGTTGAGGATTCCGAGCTCTCCGATCTGCGAAATCAGTTTCCGATACCCGCCAATCGACGCATTGTAGCGTCGGCTCTGGCTTACCATATAGAGCTTCCCCGCCTGCTCGGAAGCCCGCACCATCTCCTTGGCTTCAGCCATCGAAGGCGCCATGGGCTTCTCGCCGATGACGGGCAGGCCCATCGAAAGCGCTTGCAGAGTGACTTGCTTGTGGGCCTCTGGCACTGTGACGTCCACGACGAACTCGGCCGAGACGGCACGTGCGGCGGCCTCGATGTCTTGACCGGTGTATTCGGGAGACAGGGCAAGCTCCTCGGCCGCCTGCGCGGCTGCGCCCTCGCGAATGTCCACCCATGCCGCAAGCTCCGCGTCACCGCTCTCCGCAAGGTTCTTCGCCCAGGTACGGCCCATTCCTCCGGCCCCCACAAGTAACGCTCTCATTTCGCTTGGGTTTTACCTGCATAGGAATCTGCGCACGATGGGATAAAATTGCACGATATCTGACGAAGCCATTGTCCGAAAAGCGACCTATCCGACCCGAGACGGATCAAGGCTCGAAATCTGCATGTCCATGCCCGGCGAACCCGTCGAGTCGCCGTTGGTGTTGGTGTTGCGCCGATTCGTGAGCGAAGGATCCGCCGAAAAGTTCGCGGACTTCCTCGCGAGCTCACTGGCATCCGCCGGATACGCCGTCGCGGTCGCAAGTTACCGAATACCTCCCGAGGCCAGCTTCCCAACGGCCGTGAAAGACGCAGAAGACGCATTGCACTTCTGCCGGAAGCTGGATGGCGTCGACGGCTCGAAATCTTTCGTTGTCGGACTCGGCGGCGGAGGGTACGTCGCGGCGATGATGGGGCTTCAGCCAGAGAGGCGACCGCGCCTACATGGGGTCGTGGGGATTGGGGCCGCGTTCGACATCACTCGGCCCCCGGAACAGCACTATCCCGTTTTTCGCAAGACGATCCTCGCCTTCATGGGGAAGCCGTACGAAGGAAACGAGGAGGCCTATGAGCAAGCCAGCCCGGTGTTTTGCATATCAGACGACTCGCCTCCGTTCTTACTGATCCACGGCGAAGACGACGATACGATACCGATTTCGCAATCGGAAGCATTTGCCGCCGCGCTGCACGAACATGGGGTACCGGTCCTGTTTCGTGGGATTCCAGGTGAGGGGCGCGTGTTTCGCCAGAACGCATGGGTCAACATACTGGGGTGGATCGAAAGCTTTTTCGACCACCTCCTGCCGTATGAAGACTGATCCTTTCACTCCCGGCCTTCGCGACGTCGTGGACCTTCGAAGCGACACCGTAACGAGGCCGACCCCCGAGATGTATGAGGCCATGCTCGCCGCACCGGTTGGCGACGACGTGCTTGGAGACGACCCCACGGTGCTCGAGCTGGAAAAGCTAGCCGCGAGGATGCTCGGCAAAGAGGCGGCCCTATTCGCGCCGAGCGGGACGATGGCGAATCAGGTGGCGCTTGCGACCCATTGCGCGCCGGGCGACGCGATCCTCATTGAGGAGGAGGCGCACATCCTCTATTACGAAGTGGGCGCATCCGGTGTGATAGCCGGCGTGGTGAGCTGGACGCTTCCTTCGCAGCGCGGAGCGATGGACCCCGAAAACGTCGAGCGGCACATCCTGAAACGCAATCTGCACACTCCTGGCACGAAGCTCATCTGCATCGAAAATACGCACAACCGCGCTGGAGGCACCATCATTCCGCAAGCATCGATGGTGGCTTACCGCGAGATCGCCCAGAGGCACGGAGTTCTCGTTCATCTGGACGGCGCCCGAATCTTCAATGCGGCAGTCGCGCAGGGGATCTCTGTCGAGCAGATTGCGAGAAACGCCGATTCCGTGAGCTTCTGCCTCAGCAAAGGGCTCGGTTCGCCGGTCGGATCGATGCTGTGCGGATCGGCCGAGTTCATCGATCGGGCGAGAATTTGGAGGAAGCGATTCGGCGGAGGAATGAGGCAATCGGGCATCCTCGCCGCGTGCGGCATCGTCAGCCTAACGAAGATGGTTGACCGGCTAGCAGACGACCACGCTCGTGCCAAGAGGCTCGGCGAATCACTCGGCAAGCTCCAGGGCCTGTCGGTGGCAATGGAAACGGTGCAAACGAACATGGTGCTCGTGGACACGGAGCAGGCTGCTGAAGGGGTCGTCAGTGCGCTCGGCAAGCTCGGCGTGTGGTGCCTCCCCGTCGGGGCGCGGCAAATTCGCCTGGTTCTTCACGCGGACGTCGATGACGCGAAGGTGGATCGGGCAATCAAGGCATTTCAGGCGGTAAGCCGCTCAGCCTAGCCTCGCCGAACGCGCGCGCGTTCTTGCCCAGCGTCAGGCGGCGGAGCCTGTCGTAGGTGTAGCAGGCCAGCGTTTCCAGGTTCACCACGTCGTCTCGGTTATAGGCGATCAGGGTCTCGAGCGCCTTGTCGTCGCGCAGCGTCTTGTAGCGTCGCCAAAGCCGTATGGCGTCCAGTCCGTCGAGGCCGTCGGTCTGATCTCCGCGGGAGATGCCCAGCGCCTTCTCGATCCTCTTGAGCCCTCCCCGGTGGCCGACACGCCGAAGGGTGGGACACAGATCGAGGTGTATCTGATCGAAAACGATTCCCGGAAAGCACTTTTCGAGCATCGGAAGGTCGAAGCCGGTGCCGAAGAACGTGACGATCATGCCGAACCGCTGGATGTCCAGTGGAAATTCGTGCAGATTCTGACCCTTGACGTACGCCTTGAATTCGGAGCCGTCGTAGACCCCGATTGTCGTCACCGAGCTGCCGGAGTGGCCGCCATCGGTTTCGATATCGAGATATGCGCAGCGGTTTCGAAAGCTGGGAAAGGCTCGCCATGCTTCGCGGCCGCCCAGACACCGCCGAAAGAAGGAGTGCTCGCCGCGCTCTAGGTTTCGGATGCTCTGGTCGAGGTACGAAGCGACTTCGCCGGGCTCCGCGGTCCCTATGGAATAGCGATCGAGGTTGCCCCGCAGGTCGGTCCAGGTCCGGCACCCCTGACCCCAGAGCGACGTTTCGGTGGTCGCTCCGATGCCCGGTATGTAGATGAATGTGCTCTCCAGCAATCGGCTGTATTATCCGCCGGACTTCTCTACCTTGACCTTGGGAAGAGTGGATGGACTCGTATCCGGCCTCGGGTTCACGACAAGCATGCCTCCGGTTCCCCACGGCTGCTTTTCGGTGTCGCCGTCGTACCAGTAGGTGCCCGTATTCAAATCTTGATCGAATTCTCCGTAGATTCGGGCGACACCCGAGCCGACCCAAGTCGCCTTGAGATCTCGGCCGAAGAATTGCAGGCCGTGGATATTTCCTTTCACAACGAGGCGGCCCGTTCCGAAGTAAACCCGCTTTCCGTATTCCTTTCGCTCGTACTCCAAGCTCACGCCGGGTCCGGGTGTTGCGTGCAGATCTTTTTCGTTTCCGCTAACGAGAACGGTGCCGGTGAACGTCATATCAACCGTGCCCGTTGCCGGCATATCGGCCACGCCGAGGATCTTGAAGCTGCCCACCCTGGTCTCCAAGTGAACCGCGGGGTTCTTTTGCGCGGCCGGCGCAGATGAAGCGTGCGAAGGCGCCGGTGGAAGCTGGGCGACCGCATGCATCAGCGCGGCGGACACAATCGCGCCGGCGAACGTCATAACGATCAGCGACCGCTTCGAGGGTCTCAGAGTGTGCATCATAGGTGATTTTATCCGATCAACTCCCTTCCCGCACGATCCGTTCCATTCGATAGAGCTGTGGGGTCCGGTATCCTAAAAAGGCGCAAAATGCAGAAGGGCCCGATTATTACCGCCTGCGTCGCGGCTGTGGCCATGGTAGGAGTCGTCACCGCATTCCTATCGAATGCGAGCCCGTACGTGACACTCGCCCAGGCTAGGAAGAGCAGCGGAGACCACCTACACCTGGCCGGAGACCTCGTGCCGAATTCGATTCACAACGATCTTGACACCAGGGGCCTCAGCTTCCAGATCAAGGATTCCGACGGCGCTGTCGCGACCGTGGATTACTCAGGAGAGAAAGTCAACCTCGCCGAGGCGACCAAAGTGGTCGCGATCGGCTCGATGCAGGGGGACCGGTTCATCTCGGACAAGCTGCTGATCAAATGCCCATCGAAGTACGAAGCACAGGAACCGTCGAGCGCGGTCGCTAGGGGATAAGTGGACGACATTCTGTCCAAAATGCCAGTCGCGGCCCCTTGGTCGCTTTGGCTCGGCACGCTCGGAAAAGGGTTCATTATCGGAGCGTTCATCCTTTTCGCCGCCGCGATCGGACTCTGGGCCTTTGCGCCTCGCAATGAGAAGCTGGATGGGTTCGCGCGAAAGTCGTTCAATCTCGGCGCCGCGTTCATCTTCGGCGCGTTCGGATGCCTGCTGGTTCTGTTCCTGTCGAATCAGTTCCAGTACGAATATGTGTTCGAGCACGGGGACGCGACCACGGACCTGAAATACAAGATCGCCGGGGTATGGACAGCTCAGCAGGGCAGCTTCCTCCTTTGGGCATGCACCTCGGCACTGTTCGCCGCACTGTCCCTCATCCGGGCCGGGAAATACCGGCGATGGATGGGAATCACTTACTCCGGCTTCCTGGCGTGCCTGGCGGCGATCCTTTCGTACGAGACGCCGTTCAACATCATTCGGGACGCGATGGCGCACGGCAAGGTGTACGTGCCCCCGATGGGAGCCGGCATGACTCCCGCGCTCCAGAATTATTGGGTCGTCATCCACCCGCCCATTATTTTTATGGGGTTCGGCTCTCTCGTCGTAATGTTCGGGTTCGCGGTCGCCGCGATGATGACCGGCGACGTGCGCGGGTGGGCTCGATTGGCCCGGCCGTGGGCCCTGATCTCTCTCGCCGTGCTGGGTCTCGGTCTCTGCCTCGGGGGGCTCTGGGCGTACGAGACGCAAGGCTGGGGCGGGTTCTGGGCATGGGATCCGGTCGAAAACGTCAGCTTCGTTCCGTGGCTTTTCACAGCGGCGCTCATCCACGGGCTGATCGTGCAGGTAACCAAGGGCAAATGGCTTGGCAGCAATCTTTGGCTGGCCGGCCTTCCGTTCCTGACATTCGTGTACGGGACGTTCCTTACCCGGTCGGGACTGCTCGACAAGGTCAGCGTGCACTCGTTCGCTTCCATGGACCAGTCGGCGTTGGTCATTCTCCGCTCATTCCTGATTGCAGTAACGCTGGCGTTCGTGGGCATCTACATTTTCAAGGGTCGCAAGGCCGCCGCAGCGCTTTCGAAGCCGCAGACCGAAGAGCCCGGGCTGCACCGGGAAGGGTTCTACACGTTCGGCGCCACCATGATCAGCTTGCTCTCTGCGGGAATCGCGGTGGGAATGAGCTGGCCCTGGATCTCTGCGCTCCTGAAAGGGGGCGAGGTCTCGCGCGTGGAGGAGGGCCTGTACCACCGCGTGGTGGTTTGGTTCTTCATTCCGCTGATGTTCATGATGGCGGTCGCGCCGTTCGTGGGCTGGCGGTCGCTGGGCTGGCGCGAAGTCGGAAACCGGATTCTAAACGTAGCGTCGCTCGCGATCGGCGCAACGGGCTTCGCGTACTTGATGCTGGCGAACCCGAGCGTGGGCGCACACGTTCCCGCGGGGGCGAGAATCGCCTTCCCGTTCGGGTTCAGCGTTCCGGAGCTGCCATGGATCGTGTTCCTGCTGGCGCTATGCCTGTTCGTGGCTATCGCGAACCTCTGGCGTGCCGTCGAGATCTTCCGCCGGTCGAAGACCGGAATCGGAGGGTTCGTCGCACATATTGGGCTCGCGACCCTCATGGCCGGCCTCATCCTTTCGCGTGGGCTCGAGCAGAAGGAGGAGATCGACGTTCCGGTAAACGGATCCGCGGAGGCGCTTGGCTATCAAGTTTCATTCAAGAGCATGGATGGCTCGGAGGCGGCGCTGCACGATAGGAGCCACCGCGTATTCTTCGACGTCGTCAGCCCATCCGGCACTAAGTTCGAGGCCGAGCCTGTGTACTACGTCGTGCGGCAAGGCGACAAAGACACTCCCGTCGTTTGGCCGCACATCGAGCGGCAACCTTCACACGATATCTACTTCTCGATGGCGCCGCCCATTATCGAGCTTTGGCCCGAGGCCAAAGACCTGAATGTCGGCGAAACGATCGACTCCGACGGAGTGAAAGTCACTTACCTTTCTCCCACCATAGAAGGAGGTCCCGGACAGGTCGGCACGAAGTTCGGCGCCAAGCTGAGGATCGAGCACGACGGCGGGTCGTGGATTGTTCACCCGACACTGAAGATCGGGCAGGGCGAGCTCGAGCCGGACTTTCCGAAGGCGGGCCCAGGGCTGCGGGCCACTCTTCTCATGGTGCAACCCGGCACTCGAAAGGCGACGCTGCAACTGCTAGCCGATCCGATACTTTTTCCGGTGACTCTTTTCTACAAGCCGATGACCATTTTGGTATGGCTCGGCGCGGGCATCCTCGCTCTGGGAGGCTTGATCGCTGCCTGGAGCCGAAGGGTTACCAGCGGAGCGGCCAAGCTGCTGCAAGGCGCCGCCGAGCCAGCCCCAGAACCGGAACTAGACGACAAGCCGACTTCGGCGTCCGCCGCCTAGCAACCAGGCAGCATCGGTGCCACAATCTGCGGGTGGATCTCGAAGGGCTTTTGGAGCGATCCGGTGCGGTGCTCCGGGGACACTTTCTCTTGACAAGCGGCCGGCACTCGGACGTGTATTTTGAGAAGTTCCGAATCCTCGAACAGCCGGCGGTGCTTTCGACGCTTTGCAGCGAGCTGTGCGTGCGGTTCTCGGACATTCGGTTCGACTTCGTCGCCGGGCCGACGACGGGCGGCATCATCATCGCGTTCGAGATCGCGAGACAGCTCGGCCTTTCGGCGATTTATGTGGAGTCTGAACACGGCGTAAAGACTCTTCGGCGTGGGCGCACTATTCCCGAAGGGGCACGAGTGATGATCGTGGATGACGTGCTGACCACGGGCACCTCTCTCGTCGAAACGCGCCAGGCCATCGAGACTGCCGGCGGGCGGCCTTGTGCTTACGGCGTGCTCATAGACCGCTCGGCAGACGATCTCCGTCTGGATCTTCCATTGCAGTCTGCATTCAAGGTGAAAGCGCAAAGCTACGCGGCGGACGAAGTGCCAGAATGGCTCGCGGCGATCCCCGTCACCAAGCCGGGCACGCGCACTACGGCGTAGCGCGGGCTACCTCAAACCAAGTTTGATTTCTGACGGCAGACGCGAAATCCGGTCGTGGAGAAAGCGGCTCGCAGACGCAGCAAACTTTTCCAATGTCTGCCGCAGAGCCGCGCCACGACCGGTATCCGCAGGAGTGCTAGCCGCCCTTGGCTTGCCTGGCGAAGTTCTCCTTATCCACCGCCCGCATCAGACATTCCTCGTAAGAGCAGTTGCCGTTGCGGAAGTGGTCCGCCAACGACCGGTCCATGGTTTGCATGCCGATGTTGGCGGAGGTTTCGATCGACGAATACATCTGGTGGGTCTTGCCCTCGCGGATGAGGTTCTTGATCGCAGGCGTACCAAGCATGATCTCGATCGAAGCGCAGCGGCCGCCGCCCAGCTTGGGCAAGAGCTGCTGTGAAATAACGCCTTCCAGCGTGTTGCCGAGCAGAACGCGGATTTGATCCTGCTGATCGCTCGGGAAGACGTCGATGACGCGGTCGATGGTGGCCGGCGCATTCCGAGTGTGCAGCGTGCCGAAAACGAGGTGGCCCGTTTCGGCTAGCGTCAGTGCCGCTTCGATCGTCTCCAGGTCGCGCAGCTCTCCCACGAGAATGATGTCCGGGTCCTCGCGAAGAACCGCCCGCAGAGCATCGTGGAACGAATATGTGTCCGAATGCAGCTCCCTCTGGTTCACCATGCACTTCTTGTGGCGGTGCAAGTACTCGATCGGATCCTCGATGGTCAGGATGTGCGAAGTTCGGCTCTCATTGAGGTCGTCCAGCATCGAGGCGATGGTGGTCGACTTGCCGGAGCCGGTCGGGCCGGTAACCAGAATCAGGCCGCTCGACCGCTTCGATATCTCACGGATAACCGGCGGGAGGCCGAGTGATTCGAAAGTAGGAATCTTCGTCGGAATCACTCGAAGCGCCCCGGCAACCGTTCCTCGCTGCATGTAAACGTTGAAGCGGAAACGGGCGAGGTCCTTCACCGAGTAGGCGAAGTCCAGCTCATGCTTCACCTCGAATTTTTGAAGCTGCTCGTTCGTGAGGGTGTCGTAAACGAGCCGGCGCGAGTCCTCCGGTTCGAGCGGCTGAAACGGCAGGTGCACGATTTCGCCGTCCACGCGGATGGCGGGAGGCAGTCCGACGGTGATGTGGATATCCGAAGCCTTGCGGTCGATGGCCATCCGCAGCAACTCGTCGATATGCTTTTCGCCGACGGGCGTCGCGTCTTTGTCGGCGTCGGATTGCATCGGATTGCCCGCACTATATTTCCGGTCCGTAAGCTCAATCTGATGGATGCTCGCCGGGACCCGTACCGGAGCGTAGTGCGAGGCACGATCGGGCTCCTCATCCTCGTGCTTCGCTGCCCCCACGACCTCGCCGTTACGGGGATCTATCAGCAATCCCTCCTTCACGGCTGGATTCTCTTCCGTCTCCGGCAGTACGTTATCCCATTTAAAATCGCTCGCCATTAGTAATCTCCTTATTCCACTCTGTCCGTCAAAATTGAAGCTGTGATTCTGCGATGGCCTGGGCCCCGCGCTCGACGATAGAAGACATCTTGTCCGGATGGAGCATCATCTGCTCCATCGCCCAAAACGGAACCGTTTCGGACTCAGGTGCTGTGCCCTTAGCCGTACGGGCCACGAAGGCCGACACGGCCGTGCAGGCCCGAAGAACGCCGTACTCTTCCCCGTCCGGAGGCTCGGTGAGATAGCCGAGGCCGGCGGCCAGCGTGGCCGGCAGGCCCCACTTGCAGGTGATCGCGACCGCGACGTCTGTATGGTCGCATCCGTAAACTTTTCTCTCGGCCTCCACATCGTCCACTTCGGCTCGTTCTTTGACGCTGGCTACCTCGGCGTAATCGTGCCCACCGAACCGGTCGAGCAGCGTCTTGCCGATCAGATGGAGCAAGCCGCAAGTGTAGGCGTCATCCGGTCGAAGTCTCCTGGTCTCCATCGCGAGCCACTTGGCGCAAACGGCCGTGTCCACCGAGTGTCGCCACCATTCGCGCCGCCGGAGCGATTCCTTGTCCGTCTTGCCGACGAAGAAGTCGAACACGCCCACCGTCAGAGCAATGTTCCGCACGGAGTTAAACCCGAGAAACGCTACCGCCTCTCGCACCGAGACCACTTTCTTGGGCAAGCCGAACGCGGCGCTGTTCGCGACCACGAGCACCTTGCTGCTAAACCCTGGGTCCACAGTGATGACGCGCTCGATTTCCACGATCGGCGCATCGCACGTGGCAGAGATCTCGAGCACCTTGTACACCACGTGGGGCAGCACAGCAAGCTGGTCCACCTTCGATATGATTGCTTCGACCCCGTGGGTCGAGTTGTAGGTTTGTGAAGTCATTCCGTTGTTCCCGTTCCCACTCAGTCCCTAGGAGTACAGCACCCGCAGCACTTCGTCCACCGTCGTCAAGCCCATCAGGATCTTCGCGACCGCGTCCATCTGCAATGTCCTCATGCCATTCGAGGTGGCCAAGTTTCGAAGAACGTGGCTTGGCGCTCGCTCCAAAATGCAATCCCTCATGTCATCGGACAGCACCATCAGCTCGTGCACGCCGGTTCGCCCCTTGTAACCGGTGTGCTTGCAATGGTCGCAGCCCGCACCCTTGAACAATGTGATCTCTGCGATCGAGTCATGTGCCAACCCTTCCGGCAGTGGAAAGCCGTATCGCAGCAGCATTTCCCTGGGCGCGGTGTACGCCTCCTTGCAATGAGAGCAGATTTGGCGGACGAGCCTTTGCGCCAGGACGCACACCAGTGAGGAGCTTATGAGGAACGGCTCCACGTCCATGTCGATGAGCCGCGTGGCAGCGCCTGGGGCGTCGTTCGTGTGAAGCGTGCTGAGCACCAGATGTCCGGTGAGCGCCGCTTCCATCGCGATGGTCGCCGTTTCGTTGTCCCGCATTTCGCCGACCATGATTACGTCCGGGTCTTGGCGGAGCATGGCTCTCAGACCGGCCGCGAAGGTCATCCCCGCGCGAACATTCACGCCGCACTGATTGATTCCGTCGAGTTCGTACTCGACCGGATCCTCGATGGTGATGATGTTGTTCTGCCCGGTGTTGATCTTGTTTAGAATCGAATACAGCGTGGTGGACTTTCCCGAGCCCGTCGGACCGGTGACCAGGATGATGCCGTAGCTTTTGGCGCACATGTCCTCGATCTGTTTGAGGTTGTTGTCGAGAAACCCTAGCTTGGAAAGTCCGACGTTGATGCCCGATTTGTCGAGCACGCGCATGACGATCTTCTCGCCATGCACCATCGGCAGCGTGCTGACGCGGAAGTCGTACTCCTTGCCGCCAACGATCGCGCTGATTCGGTTGTCCTGCGGTACGCGTTTCTCGGCTATGTCCATATCGGACATGATTTTCATGCGACTGGTTAGCGGAGCCACCACCTTGCGAGGCAGCTTCATGCCATCCATCATCACGCCATCCACTCGGTAGCGCACCCGCATGCCGTTCTTGTACGGCTCCAGGTGGATGTCACTCGCCTTGTCCGAAACGCCTTGGCCGATGATGAGATTCGCGAGCCGGATGATCGGAGCATCCTCCCCCATCTCTCGCAGCTCGTCCTCGCTGAGCTCCTCTTCCTCGTTCCGATTCAGCTCGAGGTCCTGAGTGCCGAAATCCTTCATCACCCCGGCAAGGGCGTCGGACACATTTACATCGAGCTTGTAATAGGTATGGAGCGCGTTGGACAGGTCTTCCTCGATCGCGATCATCGGCTCGATTTCGAGACCCGTGGTCAGACGAAGCTCGTCGATGACGAAGATGTCGAGAGGATTCGCCATGGCGACCAGCAGCTTGTTGTCCTGCCGCTCGATCGGGATCGCCCGAAACTTCTTGGCGAGTTGCGGGCTGATGACGCTCACCGCTTCGCTTTGGGGTACGCAATCGTGCACGTCGATAAATGGCACGCCCCAGATCTTTCCGAGACACCGTACGCGATCCCGCTCGTTGATGTAACCCATTTCCACCAGCACGCGGGCAATGGGCTCACCACTGCCCAGCTCACGCTGCTTGTCGAGCGCCAGCTTGAGCTGGTCCTCGGAAATGAGCCCCTCCTGTACGAACAGCTCGCCTGAGAGCATCATTGTCATAAGCCACCTGCGGGATGAATCAGTCGCCAGAACCCCGCAACATGCCCGTTCCACAGCGCGCATCCGTGCGAGCCGGTAAATGTGTGGTCGCGAACTGAGAACCCGGAGGAACACCGGCTGCAAGAAGTGCGGGGTCCCCTAGGACGCCAATTTGGACTCTATTCAGGTATCTTTTCGCTGGCGCCGGCCCAGGTGGCGGAATTGGTAGACGCGCACGGTTCAGGTCCGTGTGCCCACAAGGCGTGAAGGTTCGAGTCCTTTCCTGGGCACCAGTCAATCCCGCAATGTCACATGGGTTCCCGGCCCATTCTGGCGAGCGCTCTACATGCCCTTCCCTGGCCGGATGCGCAGGAAGACCCCCAGCGTAACCGGATTGCCGTAGAACGGCTTCAGGGTGGAAGGGAAACCGTAGACGCCGGCGTATGCCCCAAGGCCGATGTCGAATCCGTCGCGAGACGTCAGGTTCTTGATTCCTCCGAAGAGCAGCTTGTTGATTGTATAGTCTCCTGCCGGCACGCCGACGAGCTCGTCTTTGTCCACGTTCTCCCATCGGGCGAAAAAGCTGTCCTTTCGGTGGTAATAGGTCGCCTCGGCGAACAAGGCGTCCGAATTCTTGCCGACCATGATATTTCGCCCGAACCCCGCGGTCACCGCTAGGTCGTCGCCGGCGGCAAGCTGCCGGTTCCATAGGGCTGCGCCGGTTAACCGGTGCTGGTCGACGCCGGGTTCCTTGCTCTCGGGTGAGTTCAAGTAGCCGTAAGAAACGTTGAACGACAAGTCCGTGCTCGGGTCGTAGGTCAGTCGCGCCGACGCAGAGTTCAGACCGATCGGGTCGGGAGAGAAGCGGTTCTCATCGGGCTCGTGGCCGTTGAACGCGGATCCTTCGATCTGCCACGTGTTGGAGTTCAAGCCTAGGGTGACGACGCCCCAGGAAATGTGGGTGGAGTCGAACCAGTGGTGCGTTATCGGCGCCTCGGGAATCTCCATTCCACTGACGCGGTGCGCAAACGTTGGCCCACCAAGCGCCGGCTCACCTACCGGCCCCCCATAGACAAAGGCATTCAGCCCGCCTCCGATCGGGTGACTGTACGAAGCGGTCACCTCGGAGATGAGGTCATGGGGATGCTGATAGTCGACCAGCGGGATCCCGTATGCGGTCTCGCCCGTTTGGAAGAGATCGGGGTACCCGAACTCGCCATTGAAGATCGGATCGAGCGAGCCCATCAGGCTGAAGCCAAGCATTCCGCCACCGACTCCGCGCATGCCCATGAGCATCGGCATCGAATTCGAATAGAAGCGGCTATCTCCGCGCTTTCCGCCGGAATCGCTGTAGTTCAGCGTGAAGAAGCCCATCAGGTCGAGGTCCCAGCGCCCGCTCTTGGGCAGCATTTTCATGAACATGGGCGAGGACTCGGGGAGCCAACTCGTGCCGGAGCCCTCCTTGGACATCGACCAAGGCCCAAGACGGCCCTGCATGGAGCTCATCTGCATATTCGGCATGCCCTCCATGCCTTGGCCGCCCATTGGCATCGGCGCCCCGACCTTGACGTCGAGCACCTGGCTCGCCGATCCGACGACTGCCTTCACGCGCCAGGGCCCTGCCATCGAGAAATCGATGGTCGCCGAGTACTCGCCGCCTCCGAGGTCCTTGACGGGGGGATGCGCCGTGCCCATGTCCATGGAAGTCATGAGCACGGAGAGGATCACTTTCGCGCCCGGCTGCGGCTTGCCGGAGTCGTCGCGAACGGAGATTTGAAGTGTGTTGTGCCCCACGATCGCCGGGGCAGCAAGCTTCAGCGTCAGCTTCGCTGGGCCAATGGAGGGACCGGCTGTAACTGTCGCCAGGTCGCAGACGCCGGCAAGCGCCGTTGCACAAGGAAAAACCACTAGCGCCGCGAAGGTCGCGGTCGCCCAAGCAAGCTTTGAATTCATCGATACTCCTAAATCTGACCAAACCGAGAACAGCGAAAAACGAGGGGTACTCGGGAGGCCGGCGGCGCGCGGTCGGGATTGGTAGATAAGGGGTTCGCCCTCGTGGGTTCGGAGTTGCCTCGCCGAAGGAGGGCCGAGGACTGCGACCACGGGTCGAACACGTCTGGGAAGTGTCGCAACACCGGAAGTGAGGTAGCGCCCGCAAGCTCCGAAAGCTCGGGGCTTTGGGCGCGGTCCGTCGGGGACCCGTGGGCCAGTTGGCAGTCGCAAGAAGCCTTGGATATAGAGCCCATCGGCTGGACGGCCGCATCTCGACCGAGGCACGCGCCGTGACCGCTGTGATTGGCACAGCAAGCCATCGGGCAGCACTCGACGCGAGCGCCGACCGGATCCTGACGCCGAGCAGGCATGAACGCGCCGGCCGGCCATACGGATAGCGCCATGGCCAAGCAAGCCACGAACTTCATCAATGCGGCGGGCGCACTTCTCACGGATTTTTTCGACCTTACTCAGTGGAACGGCGGATTCCTCTCGCAGTTCCCTTGTATAATACCCATGAGGGTATAGACAGCGTGAACGAGCAATCACGAAAGAGCCTCGACCGCCGGCTGGCTCGGGTCGAAGGGCAGATCAGAGGGCTTCGGAGGATGATCGCGCAGAACGAATATTGCTGCGACATCCTAACCCAGCTTTCCGCGACCCGCTCGGCGTTAGATCAAGCAGGCGCGGAGTTGGCAACCAGTCACGTTCAAACGTGCATTGTGGGTCACGGCACATGCTCCGAACATGAGAGGGCCAAGCCGATGACCCAAGATGAGCTTCTGGACGAGCTTCGCACCACACTCTCGAGACTTGTACGATAGCCTATACCCCGCCAGGTATATCAAGATGAAGACTATTTGGAAGATCGAAGGAATGAGCTGCGGCCACTGCGTCGCCGCAGTCAAGAGCGCCATCGAGTCGGTGCCGGGCGTCGACCAGGTCGCCGTGAGCTTGGAACCGGGCCGTGCCACCGTCGTAGGCTCGCCTGAGCCGGCCGCTATTGCGAAGGCAGTGGAGGAAGAAGGGTACAGCGCGGCGGAGATCGGCCAGGAGAGCTGAGTTTGAAGCCCCAGGCGCCGGAGCGCACGGACCTGAAAATCAGCGGCATGACGTGCGCATCATGCGTGCGCCGGGTCGAGCGGGCGCTCGCCAAGGTGCCCGGTGTGCTCGAGGCGAGCGTAAACTACGCCACCGAAAAGGCGACCGTATCGCACGGCCCGGAGGTGCGGGCCGCCGACCTCGAATCGGCCGTGTCACACGCCGGGTACGGCGCCAAAGCCGAGCACGATGAACACGCCGAGCACATGCGCGCGGAGGGCCCCGAGGAAAGTGCGAGGCTCACCTCGAATTTGGCGCTCGCGGCCAGCCTGAGCGCGCCCATAGTAGCCATTTCGATGCTGTGGCACATGCGGCCCGAGTGGGCAAACTACCTCGTCGGGGCCCTTACCACCGTAGTGGTGTTTTGGTGCGGGCGGAGATTCTTCATCGCCACATGGGCGGGAATGCGCCATGCAACCGCGACGATGGACTCGCTAATCGCCATGGGCAGCTTCGCCGCGTGGGCGTACAGCATCTACGCACTCATCGCCTTTTCGGGCGACGCTCACGCGCAAAGCGAACACATGTATTTCGAGACCGCGGCGGTCATCGTGACCCTGATCCTCACGGGAAAGGCGCTCGAGGCGAGCTCGAAGCGCCGCATGTCGGGCGCCATCCAAAAGCTGGTCGGGCTGAGCCCCAAAACGGCGAGCGTCGTGGCCGAAAACGGCTCGGAGGAGCAGCGGCCGATCGAATTGCTGCGCGTCGGTGATTCGCTCCGGGTTCGGCCCGGCGAAAAGATCGCCGTGGATGGCGAGGTGCTCGAGGGAGAGAGCTTCGTCGACGAATCGATGCTGACGGGAGAGCCCTCGCCCGTGCGCAAGAGGCCCGGTGACGCCGTCACGGGAGCGACGCTGAACACGACCGGATCCCTGCTCTACCGGGCGACGCGAGTGGGCAAGGACACCGCACTCGCCCACATTGTGGAGCTGGTTGAGCGCGCGCAAGGCTCGAAAGCCCCCGTTCAACTGCTCGCGGACAAGGTTTCATCCGTGTTCGTTCCTGTCGTGATTGTGATCGCCATCGGCACGCTAGGGGGGTGGATGCTCGCCGGCGCGACGTTCTCGCAGGCGTTGATCCCGGCCATCTCGGTGCTGGTGATCGCGTGCCCCTGCGCCCTGGGGCTGGCCACTCCAACCGCCGTCATGGTCGGAACTGGACGAGCCGCGGAGCTTGGTGTGCTCATCAAGAACGGTCAGGTGCTGGAGCTCGCGGGCGCGGTGAAGACCATGCTTCTTGACAAGACGGGAACCATCACCAAAGGCCGCCCTCAGGTCGGCGAGGTTATCCTCGTCGGCGAGCTGAGTCGGCCGGAAGCCCTACGGTTCGCTGCGGCGGCAGAGGCGCTCTCCGAGCACCCGATCGCCCGCGCAATCCTGGAAGCGAACGGCGGCCGCGCAAATGTCGAGCCCACCGAATTTGTAGCCCTCGAAGGACGCGGCGTTCGGGCGACGGTGGAGGGCCATTCGGTGGCAATCGGCAATTCCGGCGCGCTCGACGGCGTCCTTGCCAAGAGCCACGCCGAGCAGGTGGAGGCCTTGGAGCGGTCGGGGTCAACCGTCGTGCTGCTCTCGCTCGACGGCCGGCTGGAAGCGATAATCGGCGTCTCCGACCCGGTAGCCGAACACAGCGAGCAAGCCGTCGAGCAGATCAAACGGCTTGGAATCGAGCCTGTGATGCTGACGGGGGATAACGAATCGACTGCGAGATCTCTCGCGCGGCAGGTTGGGATCGAGCATGTCATCGCCCAGGTTTTGCCGGCGGGCAAGGCGGAGGCCGTCGAGCGCTATAGCGCGAAGGGACTTACTGCCATGGTCGGCGACGGCATCAACGACGCACCGGCGCTCGCGAAGGCCGACGTGGGGTTCGCGATGGGAAGTGGAACCGACGTGGCGATGGAGACCGGCGGAGTTACCCTGCTCGGCCGAGATCTGCGAGGAGTTCCGACGGCCGTCCGGCTATCCCGGGCGACCTTGACCACGATCCGATGGAACCTCGCCTGGGCGTTCGGCTACAACGTGCTGATGATTCCTCTCGCCTGCCTGGGCAAAATGAACCCGATGCTAGCGGCAGGCGCCATGGCTTTCTCCAGCGTGTCGGTGATTATGAACTCGCTGCGCCTGCGTAGGTTCGACAAGCGCTCGGCGGCTTGACGACGAACCCAAACCGGGCGAAACTCGACGTTCGCATTCCCGAGCCCGATCGGCCGCCCGGCCGTGCGAACGAAGGCGTTCGGCTGCAAATAAAAGGAGCCCGCGGGGCGCCAGCCCCAAATCGGGGCTTCGATTCCGCGGGCCAAACAGGCCATATCCAGTTTCCGACGGCGTGCTGGAGCAGCCGTCTCGCCCCCGAATCCGAGAGCTGGAAACGAAGTCGCGCGATTTTGGGGTCTGCGCGCTTCGAGGTTCTCTTTCCACACCGGGCGACGTCGGCCGCCCGGTGATCTGCTAGTTTTGGCCGTTTAGACCGGCGCTGCAGTGGAGCGATTGTTCCCGGTGGAACGCTCCCCTCCTGCGACGACTCCAAGGATGGCGCCGTAGAGCACATGGATCAGGAAGAACGACCCAAGGAACCACATCGGATGCACCGTCTTGAAGCCGAACACGCCTAGCTGCATCATCGGCAGCATCAGCAACGACATAACTATCCAGAGCCCAATCGCGTAGAGAATGCCGCGCAGCACGGGCGGACCCCAGTAGATAGGATAAAACGCGCACACATACCCTAGTGGAAGCAGCCAGACTCCCAGCACAAAATGGACGAGCAAGCCCGCCCACCAAGCTGTGCTCGCGGTCGCCGGCAAGAGGCCCCCGTTGAAGATGGCGCCGACGATAGCCGCTAGATCGAGGTCAGGGAGCCCGGCCACTTTGCCTCCCCAAAATAGAACAGTCATCGCGAGCGTTCCTAGGAAGCCCCCGAGCATGGCCTTGCCGAGGTCCGGCTTATTCATGATTTACCCTCCAGTGGAACAGACACTCGGGGCCGAGCGGCGGTTCGTCGATAAAGTAGCCGGACGCAGTCATACGATGAGGAAACTTTAGACGCCTATGTTCCGAGCGCTGATCAACTACAACTATAGACTGTTCTTCATCGGCCAGACGCTCTCGCTGATCGGCTCGTGGATGGACACCGTCGCGATGAGCTGGCTGGTTTATCGGCTCACCGGCTCGGAGTTGCTGCTCGGTACGGTCGCATTCTGCTCCCAGATTCCAATGTTTATGGTCTCGCCGTTCGCGGGCGTGTTTGCCGACCGTCTCGACAGGCGGCGACTGCTCGTGATCACTCAGTCGGCCTCGGGGGTTCAAGCCGGGCTGCTCGCGGTGCTGGTGCTCACCGGCATGGTGCAGGTGTGGCATATCATCGTGCTTGCAGTCGTCGCAGGAGTGGTCAGCGCCTTCGACATGCCCGGTCGCCAGGCGTTCGTTCCCGAGCTCGTCGAGCGCGAGCTGCTTGCGAATGTGATCGCGCTGAATTCGAGCCAGTTCAACATCGCCCGGCTTATCGGGCCCGCATTCGCGGGCTGGACTATCGCGCTCGTCGGCGAGGGATGGTGCTTTGCGTTAAACTCTGCCAGCTTCCTGGCGGTTATCGTAGCCCTGGTGCTGATGCGGCTGCCGCGATTCGTCCGCAAGAACGAGTATCCCAAGCTTATCGATCAGCTCGTGGAGGGCGCCAAGTACTGCTGGCGGTCGCACCCGATCCGCTCGCTGCTGCTGCTCATGGCGATCATGGGGCTGGTTTCCGGCGCGTACAGCGTTTTGTTGCCCGTTTACGCCAAGGAGGTCTTCCACGGCGACTCGAAGACCCTCGGCTATTTGTATGCGGCCGTCGGACTTGGGGCTTTGGGAGGGGCGCTTCTGCTCGCAACGAGAAAGACGGTCGTCGGCCTGGGAGCCTGGATATTGCGCTCGGCTTCCGCGTTTGCGATTTTCGTGGGCGTGCTGGGTCTCGCGCACTCGATCTGGCTTGGCGTGGCGTGCCTGGTCGTGGTCGGCTTGGGCGCGATGCTGCATATGGGAAGCACGAACACACTGATCCAAACGATCGCCGACCAGGATATCCGGGGCCGCGTTATGGCGTTTTATGCGATGTCGTTCGTTGGGACGATGCCGATTGGCAGCCTTCTGGCGGGCGCGACCGCTGCTAGATTCGGGCCGATGGACACGCTGCTCGGCGCGTGCGTGGTCGGTCTTATGGCCGCCTTCGGGTTCTACCGCTCGCTGCCGGAGATCAGGCGAGTTCTGAGGCCGATCTACGAGGAGATGGGCATTCTTACGCCCGCGGCGGGCTCGTGACAGAGTGTCTCGATATCGCGGGAAAGGATGCTGGCGAGTGAGGGTTTTCCCTGCTACAGGGTGGACGACACGCAGGTGCTCTCTACGAGGGGAAGGGGACTCTGTGGGCTTGCAAGGCTTCGAGGCGGGTTTGAGACCACTTGCCGAATTGCTCGATGGTCATCGGATCGCTTGCCGGATCCAATTGGATCATCGATAGGTGATAGGGCGCGAGCTCTTTCTCCAAAATCGGCGCATTCTGGATATAGGCGCGCAGCTTGTCCATGCCGCCGTGGTTGATTTGTCCGTTCGGATGCACACCGGCGAAGGTGATCACGATGGAAGACAGAGGCTGCACAACCTTGAGGCCCTCGTCCGTCTTCGCTACGCTTACGGTTATCGGCAGCCTGCCTACGCGGGTCACCACGCCCCATGAATAGGTTTGGAAGCCGGAGCTGCCATCGCCGTACACATCCGAGTTCGAAGTGTCCAGCTTTCGCAGGATTCTCGGCTTGACCCAAGCGTTGAGGAACTTGAACACGTCGTCCCGGGTCATGCCGTTGGCTTTGAACTCGTCGGGCGCCGCGAGTTTCAGGACGGTATCGGCGTCCCCAGCCAGAAGCGCGTCCCGATAGAGCGTCGCAATGCGTTCCGGGTCTTGCGGGACGCGGGTTTCAAACCACCAGCCCGCGCATGCGATTAGCGCGAGCAAGCTCGCTCCGCCGAATGCCAGCGACTTCCTAGTAACAGTCATTTCCAGCCGTACACACGCCAGCCAGTGTGCAAGTGTCCGTATAGAGATAACCGTACGTGAACGGATCTCCAACGCAGCCGGGACAAAGCTCCTCTTGACCTTGCGTACTCCTACATCCCTGCACATAGTCGTACGAGCCACACGCGAAAGGTAGCCCGTAGTCTCGATAGCCCGGGCATTGAATGTTATTGCACATTGGCTGGCGGTGACAGTTCGTGCATGTTTGCATGAACGTTCAAGATGGGTCGGGACACACCGCGAAGAGTACCCGCGAGCCCGCGGCAATACAAACCGCAGTAGAGATAGACAGTAACATGCGTCCTTGATTGCGTGATTTCATTTATCGAACTCCCAGAACTTTTCGGAAAATGGATTACCCTCGCGTGTGCGCGTCACAACCGTGCCGTTCACCAACACCGCAATGGCGCGCTTGGTGACGAATTCAGCGGTGATGTCGACGCCGGCGTCATTGCAGTTTTCATCGATAAAAAGCGGACTTCGCTCGCCGTAGTGTTCAAGGTAAGCGAGTTCCCTGGGCGTGGGTGGCGCAAAGAGCCACCAATCGAAGTATTCCGTTAGAGACAACGGGTGTCTGCCACATGCGCTAGCCGTCTGTTCCATTTTAAGGCCATAAAAACCGCTCAGCTTGAGTCCTCGCATTGCAGATTCAATATCAGGCAACCCGAACGGTAGCGCACCCTCGTACCCGTGGTCTGTCTGGTACATGGCGCAGGCCAGCTGGCACTGGTGCAGACGCGTAAAATCGTCGGCGATCTTGGCGCTCTCTTTCGAACGCGCATAGACGGGCACAAGCAGCGCTGCAAGCGTAAGAAGTATCGCGATCACCGTTACGAGCTCCACGATTGTGAAGCCGGCACTAGTCTTGAATCGGATCATCAGCGATCATGCCTCCATCCGGGCTAAGCGTAATGATTCCCGGAGCAAGAAAGGACAATTGCATAGGCACGGAGTCGGGCAAGGGCTCGTAAAGAATGGGAATCCGAAAGCTCCTGAGCGCTGGATACGTTCGAACGGCCTGACTTTCAGTGTCGAATACGATCAATACCTGAGTTGTCGACTCAATGCGATGCGCCCAATCCTTGGGCATCGACTTGGCGGCGCACGTGCCGCACGTCGGCAGCAACGCCGCCCGAACCCGAGGCCCGCGAGGAATTTCGTTCCCCTTCGAGTCTTGCGCCGGCAAACCGATGTGTCGAAACACAGCGGAAGGCGCCGGCCGCCACGCGATGGCTCCGGACGAGCAACCCCACGAAGACGCAACAACTAGCGCCGGAAACAATCTCGCCCAGCAAATGTTCCTCGCGATTCGATGCATCGACTTCATGGCGCGTTCATTGTACGCGTAATAGTCGAAACTACCGGCCCCATTGCGGGGGAGGCAAAAATTGTCAATAGTAGCGCAAGAAAGCACGCATAGCTATCTCCCGCCCTGAGCCGGGAGAACGGTTACGAGCCCTTCGCCCGGCTGCACCTTTGCCCACTGACCCGCGCGGGCCATCAGAGCTGCGCCGCCGAGGCGCCCTTTTCCGAGGGGCACCCACACCGGCCCATTACGGAGGTTCTTAGGTATGCGAAGCACGAGTCTTGCGGGCTCTTCTGAGGCCAACAGGATCGCCTCCGGGTAGTCCTTTGCCTGCGTGCTGCCGATTAGGGTTAGCGAGCGGGCGAACACCTCGGGCGGCAGGATGGTGGCCGCGTACATCGCCAAGCCGAGATATTCGTTCATTGCTTCGGGCCCAGTCTTGGCAAGCAAGTTCATGTCCGGCCCGTGTTCCGCGATTTTCTGGACCAGCGGGTCCACGTTTTTCTTGACCCAGCCGTCGAGCTGAGCCTCTGTAGCGCCCATCGCGTCTTCAGGGGTCAGCGCGCCGGAAAGCTCGCCGTCTCGCAGCCACGTCAGGAAAAGCTTCTCTCCCAGATAGCCGTTCGCCCAATCCTCGGGCTGCTTGAACCCGCCGACTGGCGGCAGTACCGCGTGGCCGTATTCGTGTGCCACTTCACGGGCCATCTCGACCGGGTTCGTGAAGCTCGCCAGATCGTAGATATAGATGCTGTTGACCTTGCGTTCCTCGCCCCCCTCGTCGCTCTCCTCGAACGCCTGCTCGCCGCCCGGCTTGCCGCCCCAGCACAAGAAGACGTCGACAAATCGCTGCATACGCGCGGTGTGGTCTCGTTTGAGGCGCTGGTACATGAAGTCCCACAGCCTGAGCAACTCCCGCGTCACGGGCACAGATGGATCGCCGACCGACTTATGCTCCTGCGAGAACACTCTAAAGCGCAAATCGAACGCGTCGATTGCCGGGTTCTTGACGTAGCCCGCGACCTGCCAGTCGAACTCCCACTTTTGGCCCGGATCGCCGAACGTCTTGTGCGAATAGAACGGCTGTGCCAGCCGATCGAGCTGCTCTTGGTACATGAGTCGCCCACCGCTGGATTTATCTGTCAGGATCGTCTGCTGAACCCCGCCCTGGAGGCCAAGGGCGACGGCGATTAGTGTCGTGAGCATATCGGGCCTGCCCCTTTAACGCAGTTTCGCGTCAATTCGTTCGGTGCCCCTCGCTTTCGAGGAATCGCTCGGCATCGATGGCGGCCATACATCCCGTCCCTGCTGCAGAAACTGCCTGCCGATAAACCGAATCGGCGACGTCGCCGGCGGCAAAAACCCCGGGGACGTTCGTTTTCGTGCTTCCTGGTTGCGTAAGGATGTAGCCGACGGGGTCCATGTCCAGAACGTCCTTGAACAGCGTTGAGTTCGGCTGATGGCCGATGGCGATGAATACGCCGTCGATGGGCATTTCGCGGCGCTCTCCGGTGGCTGTATCCATGAGCACCGCGCCGGTTACTTTCTTGATGGGGTCCGTATTGCCCTTGATCTCCTCCAGCGCCGAGTTCCACAGCACTTCGATTTTGGGGTTCGAGAGCACGCGATCCTGCATAATCTTGCTTGCTCGGAACTCGCCTCGGCGGTGCACGACGTACACCCGGCTGGCGTGTCGAGTGAGGTAGTTTGCCTCCTCCATGGCGGTGTCGCCGCCACCCACCACCAGCACCTCCTTGTTTCGAAAGAAGAACCCGTCACACGTGGCGCAAGCGCTCACTCCGAAACCTCCGAACGTGAGCTCGGAAGGCAGCCCCAGCCACTTCGCGCTCGCCCCGGTGCACACGATGACCGTGGCTGCTTCATAGTCGGCCTCGTCGGTCCAGAGGCGGAAGGGGCGCTTCGATAGGTCGACCCGCACGACTTCCTGCTGGATGATCTCGGTGCCGAAATGCTCTGCCTGCTTGCGGAAAAGCTCCATGAGCTCCGGGCCGAGCACGCCGTCCGGAAAGCCGGGGTAATTCTCCACGTCCGTGGTAATCATGAGCTGGCCGCCAGGTTGCAGCCCGGCGAACATCAGAGGTTTGAGGCTTGCCCTCGCAGCATAGAGCGCCGCCGTATAGCCGGCCGGGCCAGAGCCAATAATGGCGACATCGTGGACCATGCGGATAGAGTTGAGGATACCCATTGAGCTCTGCCGGCGGTCGCAAGTCGGTCGGCGCAAGGGATGGTGTGGCCACGACCTACTCCTATGACAATGCGAACAGGCTCACCCTTGAGCTGTCGGCGGGTGGGACGGCGACCTTCACCATGGACGCCAATGGCAACGAGCTTGTGAAGTGGCGCCGGGGAAACCCCGCGCTTACGATGAGCTACGATGCGGCCAATCGGCTGGTCAGCTCCATCTTCGCCCAGGCGGTGACGAACTTCACGTTCGATAAGGCGGGCAATATGGCTCTATCCTTTGTGGCCGGGGGAGTCGGGCTACATCTACTGTCTCTCACGCCCGACTTCGTTGAGTGATCCATCAGGAAGGATCACGGTTGTGGGGGTCATTATTGCCTTGTGCGGCGTTGCATGCTTTGGGTGCGGGGCCTGCCTCTTGTGCCTGGGCTGGGCGCTTGGGGGAGTTCCGGGCATTAGGAAGTTAGGGTGCGCCATCGAGTGTATGCAGAAATGCATGTATAGCGGTGACCCGCAGTGCGTACCTGCTTGCGTGGCTGCATGCATGATTTGCCCACAGGGGTCCGGTTGGCGATTTCACCACTCCGCCCCAACGTACAATCAGCGGCGGATTCGGGTTCGTGACCTACCCCAACCTTGCACTAATTGCCGTCATCGCGTCCCTCGGCGCTTTGTACGGTCGGCTCCCGGTAATCGAGACCTTGCTCGAGTGCCGAATCGGCCCACGGGGTCGTGCTGGTCTGGAGGCTGCCGGTCGGAGCCATCCCTGCAGCGCCGGTGCTCATTTTGGACGTGCTCTCCACTTCCACGCCGCACTGCCCGCGGTGATCCTCGGCGTAGCACTGTATGGGGCCCATGTGGGGGGCACACCCGAACCATGAGGGCTCGCCTCCCCGGCAACCCATCGGCTTGCCTCAGGATCTTCCGGGCCGCGCGCCAATCGCGCGTCGGGCCCCGGCCTCAGCAGAATTGGAACTCTGGCGAGGCGAAGATGAGGCGGGCGACCGCAGCAGCGGACGGATTGGCGTTCGCCGGCGTGATCGTTCCTCCACTCGCCTTTTGGGCGGCGTCGATTAGAATCCCGAATTTGTCCTTCTTAACTGGCGCGTCGAAGATCGAAATGAGCTTCGTGACCAAGCCGGACGGCGTAGGATCGTTTTCGAACAGCGAGTAAGACGGGTAGCGGATGGGGTACCGGGCGACTTTGCCCTGCCCGAAAACCCTGTCGCCCCACTGGATGCGCTCCACCATCGTCGCGGACGTGATCCAGTTTTGGCCGATATCCCAGCCATGCACGTCGGGCGGATACATCAGCCACATTCCCATCGCCTTCATTGCCTGGACCGCAGCGCCGACCGTGCCGAAGCGGCGGACGAACGCCACGTCGTCCGAAGTGTTCTTGAGAGCTTCTCCTACGACCTCGCCCACACCGAGCTGCCGCAATGTCGTGACGCAAAAATCCACTGGATTCTTGACCACGGACCGTTCAGCTTTGGGGCTGTAGAAGTCCGAGGACGTCATGATTGCGCGCAGAACGGCTTTGATATCGAGACCGGACTCTCGGAATAGTTTGGCGAAACGCTCGACGGTCGCAGCGTCCGGATTCGGATAAACGAACCATTCCCACAGCTTGTGGGTGATGAAGACCGACGTGCGCGGGCGGTCGCAAAGGATGTTCAGAACGTCCTCGCCGTCCAAGTTGCCGCTGTTTCCGAGGTACAGCTTTTGGCCGTCATCGTGCAGGTTGGGGCGGAACATGTACTCCGCGTGCCCTTGCTTTCCGGGCCCTCCCTCTCTTCGCAGCGACCATCCGGTAAACGCCCGTGCGCCCTCGAGCACGTCCTTCTCGGTGTAGTTGCCGACACCCATGGTGAAGAGCTCCATCACCTCGCGGGCGAAATTCTCGTTCGCGTGGCCCTTCACGTTGGTCTGGTTGTCCAGCCAGTAGATCATGGCTGGGTCCTTGCTCACTTCCAGAAGCATCGTTCGGAAGTTCCCCAAGGCGTTCTTGCGCAGCGTCTGGTTCTGATCGAACATCAGGTACGGCTGCTGGACCTTGGAAGCGCTGGTGGCGAAATGGTTATGCCAAAACAGCGTCAGCTTCTCTTGGAGCGGGCGACGCGTTACGAGCATCCTCGATGCCCACCAGATGACGACGCTCGGCAGGGTGACCCTCTGGTTCTTGCCCGTCTTCATCTCCTCGATGTCGACGTCCCAGCCTTCGTCGACCTTGTCGTAGTCGAGCAGAAGGTCGACAGCGCCAGTGAGTCCGTCCTTCAGGTAGTAATCAAGCTCGGCTTCGCTCGCTCCGAGCCCAAATCGGCGCAGAAGGTGAGCGCCCTTTTCGCGTTCCGTATCTAGGGCCATAGTGGTGCAGACGGACGAGCGTGAACTGAGTTCAATCGTACCAAGAAATATAATGGCCCCGTTTGCAGAAGCAAACGGGGCCATGAGTCGAAAGGAACGGCTGTCTTAGCCCTCTTTCGCGCTCGAAGACTTGTAGGTGGCTTCGTTCACGAACTTAAACAGCTTGCTTCCCTGATATTCGGCGGTGAACGCATATCGAGTCTGCTCGCCAGACTTCGTCTTGCGCGTCATTTTGACCTTGCGGACACTGGATTCTGGGATGTCGACGTGCGATCGGGTCTTCAAATTGTAGAACTGCATCGGTTTCCCTCCTCATCCGGACCCCTCTTGGAGGCCCATCTGAATTCGCTAGCGCTAACGACTATATCACATGCGCAGATTCAATTGAACTTGCGGGGATGTTCCTTCGAAAAAAGTGCGCAAGTTGCTGTCATTTGCGTGAAACCGGGCAATTGGTCAGACTATTGAAGGTAGCATCGGTTGACGATGCTCCCTCTTATGCGATGACAGCACTAACCTGTGACACTATTTGCGGAACCCCGCTTGGATGCATCAAGGTCACAAAACCATCGATGAGGCAATCCGGAGAACTTTAAAGCGTTTGCTACGAAGTGCCGATCTCCGGAGTCTAGATAAACATAACCATGAGAGAAAGACGTTCCCGTGAGCCCTTCGTGGTCACTTCGCCTAACGTGCTCGACGAAGTTCGAGCCTACGAGGAGCATTCGTTAAAGGAGCTCCGTGCGGCTGGATACCGCATTACAATGCCGCGCGTGCAAGTCATTCGGGCACTCGCTGACACGCACAAAGCACTCAGCGCCTACGCCATCCATGAGAAAATCATCTCGGGCGGCGGAAAGATCGACGTGGTCAGCGTATACCGAATTCTCTCGACTCTCCAAGAAGTCGGGCTGATTCACCACATCGGGGTAGTGGACGGATACTTCCCGTGTCGAGTCGAGAACTGCCATGGCAAGCGCTCCGAAGTCCTCGTCAACGAAGACACCGGTGAGGTCACCGAGCTGCGAATCCCGCAGGAAGTGGTGAGCGCGATCGAGGAGCAGGCCCGACAGCAGGGCTTCGACGCGACTTCGATCAAAGTGGAAATCACCGCTGCCGAGCTTTCGAAGGGCCAGTAAAGAGTCCATCCATCCACAAGGAAGAGCGCAGACGCAGGGGGGCGTCTGCGCTCTTGTGGTGGGTCAGG
>JAICWL010000113.1 GCA_025934835.1 Fimbriimonadaceae bacterium
GTGCGCGCTTCGAGGTCCTTTTGCCGAGCCTCTTCGGCTCGGTACGCGGCCTCTGCCTGGTTCCACTGATCCTGCGTGAACTCGTCGAAATACACTGCGTAGTGGTCGTGGTGCAGCGTGTAGAACGGGCGGAAGGTTAGGTCAGCGGGCCTTGCCACGCCCTTGGTTCGGAACTCCAAACTGTTGCCCGGGACTCTTTCGAGCCATTCCGACACCGGCGTGTTGCCGGTGACCAGCACGGGGTTCCGCTCGTTCGGCCGGCGGCGCAGACCGAGGTCTGCCGCGAGCACGAGGGGACCGTAGAGGATGGCGAGCCGCTTCGGGTTATCGGGCATCGACTCCGTATGGAGCGTCATCGGCAGCTTGAAATCGACTCGGTCGCCATTGTGCCAGGTTCGATCGAGCGTAGCGTAGGAGCTGGGAGCATCCGACCGCCGGAACGGGCGCCCGTTGATGGAAAACTCCACGGGGCCGGAAGCCCAGCCTGGATGACGGACTTCCAGAGCGAACTTCTTCGGCTTGGTGGTTTCGATCTGCAGGCTGACGGCGCCGTCGTCCGGGAACTTCGTCTGCTGCTTCACGCGCACGCCCGCGGCCTTCCAGTTCAGCTCGCTCGGCATGAACAGGTTCACGAAGAGCGTTTTCGCGCCCTCGTGGAAGTACACGCTGTCCGCATGCTTCGTGTGGTTCTCCATGCCCGAGCCGTGGCAGCAAGTCCAGTTATCGAACGGGTCGCTGTACTGGCGCTTGGAGCCGCTGGCCAACGGCATGAAGTAGGTCATCATGCCGTCGTCGGGGTCTTGCGAGGCGAGGATATGGTTCAGATGCGCTCGCTCGTAGTAGTCGGCGTATTTCGCTTCGGGATCCCACTCGAACAGGTGCCGGGTCAACTTGAGCATGTTGTACGTGTTGCAGGATTCGCACGTATTCGTCGACAACATGTCGTTCAGCTTGTCAGGCGGGCCGAGGTACTCGTGGTTGCTGTTTCCGCCGATCACGTACGTGTGGTGATCGACAACGCTCGTCCAGAAGAAGCGGGCGATTTTCTCATCTCGGGTATCTCCCGTATCCTCGTAGATCTGCGCGAGCCCGATGATCTTGGGGATCTGTGTGTTCGAGTGCTTGCCGGATAGGTCGTCGACGTCGTTCGCGAGCGGATCGAGCACCCGGTGATCATAAAACTTCTTGGCCAAGTCGAGGTACTGCGGCTTGCCGGTAAAAGCGTAGAGCTGGGCGAGAGCCTCATTCATGCCGCCGTATTCGCACGCGAGCATCTTCTCCCAAAGCGCGGGAGTCAGGCCCTTCGTCGTATCGATGGCCCAGTCGGCGAACTTCTCGGCAACCTGTAGCGCCTGCTGATCGTGCGTTAGGCGGTAGGTATCGAGCAGCCCGGCCAAGACCTTGTGGTTCGTGTACCAGGGCGACCAAAGGCCGTTTAGGTCGAAGCCGTGAGAGGTGATATGGCCGGCCCTCACCTCGTCCCAAATCTTGTCCCCCTTGGGCATTGCGCCTATGTAGCCGTCGGGGCGGTGCGCCTGGCACTCGGCGAGCTGGCTCACGATGTAGGTGGCCTTGTCCTTATAGCGGGTGTCCCCGGTCGCCGCATATTGCTGCGAGCAAGCGGAAAGATAATGTCCCAGCGAGTGTCCGGCCAGCCCGGAGCTTTCCCACCCTCCGTACACCGGCGCCTTCGGTTGCAGCCCGGCGTTCACCCGGAAGTTGTGGAGCAAGCGGTCGGGATCGACCGTGAGCAAGTACTTCGCGCAGATGATGTTCGCCTCGAGGAATGGGCCACCCTCGAGCTTGACGTCGGACAGGGGGAAGGCCTCGGCCTTGAGCTTCGCGGATGTGTTCGGGCGCATAGATAGGGTCGCGGTGTGACCGCCTTCCAACGATAACATTGCGGCTGCCAACAAACTCAGCAAGGGCGTTCTCCATTCGGGTTCATTTCAGTTTCCATTCTTCGATTCCGGCGGACCAATTAGGCTTGAGCTTGACTTCCAGCCTCATCCCGGTCGTTGTGACTGGGCGGAACTTGATCACGTTATAGCGATCCTTGTCCACTCCGAAAGTGTCCTGCGTCTCTACGGGCTTCCAAGTGTCGCCATCCTTGTAGAATAGTCTCCACGACAGGGGTGTCCGGCACTCGCCTCGACCTGTGTCATCGAACCAGTACAGGTCGGCTTCGGAAACGGTCGCAGGGGCTTTGAATGTGTATTCGACCCATTCGTCCGTTCCCTTCTTTGGCCACCAGTGGAAGAACGAGGACTCGTCGCCGGACGACCGAGGCTCATCCATGTCGTTGATCGCCCTCGGATTGGTTCCTCGGGACGCGGTGACCTTGGACGTCGACGCGATCGTCGGCTGCGGGGTCGGGTGGGCTGCGGCGATCGAGTCCGGAATCCAGACCTCCATTTCTCCGCGCCCGCGGTTAGCCCATGAGTAATAAGGAATCGCGGTCAGAGTTTCCGACTGCCGCTCCACCGAGCCATCCGGTCGGTATCGCAGTGAATCGCCGACGGCCGATACCGTTTCGACTCCGTTCAGCAGCTTGGGCTTGAACGAGGCGCTGAGCATTGCCGAATCGGGCAGCATCACATTGCGAACGTGGCCGCCAGGGTTGTCCGGCCATTCGAGGCAGTACACGATCGGGCCCCGCTGCAGGGCGGTTCGGCCTGCGTCCGCTGCGACTTTGCTATTGGCGACGATTCTGCGCACGGGCATCGGGAGCATGAGGTGCACGGAATCGCCGCGCTTCCAGCGGCGGCTAATCCGGGCATATCCGTTGCGCATGACGAGCGGCATTTTCTTGCCGTTCACGGAGAGGGTAGCCGGCTCGTCGAGCTTGGTTTCAAACCGATACAGATCGCTTGGCACGGCCTGATTTCTCGCCCATCCCGGGATTCTCAGGTCCAGCTCGAATTTGCCGGGCGACGAGGGAGCGACAGCGATGCCGATGTCGCCGCTCCATGGGTAGCTCGTTTTCTGTGTGAGCTTGACGTGCCTCTTGCCCAGCTTGATATCCGCATGGCCGCTAGCGTAGAGGTTCGCGAAGATCCGATCGCCTTGCGTGGCATAGAAATAGCCTGGTACGGAAGGCAGAAACCTGGTGATGTTGCCGGGGCAACATGCCACTCCGAACCACGGACTGCGCTCATGCTGGCCCCGCGACTCCAGAGGGTTGGGATAGAAGAAGTGGGTGCCATCGAGCGAAACGCCCGAAAGCAGGCCGTTGTACAGCGTCCTTTCGAACACGTCGACGTACTCGGCGTTGCCGTGAAGCAGGAAGAGCCGCTGGTTCCAGAAGTCGTTTCCTACCGCAGCGCAGGTTTCGCAGTAGGCGCTCATGTTCGGGAGCTGATAAGACGGTCCGAAAGCCTCGCCTGCACCGGTTTGACCAATGCCGCCGGTGACGTACAGCTTCGTGCCGACGACGTCGCCCCAGATGGAGTCGATCGCCTTCTCGTAGGCAGGGCTGTCGGTCATCGCGGCCACGTCGGCCATGCCGGAATAGAGATACGCGGCCCTAACCGCGTGGCCCTCGGCTTTGGTCTGGTCGACCGGAGGGATGTTGGCCTGCCAATAAGCGCCGCTTCCGCCGCGCGAATCGAGGAAGAACTTCGCCAGGGCGAGATACTGAGGGTCACCGGTTACCCGGGACAGTTTCGCGAGCCCCATCTCCACGATCTCGTGGCCGGGCCAAATTTTGCGCTTGCCCGGGCCGAACGTGTTCAGCAATAGATGGGCGCTCTTGAGAGCGATGTTCAGGAGGCTGCGCTTGCCGGTGGCTTGATAATGCGCGACCGCCGCCTCGTAAAGGTGGCCGAGGTCGTACAGCTCATGGGACTGGTCCTCCTCGTTCACCCAGCGCTCCTTCCCGGACCACGGATGAGGATGCTGAGGATCGATGGTTCGGGCGGTGTAGAGGTACCCGTCGGGCTCCTGCGCCGCGCCGATCTTGGCGATGAGGCTGTCGACGTAAGCGTCGAGCTTGGGGTCGGGGTGGGTGCTAAGCGTGTATGAGGCGCCCTCGATAATCTTGTACACGTCGGTATCGTCGAACGGGTACCCGGGCGGGCGCTTGTCGGTCAGCGGTTCGCCGCGCAGAGCCTTGGCGGCGCGCTCGAAATTGTGAACTCGGCCAGTTTCCTCGCACTTACCGAATGCGTACGGGATCGTGACTTTGCGGTTGGTTTCCATCTTCGGCGCCCAGAAGGCATCCGTCAGATGCACCGCCGTGAACGGAACGGGCTGAATCGGATAGTCGGGCGCCGTCTTGGATAGTGAAAGCAGGGCTAATGAAAGAAGTGTGAGAGACATGCTCAGTGGGCCTTGTGCGTCGTGTTGTAGGTACCGTCGTAGCGCCAGGGGTTCGAGCGGAACTCTCGATCGACGAGCGCGTAGAGCTCGGGGTCGTATTTGGCCAACCCCTCGCGATTGCAGATTTCGTTATGTACGCCGTTCGGAGGGCTGGCGCTCCTAGCGCAGTCAAAGTACATCTGCACCCCTTCCGCCCAGTATTCAGCCGAGTTCGTTGCGGAGTAGGTGTTCTTCCAGAGTCCGGCGGCTATCGCGTCCTTGTAGGCCTTGCGCAGATCCGGCCGGAACGACTTGTCGGCCTTCGCGAACACATAGTTCGCCAAGGTGTGCCCGAATTCGTGGATGTAGATGCTTTCGCCCTTGTAGCGATCGTTCGGGTATTCGAGGATGTTCTCTTCGGCGGCGCTGGTGACCAGCCCGCCGAGACCTCGGGCACGCTTGTTCCAGTCCACCTTCGGATCGTTCTTCATGTCGCGATATTCCGGAAGGTCGGTCTGGCCCTCTTCATCCGCGATGATCGAATAGTGGCTTCCTTGGTCCACCAGGAGCTGGAACTCACTGTCCGGGACTTTGGCGAGCATGTGCCCGAGGGAACGGATGAGTACGTGGAACGCGCGGTCATCCACTTTTTCCGAACCGATGATCGGCAGGCCGTGGAAGTACGCGCATTTCTTGTAGAAGCCGCCCTGCGAAAGCGAGGGGGGAGGGGACTGTAAGGGCTCGTTCGGCCCGGTGGTTTTCCCGGCTTGAGCCTGGGCCGTGGCAAGCGCCACGGTGAGAAGGATCGCGATAAGACCTTTCATGCGTGCCTGCTTCTTTAGGACTCCGAAAAATTGTCCTCAAAACAGGTTAGCACTCAATAATTCAAATTTCAACAGAAAGTTTCGCTGCCCAATAAAACTCTTCGCCCCGGGACCGCAGCGCACGGGCAGGTACCCTCTACGGCTTCCGTGGCAAGTATAGCCGAGAGCGTCGAGCACTTCGACTTTTCCTGCGAACAGCCCACGCGCGTCGTATGGGCGCTGGCGTGGCCCGTCGTGGCGCTCAACACCCTCCAAGTCCTCAACAACCTGTTGGACAGGGCGTTCCTCGGCCGTCTCGAACCTGCCGCTCTCACAGCCCAAGGCGCGGCCATCAACGTCACGTTCCTGATGTTTTCGCTGGCTATGGCGCTCGCCACGGGACCGGCCGCATTGGTAAGTCGTGCGTATGGGGCCGAGGACATGCCGGGGGCGCGAACGGCCGCGCAGCAAGCGTTTCGCGTCGCGATGCTGATCGGGTGCGGCTGCACGGCCGCAACGGTGCTGATCGCGTCGCCTGCGGCACACATGATCTTGCCGAAAAGCGATCCACGGGCGATCATCCTGATGGCCCAATACGTGTCGATTTTCGCGCTGTCGCTGCCGGCTTTTTTCGTCATCCAGGCGCTCGCCGGCTCACTCCGCGGAATCGGCGACACGAAGAGCCCGATGGTGCTGTCCGGCATCCAAATAATGCTGCACATGTGCTTGAATTTCCTGCTGGTGTTCCCCTCGCGCCATGTACTCGGCGTGCAGATGCCAGGGGCGGGCTGGGGGCTGGCCGGCGCGGCGAGCGCACTCACGATCAGCACGTGCGTGTCAGCGATCGGCTACGTGCTCTGGGTGCGGAATACGCCTCTGCGCAACGTGTGGAGCGCGCGGCTACCCAGCCTCGATTGGGCCACGAGGATTTTGAAGATCGCGATTCCGGCCGCGGTTACGAGCACCCTCCGAGTGCTGTCGATGACCACGTTTACGCTCGTGCTAGCCATGACGGCCTCCGGATCGGTGGCAATCGCCGCCATGAGCACGGGGTTCACGATCGAGTCGGTCATGTACATGCCGTCGTTCGGGCTCGCGGCAGCAGCCGGTGCTCTGGTCGGACAGAGTCTCGGCGCGAATCGGCCAGATCGGGCGGAAAGGCTCGGCTGGATCGCGGCCCACCATGCGGCCCTCGTGACGGCGGCTCTCGCGATTCCGCTCATGATTTGGGCGCGCCCGGTTGCGAGCTTGCTGCTGGAGAACAAGCCGGACATGATCGCTCAGAGCGCTCTGCTTCTGCGCTATCTATGCGCCACGGAGGTCATGTTCGCGTACGCGATGGTCGCGAACGGCGCGATGCAGGGCGCCGGCGACACCGTGCGGCCGATGTGGATATCGATCCTATCACTCTGGCTGATCCGCGTTCCGATGGCATTCCTAGTCGTTCTTCCCGCGGGCCAGCAGCTCTTCGGGGGAGTTTCGCTTCCGGTCGGCCTCGGGCTGGGGTCGGCGGGAGCCTGGCTGACGCTATCCTTTTCGCAAGGGATCCAGGGCGTTCTGGCGCTGGTGCTGTACGGTCAGGGCCGATGGAAGACGCAGCGGGTCTAGCTCGGCCAGCCTGGTATCCTCGGACCTAAGGATGTCCGCCATCCCCACTCCCCGATCCGGCCTTGTGATGCTGGGCGAGCGCCCCAAGGCCCGCCGCGGCACCTACTTCGTGCAAACCTGGGGCTGCCAAATGAACGAGGAGGACAGCGAGCAGATGGAGCTGTCCCTACAGGCGCTGGGGTTCGAGCGGGCCGCGTCGGCGCTAGAGGCGCACGTGATTCTGCTCAATACCTGCTCCGTTCGAAAGAAGCCTGAAGACAAGGCGTTTACCGTGCTTGGCGAGCTTGCGCTGCTCAAGAAGAGCCGGCCCGAGATAATCGTGGGCGTTTGCGGCTGCATGGCGCAGGTTCGGGCCGAAGAGATTCATCGGCGAGCCCCGCACGTGGACTTCGTGCTCGGCACGGGCGACCTCGGGCAGCTCGCGGGGCTCGTCGAAGAAGCCGCGCAGAAGCGCAAGTTCCAGACCAGGCTGCAGCTTCCGGAACGGAAGGGAGCCACCGTGGACGACGTGCCTCGGCGCGCGGTTGCGCGCGCGCCGAAGCTCAAAGCATTTGTGCCGATCCAATACGGCTGCGACAAATTCTGTACGTACTGCATCGTGCCGAACACTCGCGGCCGCGAGCGGTCTCGGAGCCTGTCGGACATCCTGGATGAGGTGAGGAGCCTCGCCGAACGCGGGACCCGCGAGGTCACATTGCTCGGCCAGACGGTGAATTCATACGGCAAGAATCTTCTGGAAGGACGCGTGCCTTTCAGCGACCTGCTGTGGAGACTCTCGGATATCGAGGGGCTCGAGCGAATCCGCTATACCTCGCCTTATCCGCGCGACTTCAAGGA
>JAICWL010000116.1 GCA_025934835.1 Fimbriimonadaceae bacterium
CTCCTTCCTCTCGCTGGCCGTTGCCGTGCCGTCCGCGATCAAGGTCTACAACTGGACGGCGACGCTCTACAAAGGCTCGATCTCGCTCAATGCCCCCTTCCTCTTCGCGATGGGTTTCATCGGCCTGTTCACGATGGGCGGGCTGACCGGGCTGATGCTGGCGATGCTGGCGATCGACGTCCATGTCCACGACACCTATTTCGTCGTCGCCCATTTTCACTACATCATGGTCGGCGGCGCGGTGACCGCCTTCCTCGGCGCGACCCATTTCTGGTGGCCGAAGATGTTCGGCCGCATGTACAACGACAGCATCGCCAAGGTCAATGCGCTGCTCGTGTTCGTTGGCTTTAACCTGACGTTCTTCCCGCAGTTCATCGCCGGGTTCGTCGGTATGCCGCGCCGTTATCACTACTACTATCTCATTCCCGAGGTTCAGGCCTATCACATCCTCTCCAGCGCGGGCGCATCGGTGCTTGCCGTGTCGTTCATCATCCCCGCGTTCTATCTCATCCACTCGTTGAAGCACGGCGAGAGGGCGAGCGCGAACCCCTGGGGTGCGCATGGGCTAGAGTGGGAAACCAGTTCCCCGCCCCCAACCTCCAACTTCCTGACCACCCCGATCGTCACGGACGAGGTTTACGACTTTGACCCGATGTCCGAATACGAGCAGCTTCGAGCCAATCAGGAAATGAGCGAGCCGGGCCAGTCCGGCGGGAAGACGCACACCGGCGAGGAAGTTCAGACCGGAGGCAAGGAGTAACCATGGCCGCTGTGGATACGCACGAAGCGCATCACGGTGGGGCGCTCCACCACCAGTTCGAGGATATCGAGCAGCAGAACGACACCTACATCGTCGGTATGTGGTCGTTCCTGGTCACCGAGGTCATGTTCTTCGGGGCGCTGTTCCTCATGTACACGCTCTACCGCTGGTCGTACATCGAGGATTTCTATCTGGCACATGAGCATCTGAACGTCGTCATGGGATCGACGAACACGATGATTCTCTTGACCAGCTCGTTCTCGATGGCCATGGCCGTCCACTTCGCTCAGGTCAAGAACAAGAAGCTCGTCTTGGCGACGCTTTCGTTCACCGTCGTTTGCGCGTTCGCCTTCCTCGTCATCAAAGGCTTCGAATACGCCGAGAAGTTCAAAGATCACTTATATCCCGGCGTTGGATTCAACACGAACGCCGATACCCTTCACCAGGCGAACATGAACCACGCGCAGCTCTTCTATGCGCTCTACTTCGGAATGACCGGGCTGCACGCCGTACATGTCATCGTCGGCATTATCGTCATCGGCGCGCTCATGTTCCTTTGGGCTCGCAACGCAAGGAGCGTAACCGAAGATTACGTTTCGACGGAGATGGTCGGCCTCTACTGGCACTTCGTCGACATCGTCTGGATCTTCCTCTTCCCTCTGTTCTACTTGATGCCTAAGCCCCACTAAAATGGCAAAGACACCCGTTCAATCGGCGCACGCGCACGGCGAACACACTTCGCCCGTCACATATTTCGCCACGTTCTTGGCGCTGTGCGTCCTCATGGCGCTTACCGTCGGGGCGTCGTTCATTCAACTCCCTGGCTTCTGGTTCATCAGCGGCACGGCTGTGAATAACATAGTCGCCATCGGCATAGCAATCGCCAAGGCACTGCTCGTGATCCTCATCTTCATGAACGTCCGGCACTCGAGCAACCTCGCCAAGCTGTATGTGCTGGCAGGCTTTTCGACGTTCACGCTGATGTTTATCATCCTTGCCGACTATGGCACCCGGCGATATGAGCCTGCGCCGAGCTGGAGCAACGTCGCCGACCCCGCGCTGCCTCGCACGATAGGCACGACAGACCACTTGCCGAACGTACCCATCAACAGCCTGAACGTGCGGCCGAGGCAGTAACCCGGCGTTAGCCGTCCTCGGCGTCGGTCAGCTCCAAAAGCTGGCCCCGCACCCAGGCGAGGATCTCGTCTATGGTCGCCTCCTTGCTAAATGAGCGCGGCTCGCCCCATTGGATATCGACCCAATGCAAGCCGGGCCGCGGTATGGTGCTGCCGTACGGCACGATCCGCTGCGTGCCTCGCAGGCCGCAACAGATGATCGGCGCGCCGGCCATTCTCGCGATCAGGGCCACCCCTGGCTTGACCTCCTCAAGCTCTCCCGACTCGCTCAGTTCGCCCTCGGGAAACACGCAAACGAGCTCGCCCATCTTGATGAGCTCCGCCGCGAGCCTTAGAGCGCCGCGGTCCGGCTCTCCGCGCTTGACCGGGAACGCTCGCATTAAACGCAATGCCCAGCCGACGAACCGCATCGAGAACAGCTCGCTCTTGGCCATGAAGTGGATGGCACGAGGGCAGGAGTACTGCACGGCGACCGGATCGCAATCCGAAATATGGTTCGCTAGAATCAGCGCTCCCGAGCTTCGCGGAATCCGGTAGCTGCCCCTCGACCGAACGGGTCCAAGAACCGTCAGGCCGACGAGAGCGATAAATCGAGCCAATGGCAGCCAGAACAGGCGAACCACAGGAGGATGCGGACCGAGCTCGACTTCTTCACTCACGGGTCAATTTCGTCAACGCCTCCGGGTAGGCCTGGTGTTCCAGCTCCAGGACTCTTGCCGCGAGCGACTCGGGCGTATCGTCCGGTGCGACCTCCAGCCGTTTTTGAAGCAGAATGCGCCCATCGTCGTACCGCTCGTTAACTAAATGGACCGTGCAGCCGGACTCCTTCGCGCCCGCGGCGATCACGGCCTCATGCACCCGCGCCCCATACATCCCCTTACCTCCAAAATCCGGCAGCAGCGCCGGATGGATATTCAGTACCCGGTCGGGAAATGCTCGGAGCACTTCTTCGGGAAGCAGACGTAGGAACCCTGCCAGGCACACATACCGACAGCCTTCCATGGCGTCGAGCAGCCGGGCGCCGTAATCGTCGCCCGGTTCGACGATTGCCACCCGAACTTTTTCGTCTTGAGCCGTCTGTACCGCGGGAGCACTATGGGTCGGCGCGATGACCACCTCGACGCAGGCAGGCATCCGCCCTTCCTTCCCTGCGCGAATCAGCGCGAGCATATTGCTCCCACGCCCCTTCGGCCCCACCATAACTGCGATCCGTGCGTTGTCCATCGGTTGATCCCGGCATCCAATCGTTGTAGACTCGCCGAGTGCTCCCTATCTTGATTGCAGGAGGGCTGCTTCTCGGCCCGCGCCTCGACTTCTACGCCGACAAGCCGTACGACCCCTCAGTGCCGAAGCCCGAATCCATTCTGCATTACGGCCCGGGCGAAAAGGTGACCGTTTTCAGAGATCAGGAGCGGACGATCATGCAGATCGCCCAAGCAGCGAAGGAGCGAGTGCGAATTGAAGAGTACGGCCAGTCGGTCGAAGGCCGTCCGCTTCGGGTCGCCATTATCGGAAGCGCTCAGAACATCGCGCGGCTCCCGGAGATCAGGCGGGAACATGAGCAGTTGGCTCGCGGCTTGGGAGACCCTTCCAAGACCCCGGTGATCGTCTGGATAAACGAGTGCATCCATGGCGACGAGCCGGCTTCGTTCGAAGCGGGCATGTGGACGCTCTACAATCTCGCCGCGTCTCGCTCCGCGCGGATCAAGAACATCCTGGACAACGAGATAGTTATCTTGAACCCGGTTTACAACCCGGACGGGCACGAACGTTTCGCCGTCTACTACGACTCGGTCGCCACCGGATCGAGCGACAGATACGCGTTCGAGGGCATCGAGCCTGGCGCGATCTACGGGCGGCTGAACCACTTCCGCTTCGACATGAACCGGGATCGTGTGGCCTTCAGCCAGCCCGAGACCAAGCAGGAGTTCGCCGAGTATCTCCGCTGGAATCCCCAGGTGTATGCCGATCAGCACGGCCAGGTCGGCAGCTACTTCTTCCCGCCCACACCGATGTCGGTCAACACGAACGTCGACCGCGATCGGGTGAACCGGTGGTACGACGTTTTTGGCACAGCGACCGGCAAGGCGTTTGACGCGCACGGGTTCGAGTACTACGTCCGGGACGCCTTCGATCTGTACTATCCCGGCTACCTGGATTCTTCCACCACTCTTTCGGGATCGATCGGAATGACCCACGAGACGGACGGCGGAGCCCGAATCGCGTCCGAGCGCAGGGACGGTTCGGTGGTCACACTGCGCAGTGGAATCCAAAAGCACTTCCTCTCGGCTCTCGCAGTCGCCGAAACTGCGGCGCAAAACCGGCAGGCACTTCTCGAAAGCTATCGAGACTTCAAGCGCCGGTGCTCCGAAGGCAAGGCCGTAGGTTCGTTCCAGCGGGTCGTGATGCAATCGCCCGACACGCGTCCTCTCGAGCGAATCGCTGCCCAGCTCAAATCGGCGGGAATCGAGTCGTACTACGCAGGGCCCATCGCCCAGACGGATACCCACGACTACTGGAGCGCGGCAAAGACTCCAATCCCGTCGCCCGGATATCGGCTTGTCGTGGACCTAGCTCAGCCCCAAGCGGCGCTGGCCAAGGCGCTCCTGGAGCCTTCCTCGGATTTCGAACCTCAGTTCACAAAGGAGCAGGTCGCGAAGCTGAGTGCTGTGCCCGACGGTGAGCGATACCCTGGACCTGAAGGTGGCGAGTTCTACGACGCGACTGGCTGGGCGCTGCCGTACGCCCACAGGCTCAAAGCTTGGTGGTGCGAGTCGGCCCCCGCGCTGCAGCGCGTCGCGGCCGGCAACGAGCCCCGCCCGATTCCACCGAAGTCGACGATCGGGTACGCCCTGCCTTACTCCGATCAAGAGGATGCGCTCGCAGCATTTGATGCGCTAGACGCGGGTGTGCGAGTCACCCTTTCGACGCGGCCGATGAGTCTGGGCGGCGCGCGCTATGAGAGGGGCACATTCCTCTTCTTGGCCGACCGGAACGAAGACGGTTATCGCGAGAGCCTGCTTGCCGCCACCAAGCACCGCAACGTGAGCCTGATTCCGCTCACCACGAGCTTTCCGGATAGCGGAACGCGCCAGGGCCCTGGAAGCGAATCCGCGATATTGCTTCGAAAGCCGAGCGTGGCCCTGGTGATGGGCTCCAGTGAGCGGCTGTTCGACTCCGGCGCCGCCTGGTTCATATTGGAGCGGGAATTCCACGTTCCCTTCACGCCTATTCTCGCCGAAGCGCTTGCCTCCGCCGACCTTTCGAAGTACACCGCCATCATCCTGCCGGCCGGAGCCTCGGTCGCGTCTTCAACCCGTCTTCGCGAATGGATGAACGAAGGCGGCTGTGTTGTGGGCCTCGGGAACATCGGCTGGGCGCTCGGCTCGGGCGAGGCCGTCGACCTGGACCGGGTGAAGGACCCGGGTAGAGACATCCCGGGCTCGCTTTTCCGCGCCGAAGGTGACTCGCGCAGCTTCTTGACCATGGGCTACTCGCCGGTCGAGGGAACAGGTCTCGACTTTGCCGTGCCCATCAGCGGCAACACGCACTACCTGGCCCGTAAGGAAGGGGGCAGCATCATCCGTTTTGCGCAAGATGCCGCCGCGACCAAGCTCTTGACGGGCTGGGAATGGCCGAATGAGACCGAGAAGGTGCTCGCGGGCACCGTCTGGCTGCAGGAAGCGCCGGTCGGCCGAGGCCACGCGGTGCTCTTCACACACGACCCGACCGAGCGAGCGATGTGGCCCGGCCTGGACAAGATGCTGATCAACGCCATGTTGATCGGACCCAGCACTTGAGCTCAGTCGAGTAAAGTAAGGGAGTATAGAGCTGTCCGCAGGGGGTGCCGCAAGGCTGAGAGTTCCTCGTTTAGGAGGATAACCCTAGGAACCTGATCCGGTTAGCACCGGCGTAGGGATTGTGGAGCAGACCTCCGGTCTCAGGAGATCCGACTTCGCAATCGTGCGAGGGCGGTTCTTCGTAAAAAGGAGGCTGGAAATGACACGCCGAGCATTTACGCTCATCGAGCTGCTCGTGGTTATCGCGATTATCGCCATTTTGGCGGCTATTCTCTTCCCCGTTTTCGCCCAGGCCAAGGCCGCCGCCAAGGATACGGCAGACCTGAGCAACGCCCGCCAAATCGGGCTCGCCAACAAGATGTATCTGACGGATTACGACGACCAGATGCCGATCTTCTACGCGTACAATAGCCAACCCCCCTCGGGAGCGACCGGGCACAAAGGCATCGAGCTGGAGCTGCTTCCCTACACCAAGAACCGCGAGATATTCAAGAGCCCGCTCGACAGTGGCAGCCCGTTCCTGGCGAACGACCCAGGTCTGATCGCGTTCGGTGGGTCGTACGACACCTATTGGAAGGCGTACGGCAGCTCGTACAGATTCGATCACTGCCTCTTCTCGACCGTGCCGAACGAGTCGTCACAAAACAATATCCTCTACACCGCGGGGTCGCAGGTAGATGAGACGCAGATCGAGTTTCCGGCAGAAACGAGGACGATCCGCCTCGAAATGTTTCCCTTCTTCGATCGCAGGCTGGACCCGGGCTGCGCCCGCTACGGCTATGACTGCGATGGCACGACCTACTACCGACAATGGAGCGCCACGGGCGGCTCCGTGATCTTCTCCGACAGCCACGCCAAGTTCATCACAGGGCCCGGTCAGTTCGACGACGAGCGCGTCGACCCGACTGGCCACAAATCCGGCGAGCCCAGCTCCGACCCGAATGCCTGGTCGGGAACCTGGTACAGCTTGTGTGATTAGGCGTCTTGGAGCTCGCACGGGGTGCCCGGCGTCGGGCATTAGGGTCCCCTAAATGGAGACACCCAGCGCCCA
>JAICWL010000044.1 GCA_025934835.1 Fimbriimonadaceae bacterium
AATCAGAACGTCGCCCGCGCTCAGTACCGTGTCGTCGCTGAGGTGGTGCGGCTCCGCCGAGTTCGCCCCCGTGGCCACGATCGCGAAAGCCGGCTCGCCGCCGCGGCGAGCCATTTCCGCGCCGAGCACCGTTGAGACCTGCCGCTCGGTCATGCCGGGGTGAATCTGCGACTTGACCGCCTCGAACGCCTCGTCGGCGATGTGGCCCGCACGTCGCATCTCGTCCAGCTCGCCCGGTTCTTTCCTGCGCATCAGCTCGGCGAGTACGGCTTGACCGGGCCGAAACAGCGCCGCCGGCAGTGCCGACTGCATCTTCAACAGCATCTGCGAGGGCATTTCGTCGTCCACCGCGATGATCGCCGAGCGCAGGCACCAATCCGAAGCCAGCTGCTCAAAGAGCGCGAGCGGATTCTCGCCGTCCTTCCAGCCCCGCACGTCTTGAATCCCTGCGCGCTTGGCCTGCGACTCCGAGAGCGCGGGACAAATCAGCCGTACCTCGGCGTGGGCGCTCACCGCGAGGGTCATGAACCTCTCGTGCCCACTCTCGTGAAAGCCGTGCAAATACCCCATCGTGACGGGCGCTTGCGCCAGGAAGCAGTCGACGCCGCAATCCTTCATGGCTCCGGCAAGTCGCTCAGTTCTCGAATCCCCGCTCATGCGGCAAGTATAATCAAGCCCATTGCCGGATCGTCTAATGGCAGGACAGCGGTTTTTGGTGCCGCACGTCTAGGTTCGAATCCTAGTCCGGCAGCCACAGATCTCCACGTTCGAACCCTGCAGGACGGGCTTCGCGGAAGTGGCCGTTGTAGGCGGAGAGTATGCTCCGCAACTGATCAGCATGCGGTGCCCCCGAATTCTTCTGTGCCTCTTGGTTGCTATGGCCGGCCTCACCGCCCACGCCGCGCGGCCGGCTCAAACTGCCAACGCCATGGCGACGAGTCGCATTCCCCCAAGAATCCGAATCCTTTACATCGGCAACAGCGCGATCTACTTCCACAACTTCCCGGACATCGTTAAAAGCCTCGCCGCATCCGGCCCCGATCCAATCGACATCGAATCGACGATGGTGGCCGAAGGAGGGCAAACGCTGGAGGGGCATTGGCTGGAAGGCAAGGCGCTTCGCCAGATTCGCGACCAACATTGGGACTACGTCGTGCTCCAGGAACAGAGCACTTTGGGCGACGACCTCAGAATCGACGGCATCTCCCGTATCCGGGGCTGGGAGTCCTATCAACGCTTCGTCAAAATGTTCGATTCGGAAGCGAAGGCTGTCGGCGCGAAGACGGTCATCCTGTCCCTTTGGAACCACAAAGGTACGCCCGCCAGAGAGCAACAAGCCCTGGACTACGCTTCTCAAAGCGTTGCTCGTGAAACCGGCGCCATCTTGGTCCCAGCCGGGTCGGTTTGGCACGCCATGGAAAGGAGGGACCCCAAGATCGACCTGTTCCACGACGATTTTCATCCCACCCGGACGGCTTCATACATGTTCGCCATCGCGTTCATCGCGGCCGTTTTCCACAAGAACCCGGACAGCCTCGCGACACGAGCGACCGGAACCGATATCGACATCGACCAACAATCCACGGCACGCGCGGACGTAGTTCTGGCCGACGTGCCAAAGCTTCAGGCCGACGAGATCAAGCAAACAGCCTATGGCGTGGTCCGCCGAGGCGCTCGCGAAGTTGCGAGACCCGCCGAGCCGGCGACACCGAAGTTGCCGCAAGGACGCGCTGCGACCAACGACGATTTCGTTGGTGCATGGTCCGGAACCGAAAACCTCCTGTCGGCGGAGCCCACGCCGATCACGCTCGACATCTCGAGTAGAGGCGAGGACCTCCTCGCCAACGTCGGCTTAGGGTTGAAGCCGCCGGTCGAAGAAAAGGCGATACAGGGCGGCTTGGCTGGCAATGTGGTGTGGTTCGACGACCCGAAGGGAGTCGACGGGAGCTTCATTCGCTACCGCGGAGTTCTAGTCCAGAACGACCTGAAGGGCGTCACCGAGCTCTGGCTCCAGAACAAGCTAATCGCCATTGGGACGTTTTCAGCCCACCGAACCGAGAAAGTAGGCAAACAATAGCGTTCGGCGCCGTAACGATCGATCAGATTTGGGAAGGTGAATCTCTTCGTCGGAATCACAGACCGCGATTGTGGGTGGCGGCCACTTTGTCAAGATCTCGCGGGCGCCGATGTCTCTCGCTTGGCATAACGAGCATATGTTCGTTCCGTAATCGGGCCGAGCTGACTCGACCCCTCGGCCCTCGCAAGCGGAGCCTCACCCACTGGCCAATTTATGGTTAAATCCGGTCGGAACCATGAGCATGACGGTCGGTTTGGCCCTCGTCTCAGTCGGCCTCGCGGCCGCACGCCAATTCGGACCTCCGGGACCGCCTCCGCCGTTCGACGACCACGCGCTCATGATGAAGAAGCTCGGCATTCGTGCCCTGCGCCCGGGGCCGGATCCGAAAAACCAATCCACCTTCGACGAAGCCACCGCCAATCCGTACAAGGATTCTATGCCGGATCTCATGCGCATGGACAATGGCGCCAAGGTCACCAACAAGGGCCAGTGGCAGGCGCGCCGAAAGGAGATCGTCGAGCTCTTCGAACGAGAAGTGTACGGCCGGGTGCCCAAGAACGCGCCGAGGGTGAGTTGGGAGGTTACCGGCGTGACGCCGGGAGAGAGCGGCGGCATCCCCACGATCGCCAGGACGCTCATCGGCCATGTCGACAATAGCCGCTACCGCAAGGTCCAAGTTCGTATTCAAGCCACCTTCACGGTGCCGGCGCACGCGACCCGGCACGTGCCCGTCATTATCGAATTCGGCGGGTTCCCGTTCTTCGGGCGCCCCAACGGCAAGCCATGGACGCAGCAGGCGATCGAGCACGGCTGGGGTTACGGCACGATAAACCCAAACTCCATCCAGCCCGACAACAACCACTTGGAGCAGGGCATCATCGGCTTGTGCAATCAGGGGCAGCCGCGCAAGCCAGATGACTGGGGTGCGCTTCGCGCCTGGGCGTGGGGCCTCAGCCGGCTCATCGATTATTTCGAGACCGACCGCTCGGCAATGGTCGACGCCAAGAAAGTCGGCATCGAAGGTCTCTCGCGCTACGGCAAGGCGGCGCTCGTGGCCGAGGCTTTCGATCCGCGAGTAGCCGTCGGGTTCATCGGCTCGTCCGGCGAGGGAGGGGCAAAGCTGCACCGGCACATCTTCGGCGAGGCCGTCGAAAACCTCGCAGGCGGCGAGTTCTACTGGATGGCGGGCAACTTCATCAAGTACGGCGCCTCCGATCCTCTCAAGACCGCGGCCGACCTGCCGGTCGATTCGCACGAGCTGATCGCGCTGTGCGCGCCACGGCCATGCTTCCTGTCGCACGGAATCGTCGAAAAGGGGGACGCCAAATGGATCGACGCTCATGGCGCGTTCATGGCGGCTGTACTTGCGGGGCCGGCCTACCGGATGCTGGGCAAGCAAGACCTGGGCACCCCGGGCGATTACCTGACAGATCCTATGCCGCCGGTAAATACGCTCATCGGAGGCGAGCTCGCCTGGCGGCAGCACGACGGTGGCCACGAGGTCACGCCGAACTGGCCGACGTTTTTCGAATGGGTCGCCCGCTACGTCTCCGCGCCGCCGCTCCCCGATGACCGCACTCCGCTGCCCTCCAAGCCCGACTCACCCGAGGCCAGGGCAGACGGCAATTCGCAATTCGCTCATTTCCAGCTTCTGCAAAAGGCCGCCAAGGGGGGAATCGACGTGTATTTCGCTGGAGATTCCATCACCCGTCGCTGGGGCGCAAGCGATCCGGCGTGCGCCGAGTTCCTAGCGAACTGGAAGCACAACTTCTTCGGCTGGAACGCAGCCGATTTCGGATGGGGAGGCGATCTCACCCAGAACGTCCTTTGGCGTCTGAAAAACGGCGAGCTCCAAGGCGTGGATCCCAAGGTAATCGTCCTCCAAGTGGGCACAAACAACCTGGCTGCTGGCGAGAAGCCGGAGGACGCCGTGCGCGGCATCGCCACCATAATCGGTGAGTGTCGCCGAATTGCGCCAGGCGCGGCGATCGTGCTCACATCGATATTTCCACGCTTCGACCGGCCCGACCTACAGTCGGCGATCGACACTGCGAACTTGGGCCTCGCCAAGATGGCGAATCGAGAGCACGTGCACTTCCTGAACCTGGGTGACAAGCTCATGGACCCAAGCTGCTTCGTAGATGGGCTTCACCCTTCGGTCGAGGGTTACCAAATCTGGGCTGATGGCCTCAAGCCGATCCTGACGAAACTTCTCGGGTCGCCGGCAGCTACCGACCATTCGCCGGCGCCTACGGGCGACCCCAGCCTGATGCGCCGCGGCGGGTGACTGCTTTACCCAGAACGCCGGGACTTGACTGACGGGTCCCGCATCAACGCGTACACCATTACCCCCGCAGGCTGGCCAAGCTTAGAACCGGCGTGGCAAGACAGGCACCGAGAATTCGAAAACCGGATCGGACGCGCAGCCCAAGTCCAACCATGTCGGGAAAGCGCCTCGCGATGCGGACGGCCCGTGAGCGACTTGCGGGCCAAAATGCTGGCCTCGGCGGCATCCGGATAGTCTCCCGAGTAAACCGAAGCAGGAAGGCCGCGCGGGCCAAGCTCCCCAGCGCAACGGAGATGATCGGAATCCGCCGGAGACGTGCGGTTCCCAAAAAGAAACACTGCCGGGTCCCATCCGCGAACGGCTTTGGCGGCTGCTGCGCGCGTTGCTTCATGGCCCGGAATCGGCATCAGCGTACCGTGACCCCCCTGAACCAACGTGACCGGCGTCAACCTATCCAGGCCGAAGCGCGCGGACTCTTTGATGATTACCCATTTGCCGGATCGGCTGCGATATCGGTACAGGGTGGGCTTGGTCAGCGCCATGTCGTTCATCACCGCCTGGTAATGAGTATCCAAACCATCCACCGCGCGCATGGCAGCCGGGTCGGGTGGCTGCGCAGCGCAAACCAACGCAAACCCGAACAAGCTAAAGGCGGAAATGGTCGAGGGTCGCACCACAAGAGGTAAGACGCTTCCATGATGCAGATAGTGTCCGCACATTGCTAGCACAAGAAACTTTAACTTGGCGATGCGCGAACGGGGCTTCCGTGAGGCCGGCCTCAGATGGTGCGGCCGTGACGCCTTTCTGGCGGCAAGTTTTCTGGATGGTATTCGGCGAGGGGCACGAACTGCCCTGCGACCGGATCGAACGCGAAAACCTCGGCAGTCTCAATCTTGTACACCCACCCGTGCAATGAAAGGTCGCCTCTGGCGAGCCTCGACGCGACCGGCGGCAGCGTCCGCAGGTTTTCGAGCTGCACGAGTACGTTCTCCTCGATCGTCGCTGTCAGCAGCTTCTCTCCCTCCAAGTGCTGGTAGTTCTCGCGTACGATGCGCCTGGTAGCCTCTGCGTGCCGCAGCCACTCGGCAGTGGCGGGCATGCCTTCCAAGTCGTCGGGCTCAAGCAGCGCGGTCATCGCCCCGCAGTGCGAGTGTCCGCACACGATGATGTCCTTTACTCCCAAAGCCACCACAGCGAATTCGATTGTCGCCGCTTCGCCGCCCACCGTCGAGCCCTGCGCCGGAACGATGTTTCCCGCATTTCGCAAGATGAATAGATCGCCAGGCTGTGATTGGGTCAGCAACGCCGGGTCGATGCGCGAATCGGAGCAGGTGATGAAAAGCGTCTCCGGGCTTTGTCCACGCGAGAGTTGCTCGAAGAGCCCCTCCAACGACCGGAAGTGGCTGGTCTGAAAGCGGTGGATTCCTTCTTTGAGCTTTTGCATGGTTTACGAGCGCCGAAAAGCATCATGCCATACCAGGTGGTATCGCCCGCCGGCCGCGGCAGAAAGATTGGGTGGGCCCCGCAGGAGAAGAGCTGTAGCTGGGCTGACAAGCTCGGGGCCCTGTCCCTTATATCGGGGACCTAGATTACTTTCTGGAGGTCTCCGTACTGCTCATCCTAACCACTTATCCGAATCGGCGGCTATTATCTGCCGTAGCCATGCCAATTCTGGGCGTGCTCGCCGCCTTCGCCCTCTCGCTAACTGGACTGCCGGGCCGCGTCGTACGCGTACATGCATTTTCGGATCTTCTGACCGCCTGCCGGACGGCACGGCCGGGCGACGAGATCCTGCTCGCGCCCGGCATTTATCGAATCATCGGCCGTACAAGGATCGCCATCGAGAACCGGCCCGGGCCCGTGACCGTGCGCGGCGAGACGAGCAGCCCTGCCGACGTAATTGTGGAAGGTGCCGGGCAAGACGATCCTTCGGTTCAAATGGCATTCGACCTCGACGACTCGCCGCGTTGGACTTTCGAAAATCTCACTGTCCGGAACACCTACTACCACGGCTTCAAATTCAATTCAGGCTCGACTGACTGCGTGCTGCGCAATGTAGTGATGCGTGACCATGGCGAATCCGGCGTCAAAGGCACTTCGAATCCGACGCTCGGGAGGTATCCGGATAGGCTGCTCGTCGACCACTGCGACATCGGTTTCTCGACGGATCGAGGGGGCACTCGGAGCGTAGTCGAAGGGATCGACGGCGTCGGCGTGAAAGGGTGGATCGTGCGAAATTGCAGGTTCCTGAATGTCCGCCACCCAGGGTCCGTGGCTTACGCCGTATTCACGAAGGGAAACTCGATCGATACTCTGATCGATTCGAACCGGTTCGAGAATTGCGATATAGGCGCGTCGTTCGGCGGAGGAGGCACGGGTCCCAAATTCTTCCGAGATAACGACCGAACTTATGAGCACCGGCGCGGTGAGATCCGCAACAACGTATTCGTCCGCTGCCGCGATGCAGGTGTGTACATCAACAAAGGCACGGACTGCCGCGTGGATAACAACACGCTGTTCGAATGCGTGCTGTCGATTCAGCTTCGCTACCCGCAATCGAGCGGCCGCGCCAGGAACAACCTCATTCTGCCATCGCTCGCAAATCCTTCAGAGCCCGCAGTTCGCTTGCGCGACTGTGCGACGGCAGTTGAGAACCGAGCGAATCTGCTCGCCGTCCCAGGCGACTTTCGAATTGCCTCCGGCCCGGATTCGGAGATCGACGTCCGCCTCGCCGCGGGTTCGAGGGCGCGTGGCGCAGGCTTGCCGATTCCCAATGACGTGCCTGTAGACGCAAACGGTGAGCCCCGCCCGAAATCTGGGCCATGGGACGTCGGCGCCTATCAATCGGGCGGGTAGAACCACTGAGATGATCGGACTGATTGCAGCTATAGCTCTGGGAACGATGCAAACGCAAGCGGCGTTCCGGCCTCCGGCCGTGCCGCTCGTCACGAGCGACCCGTACCTCAGCATTTGGTCCGAAGCCGATCATCTCACCGACGATGCGACGCGTCACTGGACCCACCGAGTTCACTCGCTCGTGAGCCTGATCCGGATCGACGGAAAGGCATACCGTCTCATGGGCGTCGAGCCGAAGAGCGTTCCACCGCTACCGCAGATAGGCCTCGATGTCTTCCCCACGCGCACCGTCTACCGATTCGCGAACGAGCAGGTGCGAGTGACTCTCACCTTCATGACGCCGCTGCTGCCGGACGATCTGAATACTCTCTCTCGGCCCGTAACATATTTGACCTGGGGAGTGCAGTCCGCCGACGGCGCACCCCATCGCGTGTCGCTTTACGACAGCGCGGGTTCGCAGATCGCGGTCAATTCCCCGCGACAGCCGGTCGAATGGGGCCGCGAGTCTTCCGGCGGCCTCGCTGTTCTGCATGCCGGCGCCGCCGAACAAACCTACTTGCGTCCGCAGGGCGACGACACGCGCATCGACTGGGGATATGCCTACCTGGCTGCGCCATCGGCGCGCTGCACGTCGTCCATCGGCGCCGCCAAGAGCCTCGAAGCGAGCTTCGTTGAAACTGGAACGCTGCCGGCTTCAGACGATACGCGCATGCCCCGGCCGTCGAACGATGCCGAGCCGGCGCTCGCAGTGGCGTTCGACCTGGGCACGGTTCGCAGCGAGCCGCAATCGTGCCACGCGATGATCGCTTATGACGAAATCTATTCGATCGAGTATTTCGGCACGCGGCTTCGCCCCTACTGGCGTCGACACGGTGCTACGCCCGAGCGGATGCTTCAGGCGGCAGAGCGCGACTACGCTTCGCTCGCAAGGCGCTGCGCCAAATTCGACGACGAGCTGATGACCGACGCGGAGCGGCTCGGCGGTCTCAAGTACGGACGCATCTTGGCTCTCGCTTACCGCGAGTGCCTGGCTGCAAACGGCTTGGCCGCGGATTCCAAGGGCAGCCCACTGCTGTTCACCAAGGAGAACACCAGCAACGGAGACATCGCGACCGTCGATGTGATCTTTCCTATGGATCCGATGCTGTTGCTGCTGAGTCCCACCCTTGCCAAAGCCTCGCTGGTCTCGAATTTCGATTACGCGGCGTCTCCACATTGGAAGTTTCCGAACGCCCCCCACGACCTTGGCACCTACCCCCGCGCGTTCGGGCGCGACGATGGTGGCGAGGGCATGCCGGTCGAAGAAAGCGGAAACATGATTCTGCTCACCGACGCCGTGGCTCACGCAGAAGGAAATGCCAAATTCGCCGTGCGTTACTGGCCACAGATCACCCAATGGGCAAAGTATTTGGAGCAGTACGGCCTGGACCCCGAGGACCAGCTCTGCACAGACGACTTCATGGGACACCTCGCCCATAACGCCAACCTCTCGGTTAAGGCGATTTTGGCTCTTGCAGCCTACGGAGACCTGTGCCGTATGAAAGGCGATGCAGAGGGCGCGAATAGATACGCAAAACTCGCGAAAACCGACGCGGCGCACTGGATATCGGTCGCCGACGCAGGCGACCACTCGCTTCTGGCGTTCGATCAACCGAATACTTGGAGTCAGAAGTACAACCTGGTATGGGACCGACTGCTCGACCTGAACGTGTTTCCGCCCGAAGTCGCCCAGAAGGAGATCGCCTTCTACAAGTCACGATTGTTGCCCTACGGACTGCCGCTCGACTCGAGGACCCACTTGACAAAGACCGACTGGACGATCTGGAGCGCAACCATGGCGCAAGACCCCGTCGACTTCCGGACCCTCACGGACCCGATCTATCGCTACCTGCAGGAAACCACCGCACGCGATCCGATCGCAGATTCGTACATGACGGACAATCCGGCGAGCGGCGGCATGCATGCCCGCCCGGTCGTCGGCGGCTTCTTCATCAAGATGTTGTCGGACCCTTCGATCTGGCACAAATGGGCCTCGCGCGACCGAAGCCATGTTGAAAGCTGGGCCCCTCTGCCGAAATCGCCTGCTCCTCCGATCGTCACCGAAATCGTCCCGACCGCCAAGACTCTCAGCTCGATTTGGCGATACACCACAGAGCAGCCACCTGAGGGCTGGGCGCAGCCTGGGTTCGACGACTCCTCGTGGCGATCCGGCGCCGGCGGATTCGGCACGAACGGCACGCCCGGCGGCAAGTTCCGAACCGACTGGAGCTCGAGCGACATTTGGATTCGGCGAACCTTCACCATGCCGCCCGTTCGCGCCGGCGACCTGAAGCTACTCGTGTATCACGACGAGGACGTGGACGTGTATGCAAACGGAGTGCTCGCCGCTTCCGAGCCGAGCTTTACCACTAGCTATCAGCTGCTGGACATAACTCCCGGCGCGCGTCGGCTGCTCGTTCCCGGCGCGCGCATAACGCTCGCGGCACATTGCCACCAAACCGAAGGCGGCCAAGGGTTGGATGTTGGAATTGCTACGACGCGCCGAGCTCCCGGCCGATCTCCCAGTGGTGGCCGAACGGGTCTCTGATGCGGCCGAGCAGCCAGCCGTACTCCTCCTTTACGGGTCTCACCTCGGCAGCTCCCGCCGCGATCGCCGTCGCCTGCGCGGAGTGAGGATCGCGCACCGTCAAGACCATCCGAGTCGTGCTGCCGCCGAGGCTTTCCGGGCTAAAGTTCTCATGCTCCGGCGATTCGTCTGCAACCCAGAACTCGGCGCCTTGCACCGACAGCCGGCAAACGACCGCGCCGTCCGGCGCGTCCAAGCGAAAGACCTCGACGGCGCCGAATGCGGCCTTATAGAACTCGACCGCCTTCGCTCCGTGCCGCACCGAAAGCATCGGCGCGCATCCGACCTTGAAACCGTTCATGTCGGGCGCGGTTTACCCGATTGAGAATTATTTTCTATATTTCTAGAAATATAGAAATGTATGGTATTGTGCATTCATGGAACACATCGAGCTTTCCACGAAGTGCAACGCGATGGGCGACCCCACGAGGGCGCACATCATCCAGCTTCTGCTAGGCTGCTGCTGCTCGCTGGCCGTCGGCGAGGACGGCGGCGTGGCGCCGGTGTCGGGCATGACGGCCGGAGAAGTTTGCTGCCACGTCACCGGAGTCGAAAAGGTTACGTCGACGATTTCGTTCCACCTCGACAAGCTTCGCCGAGCCGGCCTGGTGGACGTCGAGAGGCAAGGCAAGCATATGGTCTGCACCGTGAATCGGGAAGGAATCGGTCGACTGGCCGAGTTTTTCGGCGCGGCAGCGAAAAGCTGCGAGTGCTGCGGGCCGGACGAAGGGTCCGAGTGCTGCGGAAGCAAGGCCGGGATCGAGGGTGCGTGCTGTGACATCGCAGAACAAGGGGCGTGCTGCAAATCATAGTCGAAGAGCGAAGCTTCTTGGGCTCCCGAGCAAGCGCATCCGGCGAGCCCGGGAAGCAGGGATCCTGCGGCCGTCACCCGGCAACCGTGCGGTCGGCGCCGGGCCGGCTGCAGCTCCCGCAAAGGGTAAGAGTCGCCAAGACTTCTCGCTCAGCTAGTCGACAATGAGCGTGGCTGCTTTATCGCCTGGCCCCTCATGGCCCCGCGATGCTGGCGGACAGCTTAGACCTTGCGCATTTCCAAGGTCTGTTTCTCGAAGCCCAGCTTTTGATAGAACCCGTGCTTGAAGGTGAAAAGGAAAACCCACGCCCCGGGCGAAGCCTCGTGGACCATAGCGAGCGCCTCCTTCATCATCCTCTCGCCGATTCGCCGACCGCGCCATTCCGGCGCCACCACGACGTGCCATATGCTGAACCACCCGGGAGAGTCGCACATGACTCGCAACATGCCGATGGCTTCCCCTTCTGCCGATTGGGCAACAACGCCACTCCAGGTCCGCTCCAAGACCCCTTCGGGCATGTGGTCTTCATGGAACTCGGGGCCAGCCAGCTTCATGTACTCTTCGGTCGTCGGCACGCGCCGCACGATCCGCACACCTTCGGGAAAGGCGGCCGATGGCGCCGTGTGACTCTCAATATCTCCCGCGAAGCGCAGGTGATAGCCGTCCAGATCCTCCACGACGTATTCCCGAACGCCCCATGGCCGGTCGGCAATCTCGGAGACAACCTTCGCGCCGCGCGCCACGTGTTCCGCGTAAAGCGAGTTCACATCGAGGACCCGCAACCAGTGCTGATGGCCCCGAACTTTGGCCGCCAGCTCCGGCTGCAAGTTGAACATGATCGTGCTGGACCCGCGGGAAACTGATCCGAAGGTCGGCGGCTCGCCCCAGGTCCACGAGGATTCGAACCCTAACACCCGCCGGTAGAAGTCGATAGTCGCAGGTATGTCGGAGCTCGCGAATATCGCCGTGGAACCGATAATCTCGCCGAGCGGGCTAGGGCTTTCGACTGGCTCGCTCATCGGCCCGCGCCCTCCCTGTGCTGCCAAAGATCGCAAAGCAATACGATCTGGCCTCCGTGGTACGCCTCGTGTTGAATCACGTGGCCGAGCACCCAAGTTCGATTGCGATCGGGTCTGCCTTCCCACGCGATGACGTCGCTCGCGGGCGGCCATTCCCGGATCGATTCGAGGGTTCTGGCTCGGATCTTGTCATGAAGCGCGAAGTACCACGAAATCGGCTGCGCTGGAGGGTCCGGCCACCGACCCTCGTCGACATCGATCTCGTCGACCATAAACTGCTTCCGCTCCTCCGCGGTCATCGCCCGCCCGAGGGCGATTTGCTCGAACCAAAACACCTCGACGGAGATGATGTGGAGAAAAACCGCGCCGATGCTGGCGCCGACGGGTCTGGCCCGCCAGGTCGTGGCGTCCGGCCCAAGCTCTTGGTCCACCTCCCATCGCCATTCGTTGGTTCCGTCCAGAAGGACCGCGGCAAGCAGGCCGTATGGCTCCGAATACCCTGGCAGAGGCTCTATCACCCTTGACATGCGAACCATCTTAACCCAGCCCGGGTTACTTGCCAATCCCAGCAACGCTCGGCAGCGGCCCCACTCTTCACTTGGCTACCGCCCGCCTACGCCCGCCCACGCGCTAAGACTTGAAATGCATCGATCGTAATCCGTGTTCAAGAACGCGCGCAGCCAAAGCCACTGGCGGAGAGGGTGGGATTCGAACCCACGGAGGCTTGCACCTCACCGCATTTCGAGTGCGGCGCACTAGACCACTATGCGACCTCTCCGAGGGGGGATTATGGCAGATTGAACCCGGATCCGGTCGTCGCGCCAACGTCCAATGCAACGGGCAGCGCATTCACCGCGTCCGCGACCGACATCGGCCCGGTCACCTTGCGATTCCGAACGATATACACCCCCGCCGGGCGGCGTTGAAGGTCCGTGCGAACCGGACCCAGAGCAGGCGCCACCAGACGATATGGCGCCCGCCTGGACAGCTCGATCGCTTGTTGAACGGCGTTCGGCCCTACGCAAAATGCGTGCCCGTCGTCCATTACCGAGGCCGACGCCACATAATACGAAGCCACGTCCGGGCCCAGATTCCCGAGCAAGGAGGCAAAAAGATTCATCGAAGCCGCGGCCTCCGTCTCGAGCCTCACTCCCTCCGGGCTCGGCTCCAACAGCCGCCCGTAAGACTGGCATAGCCGGATAACCTGGGCGGTACACGATTCCCGCGCAATATCGATCACTTCCGGCACCGAGGTGTTGACCGGGCCGTTGTCGCCGGCCGGGCGCAATCGAACGTCATATTCGCCTAGTACCGGTCCTGCGTACTGCTTCAGCGCCGCTCGAAGCACAGAGAGGCCATTCTCCAGTGAGACCGCGCGCCCCGAGGTCAAAAAGTCGGCAAGCTGCGCGTCCGCATAGGCCAACGGATCACCCAAATACTCGTCTTGAGTCGTCATGGCTGCGCGCGATGGATACACCTTATCGCCGAAGCGGAACTGATCAAGGCGCTCCACGAGCGCCTGCGCCTCCCGCAGCCGCATCGGATCGTTCCAGAGCGAGGCCGCGCGGAGCATGCATGCCGCCACATGGCCGTTCACATCGATCCGTCCGGGCCCGGCAAGCCGAACCTCCACTCGGTTCGTTCTGCGCAAAATGTTCACGACCTGGTCGAGTTTCGGGTCGAGCGATTTTCGCGAGACAAGGTAAGGCACCATTTGCGGGTTATCGCCGGCCCTGAGCCCAAGGTTGTCCTGGGCCCAGTCTTTCAGGTCGCCGAAGTTCTGGCGCACGAAAGCGGGACTGAGGCTCGAGTGTCGGCTGCGCCCGTTCGCGCCCTCGTCTCCGATGACGCACGCCTCGACCAGCCCATCCTGCAGCAGCTCGCCGTTGAGGCAATCGAATGTCGCCTTGCCGATGCGATCATAAAGGGGGTCGTGCCGCTGGGCGGACATCAGCGCGAGGGTGTAGGCCATCTCTGCCTCTTGCGTCGCCACCTTGTCGAAATCGATGGTGCGCAGATTGACCGCCTCACTCTGGCGAAAGAACCCCCCGTCCACCCAGTCCACCATCGGAGAAAGCAGCATTGGTTCGAGCGACGCAACCGCCACATCCTGCCGCCCCGCAAGCGAAAGGAATTGCCACGCCATCGGCTGCAGCGTCTGAATGCCCCTTTCGGGAAATCCGCCGTAGGTGGTGTTGTACGAGCTCGCCAGCGTGCCAGCATAACTCGAGAAGTCTGGGATCAGCCGGTCGTGAGGAGCCCGAATCGCCGCTATGTCATTGAGCTGGCCCTGGGCAAGCTGAGGCAACGTGCCGACCCGGCTCTCGGCATCCTCGAAATGCCGACGGGTCTCGCCTATCGACTCCAGAAACAGCGAGCGGTCGATCGAAGGGCTTGGCTGGGTCCTTCCCAAATAGTCGACCAAATGTCCGCCGGGGTCCAAAATCCATGCCTGAAACCCAGGCACGAACCCAAGGCCATTTCGGCTGAGGGGCAAGAACGCGCTCAGCCATTCCGGGTGTTCGATGCCGTCCACACGCACGCACACGAAGCTTCGCGAAAGGTATCGGCCGGTGCTCGGGTGCCCGAATACGTCCGAATCCATCTGCCGCCCGAACCGGCTCCAAGGGGCGCCCACCACCATGAAGACCGGCTTTCCCGTTCTGCGCGCCAAGGAGAACGCTTCCTGGCCATACGGATACCAATCCACGATCTCGTGCGCCCCGCGACGGAGGAACTCGGACGTCTCTGCGCCCAGCCGATTCGGCGGCGGCAAAGGGATCTGCCGGGCAAGATAGCGGGCCGCCACGCCGAGCACGGTCAAAGACGCGACAACCGTGGTCGCGACCTTGAAATCGGGCTTCATTCTATCGATATCATCCTCGGAGCTTCACGCTTCAAACCGATAGTCCGGACGTCCGGACCACCCCGTTTACTATGCTACAATCGCCTCATGTCGATCTCGCTCGAAGAGGTTCGACATGTCGCGCGGCTGGCGCGCCTGGAACTTGACGAAGCCGAGATCCTTTCCCTGCAGGGCGAGCTGAACGCCCTTTTGGGCCATTTCGCGGATATCCGCAACGTCGACGTTTCCGGGATCGAGCCACGATCGCACGCCGTGTCCAAAGAAAACGTGTGGGCAGCCGATGTCCCGCGCCCCTCGATGACGTCGCAGCAGGTCATGCGCAACGCGCCCGCGTCCAAGGCCGGCCTGTTCGTCGTGCCCACAATCATCGAGGATTGACGCTTGCCGCTGACCGATCATTCCGTCTCGGAGCTGTCTCGCATGTTGCGCGCCAAGGAGGCCTCGTGCTCCGAAGTCGCCGAAGCGTATCTCGAGCGGATAGAGGCGATTGACCCAACCTACGGATGCTTCCTCGCCATTGACCCCGAGTCGGTGATGGCGCAGGCGGCAAAAGCGCAGTCGCAAATCGATCGCGGCGAAGCGGGACCGCTCACGGGAGTGCCGATCGCGGTCAAAGACAACATCGCCACTGCCGGGCTCGAGACCACCTGCGCGTCAAAAATGCTGACCGGATTTGTGCCGCCTTTCGATGCCTTCGTCGTCGAAAGACTGCGGGGCCAAGGTGCGGTGGTGCTGGGCAAAACGAATTTGGACGAGTTCGCCATGGGCGCCAGCACCGAGAACTCCGCGTTCAAAGTCACTCGGAACCCGTGGGATCCGGCCAGATCTCCCGGCGGCAGTTCGGGCGGATCCGCGGCGGCTGTCGCGGCCAGGCTGGCCCCGGCGGCTCTAGGCTCGGACACCGGCGGCTCGATTCGGCAGCCGGCCGCCCTGTGCGGGGTCGTGGGGTTCAAGCCAACTTATGGGCGTTGCTCCAGGTATGGGCTCGTCGCGTTCGGCTCCAGCCTCGACCAAATCGGCCCTCTCGCCCGATCGGTGAAAGATGCGGCGCTAGTCGCCGAGGCGATCACCGGACACGACCCTCAGGATGGCACTTCACTGGACGCCCTGCCGATTTCAGCTGCCGAGATCGAGCACGGATCCCTGCGAGGGCTGAAGATCGGGCTGGTGCGCGAGATGTTCGGCGAAGCACTCGACCCAGGTGTGCGGGAATCTATCAATGCGGCCGTCCGCGTACTAGAAACCGAGGGCGTCCGCTTCGAGCGCATTTCGATCCCTTCGGTCTCGCTCGGGGTCAGCACCTATTACATCATCGCTCCCGCCGAAGCCAGCAGCAACCTCGCACGCTTCGACGGCGTTCGCTACGGTATGCGCGCTAAAGGCAGCGGGCATATTGGCCTAGTCGAGCGGACGCGTGCGGAAGGGTTCGGCCACGAGGTCAAGAGCCGAATCATGATCGGCTCGTACGCCCTTTCAGCCGGATATTACGACGCCTACTATCTCCGAGCCCAGCGGGTGCGCGCGCTCATGGCACGCGAGTTCGAGCAGGCCTTCCAAGGTCTAGACGCCATCCTTTCGCCGGCTTGCCCGGTTCCCGCCTTTAAGATTGGGGAGCTGAACAAAGACCCGCTGGCGATAAAGCAGATCGACTACTGCACCATTCCCGCCAATATGGCCGGCCTGCCGGGCATCTCTTTGAACTGCGGATTCGCCGAGAATCTGCCTGTCGGACTGCAGCTCTTGGCCGCGCCGATGCGCGACGAAAGCTTGCTGCAAATGGCGCACTCGGTAGAACGCGCACTGCCAAACGCCACGCGAGCCGCTCCGATCCCGTAGGGACAATTTATGGACGACGTACGACGCCAGGATCTCCGGCTCTTCAGCAAAGAGCTGCTCAATCCTGGGCGCGTCGTCATCACCGTCGCCGTATTGGGCGTACTTTATGCGCAGTGTATCGGGGGCTTTTACAAGAACTTTCCCCTGTTCTTCGTCGGCACGATCGTCACGTTGGCCATCTACGCCACGAACGCCTGGGTGAACTCGCTCAAGAAGCGCTTCATCGGCAAGCGCTACGAGTCGCTGTGGCGAGGCTGCCAGGATCGTCTCATGCGCTTCGAAGAGGTGATGCGAAGGTCGGGCAGAGGTCCGGTATCGGACCTTCGGGAAATGCCGCGCACAATGCGCCGAGTAGCCGACTCTCTTTACAAGGCGCTGCGCCGCGCCGATCTGGTGTCCAGCGAGGTGCTGACCTCCGAGCGAGGGCTCATTTCGCAACCGCCCATCTGGGAGGCCGCTTCTCACGACCCGCAGTCGAAAGAGCTCTACCGCCTTGCGGACAAAAACATCGCCGAGTATCGCGCGCAATTCGCGGGGCTTATGGCCGGAGTCGAGCGAACTGAAGCGCAGAGCGCCGTGTTCATGACCACGGTCGACACCCTTCGGATGAAGATGCTGGGATACCGACTCGTGGGCCGCTCGCCGGAAATGAACAGTCAAGATTTTCTCGAAGCTCTAGCCGAGGCAAGGGCTCAGCTCCAATCGATCGACACCGCGCTCGAGGAGCTGGATCTCGGGCACTATCCCAAGAACATCGCCTCCGTGCCTCCGCCCCCGCCCTCCGAGGATGTGATCCGGCAGCGGCTGGGCGGTTAGCGGCTCACACTCTCGCCGATTCGGCAAGCTGCAGGCGCTTGCGCAAGTCGTGCGGAGTTCACGACTCTTGACCGTGACGAGTACCTCGCGAAGTTCATTTACGGCCGCCCGCTCGGCAAGGGCAGCGAAGCAACCCAGGTTTCATCTATGGCGTGGTGACGTTTCGGTGGCCACTTCTACCCCTCGATCGTGGCACGGAGCTTCGAGCGAAGTCAGGTCGGCGTGGCGCTCCTCGCGTTGCCGGGAGTCGCTGGATCCACAACCGCGCACAAGGGCACTAAGACTCAGCGCTAGCCCTGGTTCCACGCGCTTCGGAGAGGTCGGACGTCGACGCGAGAGAGCTTCCACCCGTCGGGATTCGAAATTCGAACGCCGCGTTCCGAAGAGAATGCGAGTGTGAACATCTGCATGGACACAAGGCCGTCCTGAGCATAAATCTCGAGCGAGCCGCGATCGACGAGCACCCGCAGCCGCACCGAGCCCCGTTCGGGCTCGATTTTCACGCGCTTGTCCAAGCAGCTCAGCTCTTGCGAAGCCGCGTCATAGCGCACCGCGACGCCGTTCAGCAGTATTCCGAGCGATCCCGAACTCTTCGGTGCAAAGGTGACCGACACGTCCATCAGCCCGCCCGACACAGGATAGAAGCCATGTGAATCCCGCACGGAAGCTGGTTCGCGCAGCGAGGCGATTTCTGCAACGGGCCAAATGCGCAGGCGCGGCCCGCGCGGCGTGCTCACCAGACGAAGCTCCGTCGGAAAGCCCATCTCCTGGTTCCAAGCGGCATCGGGAAAATTCGAGTTGTTGTGCCATGCGATCTGAACTCGGCGACCCTTCGGATCATTAAAGTAGGTCTGGGCCGCGTAGCCCGTATTGCCGAAGTTCGAGACCAGCGCAGGGGTGTCGGCCGAAAACCGCGTGCCGTCGAAGCTGCCGACTCGGTACATGCCGTTGCCTCCCCAGAACACCCACTTCGATTTCGATCGGTCGCCGTCGAGCGGCAGAGCAAACAAGTCTGGACACTCGCTGGCGCCCGGGACTTCGACTTCGGACATTCGCGTCCAATCTTTCAAGTTCTGCGACGACAAAAGCGCATACCGATTCCCATCGAGGTAAAGCGCCATGACCCAACGGTGCGTCGCCTCGTGCCAGATGACCTTCGGATCGCGATTCTCTGCCTCGATATGCGCCACGACCGGGTTGAACGACGGCTTCGCGAACGTGCGTCCATCGAGCGAAAACGCGAGGCATTGGCTGAACGGCTTCCCCTTCGATGCGTCACTCGTCCCTCCGGCCGCTGTGTAAATGCAGACCAGCGCCGGGCTGCCCGGCCGGCCCAACCCGGATGTGTTCCTCGAATCCACGACTGCCGAGCCGGAGAAGATCGTGCCGAGCGAATCCGGCTCGATCGGGTTATCGAGCTGACGCCAATGGACGAGGTCTCGGCTCACCGCGTGGCCCCATGTCATGTTGCCCCACTGAGTGCCGAAAGGGTTGTGCTGAAAGAACAGGTGATACTCGCCGCCGAAATAAGCCAGCCCGTTCGGATCGTTCAGCCACCCGGTACGCGAAGTGAAGTGGAACTGGGGCCGCGAAGGCTCGGCATATGCAAGATCCTGGTGCATGGCAGGGACGAGGACAGCTAGGAACATGCCGCCACTAGTCTAGATCAGCCGGCTTTGTACTGAGCGGTCCATGTAGCTTCACCGCTGCCGCTGAGCACGATTTCCCTCAAGCCGTCTGGACGGAGGGTATCGGAGACCACCTGGGCGCCCACGGCGCTCACCGATGGCGCGGCATACCCCGTCGGCTCGGTGAGGATGATCCGGTATGGATCGCCCTTCACAAGCGTACTGACGCCCGAAAGCCGGCCCCCCGACCAACTCAACGATTTCACGTCCAGAGCGCCACAAGAAATATGCCGACGGGTAGCCACGAGTTGGGGCCGATCGAGCTTGCGGCGGATGCAGAAAAGCTGGCAGCCGTACTTCGGATCGATCCCTCCCGGCGCTAGCTCGCGGTCGATCTCACCCAGATATCGATCGGTCCAGAACTCGTAGGCGAGGTACTGCGCTTTGGGATCGAGACCCAAGTCGGCAAGCGGGATGCGAGAGTTCTTCTCGTCCGTGCGTCCGAGCACGGTCCAAGATTCGTACGGCAAGTGCAGATCGAGCTGAAATAGACCTGTGGTGCTGAGCCGCGACGCGTCGAACGGCCGCGGCCCCGAGCCGCTGACCTCGGAGTCCACGCGCCCGATCTCGTCCGAGCGACTCGGGTCGACATCGAAAATCTGTCCAGGCCGAGTGAACAGCACCGGAATCGATCGCTTGGCCGATTCCAGATCAGCGGTCCGATACCAATCCGCATTGTCGGTGACCATAAACAGCGAACCGGTCAGCGAAGTCGTCATGCACGAGCGATACCCCTCCTCCCGACTGAGGACGATGTGATCCGGGTCGTTGCGCCACACCACGTTGTTCCAGCTATTGAACTGGGAGAGACCTGCGAACGCAAACCCGTCGTCTCCGATTCGACAGCCGTCGGCCAGCCCGATGAGCTCCGGCCGAATGCCCCAGCAGGCCAAAAAGAATGCGTTTCCGATCTCTTTTCGTATCGTGCGTCCAACGCTGCGGTATGCCTCCACGCGGTCCACGCCCTTCTTGGCGAAGTACCCTGTAAAGCTGTTGTAACCCTCGTAGCGCAGATGCCGTAGGCTGTCGACCTTGAAGTAGTCCCAGCCCATCTTCGCCAAGCCCCCATACAGCGGCTCGAGATACCGCTCGTGGACCGCCGGGTTCGACCCGTCGATCGGGTGGCCCACCCACCGGCCCGAAGCGATGCCGCCCTGCGGATTCTTCACGAACAGGTCTGCGTGCGCCTGCGCCCAGGCGTCGTCCTGCACCATCGGCGCGCTCCAAACGCCCGCCTCGAGCCCCTTTTCATGAATTGCCCGAACGAGCCCGGTCAGACCTTCGGGGAATTTGGAATTGGCTTGGAGCCAAGACTCCGGCCCTCCTACGGGCGTGCGCTGATACCCGTCATCGATCTGGATGTACTGCAAGCCGAACGGCTCCAGCTTCTCGGACAGAACGTCGATGGAATCCTGCATCTTCTGCTGATCGACGTTGGTCAGATACGCGAACCAGGAGCACCACCCGACCACGGGCTTCTTCCACACCTGATACGTCCACGGCTCGAAGAATCTGAGTCCTCGATGCTTCTGGTAATAGCGGGGCCGGAAGCGCAAAATGATTTCGTCGCCCGTAGCGCGGAGGGCGTAAGTGCGCGTGCCGTCGGCTTCTTCGTGGGGCAGAACTTCCACCTGCGCGCTTCCAGGATCGATGCTCAGCACCCAGTCGCGCTGCCTATCGTAGACTCCTCTGTCGAGCCTGTTTGTGCCGAGGCCGAACACGTGCCGTACGATCGGCAGGGCGCCGTAGCCCGTGCGGTCCGCCTGGCACGGAAACGATTCCCCGCTCGCCCGCACGCGGAGCTCCAAAGAGGCCGGCCCACCTTCGGCTGTGACTGCCCAAACCTGGTTGATCGGACCGTCGGATTTGCCTGCGGACATCGTCCGAACGATTCCTTTCCCCGTCCACTTGCCCTCGGCGAGTTGCTTGCCGTCGTAGGAGCAGATCAGGCTTTGGCCCTTGCCCGATCGAATCGACATCGGAGCATTTGGAGGCGCGGCAACCACCGGAGGCGGGCTTATCATAGGCTCCGTTAGCCTACCTTCCCCGGAAATCCCCTTCGGCTGCGCCGACGCCCCGGCGCTCGGCGAGTAAACTCGACCCTACATGGGACTCCCCACCGCCGCCTACGCTGCTCAATATGAATCAGCACCCCTGACACCCTGGCAGATCGAGCGCCGCGACCCGGGCCCCGAAGACGTCCTCATCGATATTCTCTACTGCGGCGTATGCCACACCGACATTCACTTCGTGCGAGGCGAATGGGGCAGCTCGATCTTTCCGATGGTTCCAGGCCATGAGATCGTCGGCCGTGTCTCGCGCGTCGGCTCGCGAGTGGACCGCTTCGCGGTGGGCGACGCGGTCGGAGTGGGTGTTTTCGTAGATTCCTGCCGCCACTGCAGCGCTTGCGAATCGGGCGAGGAGCAATACTGCCTGAACGGCGCAACATTCACCTACAACTCGGAGCTGAAGGACGGCCGCGGGGTCACTTACGGCGGTTACTCCAAGCAAATCACGACCGATCAGAACTACGTCGTTCGAATCCCCGAATCCTTGCCCCTCGATGCGGCCGCGCCTTTGCTTTGCGCCGGCATAACGACCTACTCGCCCTTGCGCCACTTCGGGGTCGAGCCGGGAATGAAGGTAGGAGTGGTCGGCTTGGGAGGCCTCGGGCATATGGGAGTCAAGTTCGCTCGCGCCCTCGGGGCGCACGTCACGGTGATCAGCCACACCGAGAGCAAGCGCGATGGCGCCAAAGCGCTCGGAGCCGACGATTTTCTGGCGACGACGGATCATGCCTCATTCGAGGACAACGCCGGCCGCTTCGATTTTCTGCTGGATACCGTTTCCGCCGACCACAACCTGAGCGATTACCTCGGGCTTCTGCGGCTTGACGGGCGCATGGTGCTCGTGGGTCTCCCAGGCGATCTTCCGGTCGCCGCATTTGCCCTGGTTGGCAAGCGACTCTCGCTCAGCGGCTCGATGATCGGCGGTATTCGCGAGACCCAGGAGATGCTCGATTTCTGCGGCGAGCACGGCATCGTGAGCGATATCGAGCTCATCCCAATTTCCGCGATCGACGAGGCGTATGAGCGGATGATGCGCAGCGACGTAAAATACCGCTTCGTCATCGATATGTCCTCGCTGAACTAGCAGGGTACGAAGTGGCGCGGAGTCCTGTTAGATGCGAGGTGTTGGGTATCCGGTTTTCAGGCCATCGCTCTTCGGAGCTGTCAGTTCCGCTCCAACCTTCCAACACTCGTCACTCAAAACTAAATTCCCAACGCCCCGACCCCCCATGAAATTCGCACTCATCCCTCTCGTCGCCGCACTCCTTGTCGGCCAGGCATTTGCACAGAACGGTCCCGACTCGCAGTACCGGCTCGGTCCGGACTCCTTCGCGCATGACGGAGTGCCCAAAGGGCAGATTCGCGGCCCGTTTGTGATCCCCAGCCGGGCTTACCCAGGCACGCAGCACACCTACTGGGTGTACGTCCCCGCGCAATACGACCCCAAAATTTCCACCGCGCTCATGGTGTTTCAGGATGGCCAGGCATTCAAGCAGGAAGACGGCGGACTCCGGGCCCAAAACGTGATGGACAACCTCATCTACCGCCGGGAGATCCCCGTGATGATCGGCGTGTTCATCAATCCTGGGCGCCGGCCCGACCAAACGGAGGCCTCGCCACAGGCGGGCTGGGGAGACGGCTTCACGAACCGCGGGACCGAGTACAACACCCTCGACGACAAGTATGCCCGCGTGGTCACCGAAGAGCTCCTGCCTGCGCTCGAGAAGGACTACAACATCTCGAAAGACCCCGAGCAAAGAGGAATCGGTGGCGCAAGCTCGGGAGCCATCGCCGCCTTCACAGTGGCTTGGCAGCGCCCGAACGCCTTTCATAAAGTTCTCAGCATCGTCGGAAGCTTCACGAACATCCGAGGCGGCGACGCCTATCCGGACATCATCTCGAAGAGCCGCAAAAAGCCGCTTCGTGTATTCCTGTGCGACGGGCGAAATGACCTTCGGGGAATCCGGAACGGAGTCTACGATCCTCGCTGGGACTGGTTTCTGCAGAACGTGCGCATGCAGCACGCGCTCTCCTCAAAGGGCTATGACCTGAATTACACCTGGGGAATGAACAACCATGGGACGGCCTTCGGCGGGCAGATTCTGCCCGATATGATGCGCTGGCTCTGGCGCGATTCTCCCGTCTCCACGGACCCCAACGACCGCACCGAGCGAGCTTTCCGCTCCGCGTCAGGCGGCTAGCCGGCAGAGCAAACCATGCGTGGACTCATCTCTGCATTGCTCACGGTGATCGTTGCGCTCGTCGGCGGTCAAAGCGCGCCATATCGCTGGAACAACGTGCAAATCGTTGGCGCCGGATTCGTGGACGGCATTGTCTTCCACCCCAACCGGAAAGGGGTCTGCTATGCGCGAACCGATATCGGCGGCGCGTACAAATGGTCGCCTGCGCACAGGCGGTGGGAGCCGATCCTGGACTGGGTTCCGTACAAGAACCTCAACTGGATGGGAGTGGAGAGCATCGCGCTCGACCCGAACGACCCCGAAAAGCTATACGTGGCGTGCGGCACCTATACGAATCCCACAACGCCGGATGGCGTCATCCTCCGCTCCGACAACCGCGGAAGAACGTTCCAGGCCACGAATGTGCCGTTCAAATTCGGCGGCAACGAGAATGGGCGCGGCAACGGCGAGCGGATGGCCGTCGACCCCAATGACGGCCGAATCCTCCTGCTCGGCACTCGGCACGACGGCCTTTGGCGCAGCACCGACGGCGCGAAATCTTGGAGCCGGGTCGACAGCTTTCCTTGGCCCGCGCCTTCCCCGAGCGGCTCGTCGGGCATCGTGGTCGTGGCGTTCGACCCGGCCACGGGTCACCGTGGCTCGCCAACGCGGACGATCTATGCCGCAGTGTCGACCTCTGAGGGGCCCTCGCTATTCCGGTCGTCGAACGCCGGGACGACCTGGCAAGCAATCGAGGGTCAGCCCACCGGACTCATGCCCACGCACATGGTAATGGCGTCGGACGGCACGATTTACATCACCTACGGCGACAGCCCCGGGCCCTCGCGCATGAAGAGCGGCGCGGTTTGGAAGCTCGACACCCACTCGGAGCGATGGACCGACATCACACCCGATAGGCCGGGCGGCGACCGCCGTTTCGGCTACGCCGCCGTCAGCGTGCAGCGCGACCAGCCTCGCACTCTCATCGTCAGCACGTTCTTCCATCCTGTAGGCGAGCAGATCTATCGCAGCCGCGACGCAGGCGAAAGCTGGGAGCCCGTCATCGGAGGCAAAGACACCTACGATAACTCAGGCGCGCCATACGTCAACAGGGTCGGCATCCACTGGCTGTTCGATATCGAAATCGACCCGTTCAATCCGAACCATGCGATCTTCACGACCGGCTATGGCGGTCATGAGACTTTCAATCTGACCGACGCTGACCGAAAGCTCCCCGTGAAGTGGAAGATAATGAGCAAAGGGATCGAGGAGTCGGTAGCGCTGTCCCTTGTGAGCCCATTCGAGGGAGCGCCGCTGATCTCGGGAATCGGCGATTACGGCGGGTTCGTCCACTGGGACCTAAACCGACCGACCCCGGCGGGAAACTTTGTGAATCCCCACTTCAGCAACACCGATGGCATCGCCGTTGCCGACGCTGCGTCGAACATCATAGTGCGGGTTGGTCGCGCTTCCGGCTTCGACGTACGCTCGAACATCGGCTACTCGAACGATTTCGGCCGCACTTGGAAGCCTGGGACTGCGCCAGCAGCGGGCGCGATGGCGGGCTCTATTGCCTTATCGCCCGACGGACGGACATGGATTTGGGCGATTCGCGGTGGCGCTTACCTCTCCAGGGACCACGCCGCTTCGTGGACGGCCTGCGCCGGGCTTCCCGCGGGGCTGAGGGTGGTCGCCGACCACTTGGACTCGAACCGATTCTATGCCCTCGACCTATTCGCCGGCAAGCTTTATCGTAGCCAAGATGGCGGAGTCACTTTCGCGCCCCTAGACCTCACGTTGCAAGGCGGACTGCCGACCAGCAGGCAGGGACGAGGCGACGGCCGGGGTGGCCAAGATCAACTCTATGTAACTCCGGGACGTAGGCAAGACCTGTGGATCGCCGCCTTCGACGGACTGCATCACTCGACCAACGACGGGACGAGCTTTGCCAAAATACCGTCGGTCCAGGAACTGCACGCCTTAGGCTTCGGCAAGCCCGCCCCGGACTCGACTTACCCAGCGCTTTATCTGGTCGGAACGGTGGGTGGCGTCCGGGGGATTTTCCGCTCCGATGATGCCGCCGCTCATTGGACGCGCATCAACGACGATGCGCATCAATGGGGCCTGGTACTTCAAATTACCGGAGATTCAAACCGCTACGGACGCGTCTATGTCGGCGTCCACGGTCGAGGTGTGCTTTACGGCGACCCATCTGCGAATTGATCGCACGGCCGAAGCTTAGGATCTTCGCCCCTGGCTCGCCCACGCTGATCTGGAGCCGCTGCCAGGGCACAATACCAATAGGTTAATCAACTAAGCAGTTAACAAGGATAGATCATGAAAGCAAGAATGCCCCATCCCGTCGCGATCGTTCCGAGTGCTTTGAAGGCCATTCGGGCGTTAGGCGAGTCGGCCCGTGAAACCGGAATTCCCGAATCAACCATCGGGCTTGTCGAGCTGCGAGCCAGTCAGATCAACGGCTGCGGCGTTTGCGTCGACATGCATTCCAAGCTGATGAAAGCTGCGGGCGAAACCGATGAGCGGCTCTTTGCCGTGGCGGCTTGGCGAGACGCGCCCTATTTCACCGACGCAGAGCGAGCCGCGCTGGCTCTTACCGAGGCTGTCACCAGACTCAGCGACCGGCCCGAGCCGGTGCCGGACGAGCTCTGGCAAGAGGCTGAACGCAACTTTGATCAGAAGCAGCTTGCCGGCCTTCTTCTTGCGATCTCGACCATCAACGTATGGAACCGCTTGAACTCCGCGACCAGACAGGTTGCTGGGGAATGGCGCAAGGCAGGCAATGCCGACGAGCGAGCCCAGCGCCATCCCGCTCAGGTGTGAAGGAACAGGACAGCCTCAGCGCTAGGAGGGCAAAAGCAGACTGCTGCGCTGCAGAAAGGGTGCAAGGACCTGTCCCGCGACTCCGGCGCTCGCCGGTCCGTCCCAGCACCCGAGCCTGTTCTATATTTTGGTGGAGATTAGGGGATTCGAACCCCTGACCTCTTCCATGCCATGGAAGCGCTCTCCCAACTGAGCTAAATCCCCACGATTCGTTTGTGGCCTACCCGTTAGACCGAGCCGAGCCCCGTCATCCAGGCTTTGTAAGT
>JAICWL010000003.1 GCA_025934835.1 Fimbriimonadaceae bacterium
AAGTCAAGCCTGCGCTAACCTCGTAGGTCCAGCGGTTATGCGCCTCGAGAGGCATCAAATCCGTGCCGCCACCGCGGCAACCCGCCAAAACCAGAACAGCCCCTAGCATCCATGCTGAGCGCACGATCCATTGTGGCCCACAAACCACCCCTCAGACGGCCTCGAGCTTTGCGAGCTTCTGCACAAGCTTTTTGACTCCCGTAACGCCTGGAAACGCGACAGTCACCTCAGAGTCTCCGGCGACCGGATTGCAGGCGATGACCACGCCGATGCCGAACTTCGGATGCCGCACGCGCTGGCCCATTTCGAAAATCGGCTTCCATCCGACCGCAGGGCCGGTCTGCACCGCCGGCTTCGGCTCATTGAACGTATACGAGCCGTTCCTCTCGAGCCGCACCGGACGAGCGAGCGTATCGGGCTGATAGCCGGTCGCATTCAAAGTGTCCAGCAGCGTTTCGGGAATGTCGTCGAGGAACCGCGACCGGCGGTTGAAGTTCGGCGTTCCGAACATCGATCTGCGGTGCGCATGGAACAGATGAAGCTCTTCCCTCGCGCGGGTCATGCCGACGTAAGCCAGCCTCCTCTCCTCTTCGACCTCGGAATCCGACGACAAGCTGCGCGAGTGAGGAAATACGCCTTCCTCCATGCCGGCGATGAACACCACCGGGAACTCGAGGCCCTTGGCGGAGTGCAAGGTCATCAGCGTGACCGCGTCGCCGTTCGACCCGTCCAGAGAGTCTACGTCGGCGACCAGAGACACGCTTTCGATGAAGCCGCCGAGCGACGGCTCCTCCGTCGAGGAGTCGTACTCGGTGGTGACATTGAGCAGTTCTTGGAGGTTCTCGAGCCTTCCCAGCGCCTCCTGCGAATTCTCCGCTTTCAGCGCGTCGAGGTACCCGGTGGTTTGGAACAGCGAGCGCAATACCGGGGTTACCGGCCCTCGCTCGGCTAGCTCGGACGCTTCGTCGATTGCACCGACGAACGCCCTCAAGGCGGACGCAGCCTTCTTAGGAAGCTGGGATTGGACCGATTGGTCGCGAGCCGCCGAGATCAGCGTCGCCGTTCTTTCCGAAGCCCACGTCTGCAGCGCGGCCATGGCGCCCGGTCCTATCCCGCGCGTGGGTGTGTTGACCACGCGCCGAAAACTCACGTCGTCTCGCGAGTTCAGTACGAGCCGCATGTAGGAGACCATGTCCTTGATCTCTTTGCGCTCGTAGAACCTCTGGCCGCCGATCAGCTTGTGTGGAATCCGCATCGTGAGGACTGCTTCTTCCATGACGCGGGACTGCGCATTCGTGCGATAAAGCACCGCGAAATCGCTCCAGCGCCGCCGGCCGGACTGGAAGTCTCCCAGGATTCTCTCGGCGATCATCATTCCCTCGTCCTGCTCGGTTCCAGCCTGGCTGAGTGTGATTGGCACGCCGCTGTCGTTCTCGGTCCAAAGCTGCTTAACCGCGCGAGAGCGGTTTCGTCGGATCACCTCGTTCGCAGCGCTCAAAATATTCTTGGTGGACCGGTAGTTGCGCTCGAGCTTCACGATCTTGGCATCGGGGTAATCGCTTCCGAAGCGAAGAATCAGGCTTACGTCCGCTCCTCGCCAGGCATAGATCGATTGGTCGTCGTCGCCCACCACCATCACGTTCCGGTGCTTGGCAGACAAGAGGCTGACGATTTTGTACTGCGAGTAGTTGACGTCCTGGTATTCGTCGACCAACACATGCTTGAAGCGCTGCTGGTACTTGTCCAGCACGTCCTGGCGTTGGTCGAACAGCCGATTCGTATGAAACAGGATGTCGTCGAAGTCGAGAGCGCACGCCTTGTGGAGCAGCGCGTTGTAAGACTTGTAAACGTCCGCGGCGATGCGCTCGACGAATCCGGTTGCCGTCCTCGAATACTCCTCGGGAGTCTGCAGCTTCTCCTTCGCGCTCGAGATCTCGTTAAGAATCGCTCTCGGCTGCAACGATTTGTCGTCGATGTTCTTCGCTTTGAATATCTCGCGGATGAGCTGGAGTTGATCTCCGTCGTCGTAAATCACGAAATTCGGATCGATACCGATCGCTTTGCCATCGATTCGAAGAATTCGCGAGCAGAGCGCGTGGAATGTGCCTATCCACATGGTTCGCGCCACGGCGCCACCGACCAGCGTTTCCACTCGCTCCCGCATCTCGCGCGCCGCCTTGTTCGTAAATGTGACCGCGAAGATCTCCGCGGAGGACACACCGCCTTGAATCAGCCTGGCGATGCGGTACGTGATCACGCGCGTCTTTCCCGACCCTGCTCCGGCGAAAATCAGAAGGGGGCCGCCCGGATGTTCGACAGCCTCGCGTTGCTCGGGATTCAGGGTTTCAAGGTCCAAAACGACGGACATGGGTCTACATTATGGGTCCAGGGCCGGTTCCATTGCTGGCCTAATTCGAGGCGGCAGGCTCGGCCGAGGCGGCAAGCAGCTTTACGAAACTAGAACTCTGTGACATCATGAGCCCGCCCGACGTCATAATGGGCATCAGTCGACTAGCACGCTTGCGGCTCGTTCCGCGAGGGGGTCGGGAGAACGAATGAAGCGATGTATCGGTAGTTTGGCTTTGGCGCTTGCAGCCGGCGCAGTCATGGCGCAGGCGCCCTTCACGATCGTGAGGCCGGTGGACAATGCGAAGGTTCGGGAGAAGGTCAAGGTCCTGATCCCGAAAGGGAGCATTCCTCCGGCGGGCTACATCGGCGTGTTCCTTGGCGGCAAATTCCTGCAGGCCACGGTTCCGTCGCTCGATCCGAGCGGCAAATACTACGAGTACGTGCTCGATACCAAGGGGCTTGGCCTCGAAGACACTCAGCCCGGGCATCCGATGAAGCTCGAAGTAGCGCTGTACGTCGACTATAACGAACAGCCCAGGATCGTGGATCGGTCTTCTGTCGACATCAACATTGCGAACCACGCAAACATCAACCTCGGCAGCGGTCGCGTGCTCCGATACTCCTTCCACCCCGGCACGCAGATGATCTACAACTTGGAGCAGCGGATTACCGAGGCTTCGATCGATCAATCTCAGCTCGACGCCGGCGGAAAGGCCGCGGAGCTTCCGGCGAGCGCCGAGAATCTGCGCGTGCTGTACGCGATCGACAACAGCTATGGCGGCGGCGATGGCCTCGTGCGCATCCAGCCGCTGCTGCCGCACGGAAAGGATTATTTCATTCACACGTTCGACCCCGCGCAGGGCCCCCAACAGATCACCGAGGACGACTTCTCGGCGATGTACATGCGCATCACGTCGACCGGTCGTCAAGTATTCAGCAATCTCCCGGCATACTTCCCGCCCGAGGGTTCCACTGGCGCAGGCGTCGTGAACAACGTGTTCATTCGAGCGGCGCTGCCCGTGCTTCCGGCCAAGAAGGTCAAGCCAGGCGATTCGTGGAGCACCAGTATTCTCCGGCCGTCGCCCGATCTCGACTTGAACAACGCCTGGAACGCCAAGACGCTGTTCGTGTCTCGGCCCGCAAGGGGTGAGTTCCAATCCGTCGAGTGGGAAATGGATCATCCTTGCGCGAAGATCGTGAACACGATCATCAACCCGACCGCCGCGGGGATCAAGGAAACCCAAACGTTTTGGTTCGCTCTCGATACCGGCAAGGTCGTAAAGATCGTCGAGGACACCACTGAAACTCAGAAAGAGACGCAGCCTGGCGGCGCGCCTGGCATGACGATGCCCGGACGCCCAGGGGGCCCCTCGGGATTCGGACCGGCGGGAATTCCTGGCGGCCTACCCCCAGGCGCAACCAAGGGTGGTCGCGACGGCGGAAATGCAGCCGGTCGAGTAGGTCCGATGGCCCCTCCAGGATCGCTGCACCAGATCGGCCCGGGACGCGGTGGCAAATTCGGAGGCCCAGGCAGGCCCGGCGGCGGACCTGGAATGCCTCCCGGCTTCGGTGGACCCGGCCGACCAGGCGGAGCGGGAATGCCTCCCGGTTTCGGCAGAGGCGGCATGGCTCCCGGCGGGCCCGGATTCGGCAACAACCGAATGGGGGCTCCTTCGAGCAACACGACCGTAGTCAACCAGCTTCGTATTCAGCGCGTATTCACGCTGGAGCACTAAGCGCAGGTTGCCACGAAGCAGCGTAGTATAGGAGGAAATGGCAGCCCTCCTAAGAGGAATGAAAAAACCGAGGCGGGATCTTCCGGACGATCCGGAAGAATTCCGCCTCACTCTCGTTGAGCACCTCGAGGAGCTCCGAAGCCGCATCATGCGCTCGATTGGAGTGCTGGGAGGCGCCTGGCTTGTCGCCTGGTTCTTCTTGCCGCCGGTGTACGCATTCCTGAACGGCGTCGTTGATGCCGCCATCTTGCCGACCGTACCGAAGGGCGTCGAATTCAAAGAGGTTTTTCACAACGCTACAGATCCGTTCATGCTGCAGCTCAAGCTGTCGTTCATGATGGCGCTCGCAATCTCGATACCCTTCCTGGTCCTTCAGATCTGGGGATTTGTGGCGCCCGGGCTCAAGCCGCAAGAGCGCAAGCCGTTCAAAGCCCTAGCGCCGTATTCGGTTCTGCTTTTCTTCACGGGCGCAGGGTTCGCGTGGCTTGTGCTGCCGAACGCTCTTCGCTGGTTCACCTCCTACCTGGGCAACTTCAACGACGTGAGCCTTTACCAGGAGGCCGGCACGATGGTGTTTTTCATCATCAAGATGCTGATCGCCTTCGGTTTGGGCTTCCAACTTCCTCTGGTCGTGTTCGCCTTGGGGGCGCTCGATCTGCTGTCCGCAGAGACGCTCACGAAATATTGGCGCCACTCGGCGACCGTGATTTTCGTGGTGGCGATGATCATCACGCCGAGCAACGACCCGCTCACGATGCTGATGATGGCGATACCGCTCGTCCTCCTGTTCAGCGTCAGCGTGGTGCTCGTTCGCTTCGTGCAGAAAAGAAAGAAAAAGAAAGCTCAGCTAGCGGAGAGCACGGGCGATTCCGAGTAGAAGTCGGGTACAAATTACTGGACACCTGTCTACTTTGCGGCTTTGCCAGCCGTCCAGAATCCTCGTGAGCAAGCCCGTCTCTTCATCCCGTTACACGTCCGCCAATAGGGCCGAACAGGCCTCGCTTTTCGAAACCACCCGCCCTGCACAGCCGCGTGTTGCAAAGCGCGGGGCGACGGTCGAAGTTTTCTGCACGCGGAGCGGACCGAAGCGCGGCGAGCCCGATCAAAGCTCGGTGTTCCGTACGAAGGCCGAGGCGGTCGAATTCCTCGTTAACCTGCACGGTCTTAGCCTCGAGGAGTCGAGGATCCTCAAAAAGGAACTCGCCCTGAATCTGAATCGGAAATGGCACGGCTCGGATCGGTGCGACATACGCTCGCTCGAGGTCTCCGTGAAGGAAGCCCAGCATCTGCTCGAGAACGGCCCTAGGTAAGGTATGCTCCCGAGTTGCCGCAAGGCTCTCTGCGCCGTGAAACGGCGCCGCAAGCCCACAGGGAGCGATCACAGCATATGCCTTCCAGAACTCGAAAATACGAAGCGTTTTACATCGTCAAGCCGGACTTCACGGATGCCGAGGTCCAAGCAGTAGCGGACCGCTATGCGGGCGTCGTGTCCTCGCACGGAGGCTCCGTCGAAAAGGCCGCCAAATGGGACAAGCGGAAGCTGGCCTACGAGATCAAGGGGTTCAAAGAGGGCAACTACATTCTCATGAACTTCGAGTCCCCCACGGATCAGATCTCGGAGCTGAACCGGCTCATGAAGATTAACGACGACGTGATCCGCCACCGCATATATTTGCTCGAAGAATAGTAATCTAAGATCGTGGTTAACCGCGTTGTCCTCATCGGCCGCCTTACGCGCGACCCGGAGCTGCGAACGACGAACTCCGGAAAGAGCGTCGTCGAATTCTCGATCGCCGTCCAAAAGAAGATCAAGCCCCAAGAGGGCCAGTCGGATGCCGATTTCTTCCGCGTGAAGGCTTGGAATCAGACGGCCGAATACGTCAGCACCTACCTGACCAAGGGCAGACTCGTCGCCGTCGATGGTCGCCTCGAGAGCCGGAAGTACACCGACAAGGACGGCAACAACCGCGAAGTCATCGAGGTGATCGCCGACAACGTGAACGGCCTGGATCGTCCGCGCGACGATGCCGGCGAGGGCACTCCGCGGCCCGCTGCCGCAGCCACACGCTCGTCTGGCGGCGCTGCCCCAAGCGCGGAAGAGTACGACCCGTTCGCGGACGAATGATCGCTGGCCAGCGGCCAATTTAAGCCGATGCCGATCGATCTGAACGACCGCAGGGAGCTCCAAAAGCAGGACCCGAAAGGGATGATCTCCCTTGTCGAGGGCTTTCCCGACCAATGCCGAACGGCCGTCGAGATCGCCAGAAGCGTGGCGCCCCCGAAACTCGAGCACCGGCCCGGATGCGTCATGCTCACCGGCTTGGGTGGCTCGGCCGCCGGGGGGGATTTCGTGCAGGCGCTTTTCGATCACGCAGGCGCCGCGCCGTTCGCGGTCAATCGCGATTACACCGTTCCTCGCTACGTGGGCGTCGGCGACCTGGTGTTTTGCGCCAGCTACTCGGGCAATACCGAGGAGACGATATCCTCGTATCTTGCGGCTAAGGCTTCGGGTGCGAGAATCGTAGCGGTGACCAGCGGGGGGAAGTTGCGTGAGCTTGCAGAAGATGCAGGCGACACGGTCTACCTCGTCCCTGGCGGGCAGCCACCGCGAACGGCTCTCGGATTCATGCTTATGCCGGTTTTGGTGGTCTGCGAGCAGCTCGAATTGCTGCCCAAGCTGGATTTCGACGAGGCGTTTGCTGAGCTCGATCGGGTTTGCGGAAGCTCGAAGCCTGAGATCGAAGACTGCCGCGCGAAGCGAATCGCCATGGACCTACACGGCGCGGTCGGCGTTATCTACGGGCTAGGCATCTGGCAGGGCCTGATTGCGGGCCGCTGGAAGGGTCAACTTAACGAAAACGCCAAAGTGCTCGCGCTGGCGAATCGCTATCCGGAGCTGGACCATAACGAGATTCTGGGATGGCTGGGCGCGGCCGGGCAGGGGGTGGAGCGGTACGTCGGAGTGCTGCTGAAGGGCGGGGACGAGAGCCCCAAGATGCTGGCCCGAGCCGAGGTCACCGAGAAGCTATTGGATCCGGTCGTGAAGTTTCACCACGTTACCGCTCTGGGAACGGGGCTGCTGGCGAAGTTGCTTTCGCTGGCGTACCTTGGCGATTTCGTTTCGCTTTACCTGGCATTTTTGAACGGGGTCGACCCGGAGGACATCAGCAGCATCGACACGCTGAAGCGAGAGCTTGCCAAGGTTAACTGACTTGGGTTTCCTCGGGCTTCTGCCCAAGTTTTCGGGCGATGATACGCGCCTCGATCGTCTTCATCGAATCCCGCACGATCTTCGCTAGGCTCTCGTAGTTGTTTTTTGGCTCGAGGCAGACGATCAGCCGCCTTCGGGCCCGGGTGAGGGCCACATAGAGGAGCCTTCTGGCCTCCTCGCCCTCGAGCATCCTTTTGTGCGCGGCCAGAAAGCTGTAGATCACTGCGGGGGACTTGGCATGTTTGATCGCGGCAAGGCCGGTGCGGCCGTCCACGATATGGGACTTCGGAGCTTTGAAAAGCCGCGCCGCTGTTTCCGCCACGACAACCACGGGAAACTCCAGCCCCTTGGCCTTGTGGATCGTCATGATGGACACTACGTCCTCGCCCGAGATTGGCGCGTCTCCCTCCCTGTGCCGGAGCGCCTGAACCTCGCGGATGCGTTCGGCGTATTCGAGGGGCCCCATTACCTGCTCCTCGGTGGCGAGCTTGAGCAACTTCCGCGCGTTCGATAGGAGCTGCTTCGAATTGTGCCGCTTGGCAAGCTCGGCGAGATAGTCCGATTTGGCGAACACTTCGGCCAGCACCTCCCAGGCCGGCAGTCTGTCGGCATACTTGCGAAACGGCTCGAACCAAGCCAGAAACCGTTGGAGCCGCTCCCGGTCTTCGGGGATGGGCGCGACAAACTCGGCCAACGCGTCGGAGAGGGGCCGGTGTTGAGAGAGCATCACGATCGAATCGAGCGTGAGGCCAACGACCGGGCTCCTCAGACAACATAGGAGCGCGAAATCGTCGGTCGGGTCGGCTAGCGCGCGCAGCGTATTGGCAAGGTCGTAAACTTCGAGCCGCGTGTAGTAGCTTTCGGAACCGCCGACTACCCGGCACTCTATTCCCAGCTCGGTGAGCTTCATCTCCAGCTTCTGGCCATAAGCTCCGCTGCGCACCAGAATAGCGATGTCCTTAGGATTCTCGCCGCCTGCGATCAGCGCGGCAACAGCCTTGGCGATAGCCGCCACGTCGTGCCGCTCGTGCTGCCAAAGCTCCACGCCGTCGATTTGCACGATCGAAGTGTCCTCGAAGTCGATAACCTGATCGCGCTTGCCCATCGGCTGATATTCTCCGGGCCACACATTCTCGAAAATGGCATCCACAAATTCCAGGACACCTGGGGCGGAGCGGTGATTCTTCGCGATCAGCTTGGTCGGCCCTTCGTCCATCCTGCCGCGGAACAGAGACACGTCCGCCATGCGGAACGAATAAATGGATTGCTGGTGGTCGCCGATCAGAATCTCCTCTTGCAGATCGAGCTGCCGCAGCAGCCGAAACTGGATCGGATTCAGGTCCTGCGCCTCGTCGACCATCAGCACTTTGTATCGATCTCGAGTTTGCTTCCGGGTTTCTAGCGAGGAGCCGAGCAAGCGGACCCCGCGGCGCTCCAGCTCGGTAAAGTCGAGTGCCTGGGCCCGCTCCACCGCCCGGTCGAATATGTGCCAAGCGGCGCAGGCGATCTTCACGAGGCCGCACGTTTGCTGCAGGCATGCGGGCTCCTCTTCCTGGGAGGCATCGTAAAGCCATTTTGGGACTTTGATGTCGAGAGCCGCAAACGCGTCTGCCAGGCACTCTTTCAAGTTCGAGTCGCGTAGCGGCCGAAGTTGGGAGCGGATGTCTTCCGGCAGCTTCGACGCGATGACTTGATACGAGCGAAGGGCGAGAGCGGCGGGGTTCGCGTACCAAGACTCGATCTCTTCCCTGTCATATGCAGATGCCCGCAACTCTTCCAGCACGGCCGCTACGGAAGTCTCCATTGCGGAATACGGTGAGGCCGAGCGGTGTCCCGCGCTTCCGTAGCCGATTGCGGAAAGAATAGCTTCCACATCTCGATCCCCTTCGTAGTCCAACGCCAACGCCTCACGGACGCAACTCGAAACCAGCTGGGAATCCTGTGCGCCGGCCAGGATTTCGAATTCCGGATCGAGCCCGGCTGCAAGCGCGTTTTCCCTCAGCAGTCTCTCGCAAAACGAGTGCAGGGTCTGGATCGGGCCGGTTTCGGCTACTTGCGCTTCGCGGATGAGCCCCTTGGCGCGCAGAGCCCGGACGATGCGGCGTTTCATTTCGGCTGCCGCCTTGTTCGTAAATGTCACCGTGAGGATCGCGTCCGGCGGTATGCCCTGGTCGACGTATCGCAGATATCGTTCGCTCAGGACGAACGTCTTTCCTGCCCCAGCCGATGCCCGAACCACGAACCTGGAGTCCGACGACTCGATGATCTCGGTCTGTTCCGGTGTGGGCGAAATCTGACCGTCATTCATCGTCGGCGGTTCGAGTGCCGCGAGCGCCCGCCTCCTCTTCGCCGAAATCCTGGCTTCTTCTGCAAAGCTCGCCATATTCGCAGCTCGCGCAGTAGTCGCCCGATCTCGCGTCGACAATCCCCTGCCGCAAAGTCGACATCACATCGGCGAGACGGTGCTCGGTGCTCAAGAACAGATCGTTTTGGTACGTGAGCGGGTCGCTCACGTTCGACATGTCGACGATCTTGAGACCCTTCGATTCGGGCGAGCTGATCTTCGCCCCGGATGGTCGGCGCACCAGCAGGAGGTAGCGCAGCCCCGATGTCGAATCGATTTCCAGCGCCGGAGCACGCCCCTTTTCGTATAGCGCGATCATGTGGAGCCCGAAGAGGAACTCGTCATGTTCACTCATGTCCTTCAGGATGCCCCGCGACCAAAACATGTACGCCACGTTCAGGTCGCCGAGCCTCGATATGCCGTCGACCTTTCCTTTGAGCCGTGCCCCATGCTTCAGCTTGCCTCGCAAGCGCTGGCTGCCGAACTCCACGCTCGGCTCGACGCTCCCCTCCTGTTTCGTCCAGTGCTCGCGAGAGGCGAACTCCCTGGCAACCCAGTCCCGTATCAGGCGCTTGCCGCCCGCGAGCTGGAGCTGCGCCTCCCAGTCCGGGATGTCGCCATACTCTCGATCGAGGTGGGCCTCCAAAGCGAATTGGAGCTTTTGGGTCGCCACCTCCCTGGTTTCCGCGGTGATCAGGCCCGATTCGATGGGCAGCTTCAGCAGCCGGTTCCAAGAACCCGACCGGCGTTTGCCCTCGATACCGAGCGAATACCGCGCCGCCTGCTTGAACGGGCACTGATTCGCATCGCGAAGCTGGCTGGGAGTCACGCCGTCGTCACCTGCGGAAGCGACCAGCATGATCGCACCCGGTGAGCAGAGCTCGACCGGCGCCGAGGTCTCGCGCTCGCCATCGAGCGCTTTGCGGATAGCAGCGTCGGATTCGCTCGCACACTCGTCAGCCGGTGGTACCAAGGCCGAGCGGGGATACTCCACCGTGCGCTGGTTCTTCGCGGCATTCAGCCCGAGGACAGCCTCCAAGTAGAAGGACGGAATGTTGCTCTGCTCGTCCTCGATCAGCGAATAGGAAAATATGAGCCTCTTGCCGGCGGCCGCGCAAATCCTGTAGAACTCGTCCCGCTCGGCGTTGGCCGCATCCTTAGAGTCGCATAGGGGCGGCAGCCCCGGCATGAGCGCCGATAACTCGGCCCGCTCCGCGTCTGGCAGGATCGGATCCTCGCTTCGCCGCCGGGGGAATACCCCCTCGAGCGCTTCGAGTACGAACACGTTTTCGCAGCCGGCGAGCGAGCATGCTTCGCTGGAGACCGATATATTGGCGTCGTCGGTCGGCGGAATGCTCACGTCGGATATTTCCCACACTTTCCGGGCGTGCCGTACGAACGATCTCAGGTTCATCGTTCCGCCTTCGCCGATGCGATCGATTTGCGCAAAGCCGACCAGGCTGAGCTGGAGCTGGTTTTGCGCGGTGGCGTCGCGCTTCGTGGCGTAGCCGGTCTCGAAGGCATCATGCCAAGGGAGCTTGTCGATCAACTCGCGCAGGCGCTGTTGCCACTCCACGAGGGTCGCTTCGGAGGCGGCGCAAGCTGTTCGCCAATCCAGCAAGTCCAGCAGCCACGGGTACTCCTCGCGGTTCAGCTCGACCCACGTGCGAAAGCTTTCCCATTGCCGCTCCTTCATGCGGTGGCAATCGCGCAGTATCGTCGTGATCGCCCTTCGCTGATCGCCCGAAAGGCTCAAATAGCTGCTCGAAAGGATGCCGCCCAGGCTCCGCACGTCGCTGTCGGCGCACGCCTGAAGCACGCGAAGCGTTAAACGCGCGAACGAGTTTGTGAGCAGCGGCGCGCGCCTGCGCATGCGAACGGGAATCCCGAGCCTTCTGCTCGCCGAGTCGATCAACGGAGCGTACGTCTCGAGGTGCCGGACGAACATGCCGCACGGCCCTGATTGCCGCGCGCATTCGCGCAAAATCCATTCGACCTCGGCAAGCGGGTCGTACGCCACGCGCACGCCGATTTCATCGAGTAGCGGCGCCGAGTCGTCGGGGGTTCCGAACAACCCATGCATCAACCGATTCGCGCCCCCGATCTCCTCCACAGTTGAGCCCAGCATTTCCGCCGTCCGCGCTGCTCCGAGGAAGATCTGGCCCTTGGCCGCGTGCCTGTCCAGGACTACGGTTACCTCCACGCCCTGATCGGCGAGCCACCGAAGCCAGCGAGCAGCCATAGGGTGCACTTCGGAACCCATGAAGACCAACACTCGCTCGATGGCTCCGTCCAGCTCGGCCGTCGAGCCCAGGCAAGCCCGAATCTGGCTGCTCGAGGTCTGGTAGCCGAGCTCCGCGAAGGTGCGGCGCATCGACTCCGCGATGGCGGCCAGGCTGCGCAGACGCGACGCCAGCGCCGGAGAAGCGACCTCGGCTGCCGCCAACATCTCTTCTTCCTCGATTCCCCAATGCGAAAGCTCTCTAAGCGTGCGGTCGACCGCCCGATGAACTCCCGGCAGGTCCCGGCAGCCCGCGAGGCTCGTTCCGTCATCAAGCACAGCGCACGCGCGTGCGATGACCGCCTCGCGGATGCGCGATTGGACCAGCGGCATCACCTCCTCGCCGCACATTGTGAGCAGGCGACTGACTAGAGTGCCGAACTCCATTATTTCGGTGCTGTACTCGCTCTCTCGCGCCTCGCGGCAGCGGGTCAGCGTGGGTCGGTCGAAGGAGGTGATGACGCCGTTGGGATGCCTCTCGAACTCGCGAACGATCGCGCTGAGAGCGACCGAGCCCGGGACTGCACCGATAACCCGCATGCGCCCTGTTGCCATCCGACTCCAGTGTATCATCGGTTCGTGGAAGCCACCGTATGGAGTGCGCGGCGCAGGTGGATGGGAAACGCGGTTCCAGCGGTTTTTTGGCTTCCGTTCGTAGTTTCCGGTTTGGCGTTCATGGCTGTGCGCGCCGTGATCGTGGGGCCGGGATTGTGGCTTCTTCTGGTCGGCACCGTGGTCGGCTGGGTGGCGCTGAACCAATTCGGGTTCTTCGAAAACGGCCGCATGCGAGCCTCGCTCGAGCGCATCCTCAGGGCAAAGGAGGGGGATCTGCCCGACGATCGCATGTTCGTGGGATATGCTTCGCCCAAGTACGCCGGGCTTATCGACGCGCACGAGGATGTTGGCTTTCTCTGCTTCCTTCCCGACCGGTTGCGCTTCGTCTCCGAGGTTCGGACGGTCGATTTCCCGTTCGCTCAGATCCGGAGAGTGCGATTCCGCCCGAATGCCCACAGCTTGCTGGGTCTCGGGAGGTGGGTGAGCATCGAGGGCAGAGCCGGCAAGGAGACTTTGGAAATGAAAGTCGAGCCTCGTGAGCGCCGCACGATGCTAGCGAACTTTCGGCTTTCCAGACCGCTTCGCGACCGCATCCGCGCGATTGTCCGCGGTTCCGTCTGATCGATCGGCAGCGGGAACCGTGAAGAAAAACGTAGCTCCCATACCTGGCGCAGCATGCGCCCACACCATGCCGCCGTGGCGCTCGACGATGCGCTTGACATTGGCCAGGCCGACCCCATTGCCGGGTATTTCGTCGCCCACAAGCCGCTCGAATGGCCGGAACAGCTTGGAAGCGTAGTCGGGGTCGAACCCGATTCCTTGGTCTGCCACGAAAAAGCTGCCGTTGCCATCCTGTCCGAATCGAACCTGCCCGCCGGATGTCGAGAATTTGCAGGCGTTTTCCAGCAAGTTCTGCAGCGCCAACCTCATGAGGCGCCCATCCCCTTCGGCTGAGAGCCCCGGTTCGATGGCGAACTCGATGTTGTTGGCCCTCCCGTCTCGGCGCAGGTCCGCCGCAATTTCCAAAGCGAGATCGCTCATGTCGATCGGAGTCCGCATCATTTCGGACCGCGAGATGCGCGATAGCCGCAGCAGGTCGTCGATCAGCTTGCCCAGGCGCGAGGAAGCCAGCGCCTGCCTGGCGAGAAGTGCGCTCGCTTCCGGCGGAAGTAATTCGCCGAAGTCTTGCCGCAACATTGCGCTCGTGGAATTGATCGCGCGCAGAGGCGCCCTAAGGTCGTGCGACACCGAATACGTAAAGCCTTCTAGCTCGAGGTTCGCTGCCCGCAGATCGGCGGTGTGTTGGCGGACTTTCCGATCGAGCTCGTCTTCACGAGTCTTTCTCTCGGTCGCATCCACGGTGATGCCCACAAACCGCACGAGCTTGCCCCTGGTGTCGCGGATGGGCGTGCCCTGCGAATGGAACCACCGCGGACCTTTCGACGGCAACACCAGTTCACCCTCGACGTTGAACGGCGCACCAAGCTTCTTCGAGCGATCGATCGCCTTTATCAACGCGTCGGCATCCTCTGGGGCCATCATCGCCAGAGCCGCGGCCAGGGGGTCCTTTGCTCCCCTTGGCAGCTCATGCAGATCGTACATCTCGTCGGTCCAGACGGCGGTATCCGTCTCGGCATCCCATTCCCAAGCTGCCGCGCCGGCGACAGCCATCGAAAGTCTGAGCAGCTCACGCTCGGACCGAAGCATGTCGAGCGCGACCTTCTGATCGTTGATATCCGTGCTCGTGCCGAGCCAACGAACGATTCGGCCATGGGCATCGAACCTGGGCGAGCATCGGCTTAGGTACCAGCGGTACTGGCCGTCGTTTCTGCGCAGCCGAAGCTCGCATTCCCAGACGCGGCCCTCGCTCATGCAATCGGAGAATCGGGAAAAGGCGACCTCGCGGTCGTCCGGGTGGACGATGGTGGCCCAGCCTCGTTCCTCTACCGCGGACTTGTCGCCCCCGATGAACTCCACGTAAGTCTCGTTGATGAAATCGACATGGCCGTCCGCTAGGGAGGACCAAACGATGATGGGAAGCGCATCCAGCATATCGCGGAAATGCTGCTCCAGTGGCGAATCGTGATGCCCTGATTCCCGGCCGCTCGTGCGGCTCACGTGGTCCGCGGCGTCATCGCCGGGCCCGCCGCTCACAATGTCCAAGATGCTCCACCCTGTTTATTATGGGCACGATATAGGTCGACGCGTGAAAAGTACGCTGAGCGCTTGGGTTCGCAATGCCAAGATCGGCGCCCAACGCGCCCGCCGAGCCTGGTAACCCTTGGGCCTCACTGGGGAGGTGTGGGCCGGTATTTTCGAATCCCTCGACACTGCGGGAACATCGTGCAACCCCAGAATTGCTCTCCAATGTAGTTTCCTCGCTTTGCAGTACGCAGGACCATAGCGCTGCCGCACTTCGGGCATCCAATTTCGCGATCCTCGGCGAAAGCTGGAGAACCGTTCACCAAGCGGACCCTTCGCAGCAAGGAATCACCGTCGATCAGTGCGATTCCATTGGCGCGGGCGAGTTGTCGCGCTTCTGACGTGAAATTGCCGCAAGTGACGATGAACCCCCGTGGCCCGCCGCTGCCATGAGCAACTAGGGCTCCCAAGAACTCGCGAACCCTCGGTGCGCCGACACTCCAGGACCGATACTGCTTGCACTGAACGCAGTACTTCTCGCCTTGGGCAGTTAGGAGCACGAGATCGACGCCGCCATCCCCTTGCCCGGGGCCCTCATGCACGAGCCAACCCTCCCTCCGGAAAAGATCCGCCACTAGGAATTCGAACTGCCTCCAGTTCATGGCCTTGAGGTCAGCGAGTGTGCGCTGTCTATCGAGGAGCCGTCCACGTTGGCTGCTCGAGAACAGGCCTATGATCGCTCCCAGGGACAGGCAAAAAGCCGAGCCTAGCAGGAAAAAATCACGATTAGCCTCGTTGAGGCCGGCAATCCCAATCCGAGCACGAGCACAAAGGGCGCAAGAATGACGAGGCCAATCGCGATGGCTCCGGCAGATTCGGGGTGAGCCCTGCCGATATCCACCAAGTCCTCAACCAGGCTCTGCTTTCGGGGCATGACTCCTACTCCATATGCTCGCAGCCGAAGCTTTCGTTGAGCGGTTCAAGCTCCGCACTGCCGTCCGATCTACCGGATGCGCGCTCGGTTTTCAAATTGTCGGCCTGACTAAGAACATTTTCACGAAAGCCACTAAAGTCCGCTTCGTCGGAGCTTGCAAAAGCGCGGTCGAACTCGGCCCCGCCGAGGAAAGTTGAGACGACGGCTTGCTGCGGCTTTTGACAAATGACGATCATTTCTGGATGGTTGTTATCGATCTCGGCTTCTTCATTCTCAGAGGGATCGATTTCGGGGCGGGCCAGAGCCAGTCGGACACATGCGGCTGTTGAGACGCTGCGACGCAATAACAGACCTAGGTGTCTCGGGAGCGGGTGCCCTGTCGGACGGGCCAACCGATGCGCTCCAGCGACTGGGCGTTCAGCTAATCGGGATCGAAACGAAGCGATAAGCTCCCCCAAATCGTTGGTAATAGGGATCGGTCTGGGCATCGATGATCCTTAGGCGGTAGTCAAAGCGCTCGTCCTGCGAGAAGCTACGCGGGCGATCGGTGCCTTCGTTTTTCGGTCGTCATCAGCTTGCATGCTTGCTTGATGCCGAGTTGCGACAAAACTGTGGTGGACCGTCAGGGACTCGAACCCTGGACCCGCTGATTAAGAGTCAGCTGCTCTACCAACTGAGCTAACGATCCGTAACCTTAATTTACCTCAACGTTTCGCCGTGTAAACTCGCCGAGCGTGCCCGCCATTATTCGTCCCTGGAGGCCGGAAGACACCCCCGGCGCCGTGCATGTCGTGAAGAGCGTTTTCGACGAGTACGGCTTCACCTGGGAGGAGTCCGGCTATCACGCCGACCTCTACGACATTCAGTCGCACTACATCGACGCCGACCACGAATTCTGGGTTGCCGAAGAGGATCGAAGGATCGTCGGAACGGTAGCGCTGGAGACTTTCCCGAGGCTGCCCGGAGAGCTTGGCAGCGTTACGCGGGTCGGCAGCCAGCCGCGCGTTGCAGGCGCCGACTGCTCGCTCGAGAGGCTGTATGTTCTGAAGGAGGCGCGACGAACCGGGCTAGGCGGGAACCTCGTGCGCACCGTGCTCGAGCGCGCCGCCCAGCGCCACAAAACCGCCCTCGAAATGTGGAGCGATAAGCGGTTCGGCGACGCACACAGGCTGTACGCGCGGTTCGGCGCCGAGGTGGTCGGCGAGCGCATCTGCCACGACCCCGATCAGAGTCCCGAATGGGGACTGCTGGTTCGCCTCGCGGCTACTTAGCCCGCAGGATCTTGCCGTGGATCGGTGGCTCGGGCGGGCTCACGATTCGCTTCACGTCGATATAGGTCGTGCCGATAACGATGAGCAATACGAGAGTGAGCCCTATGGTACTAAGGAGTCCCTGCACCTGAATGCTCAACCGCTTGCCTCCACGCAGCATTTCGGCAAGCGAAACCGTCATTTGGCCGCCATCCAGCGGCACGATCGGAAGCAGGTTCATGATTCCGAGCGAGATGCTGAGCATGGCCGAGAGCTCGAGAACATACGTCGGCCCAGCCTGGGTTGCGACCTGCGAGATCTGCACGATCTCGACGGGCCCGCCGACGTTGTCGGACGTGTGCGAGGGGTAGCGGACGATCGATGCCAGGCCACGCAACGCGAAGATCGGCTGGTTGACGGCCTCGACGAGGGCATCCGGCAGGTTCAGCCGACGCCGCTCTAACGGCAAAGGCACCACGCCGAGGACCCAGTGGCGTTTGTATTCACCGGTCGGGATCAAATTCTTGTCCACGACCTGCTCCGCGGTCTTCTCTTGCTCCGGCCTGACGACAGTGGAGACGAGCTTTCCTTTTCGGCTCACCACGACCTTGAGTGGAGCGCCGTCGCTGTTATCGATGATTTTTCTCGCGTCGTAGAACTCACGGATGGGCGTGCCGTTAATGCTCACGAACAGGTCGCCCGCTTGGAGCTTGGCTTTATTGGCCGCCCCGCCGGTTACGATACCGCTGATCTCCGGGGACGGATTAGGACGCATCGCGCCCACGGTCATGTAAAGCGGCACCAGAATGAGAATTCCCGCCAGCACGCTAAACAGCGGACCTGCAAACAGAACGACCAGGCGCTGCCAAGGCGGCTTGCTATAGAACCCTCCGGGAATCCGGACCTCGCTGCCATCTTCCTCCGGCATCATTCCCTTGATGCGCACGTAGCCGCCGATAGGCAAGCTGCGGATCGAGAAATCGGTCTCTTCGCGCAGAGCCGGGCCGCTCGGAGTTTCGATCAACTCCGACATGCGCACCATCTTGCCGCCTTCCAATACCGAGCCTTCGCTGAGGCTCTTGGCGACCGGGTCGGTTCCAGGCAGGATCGGCACAATGTAAGGTCGGCGCCCGAGCAGCGCGACTCGCTTCCCCATGCCGATCGAAAACTCCTCGACGCCCATATTGAACAGCCGGGCGAAAGGGTAATGCCCAAGCTCGTGGGCTGCAACCAGCACCGAGAGCATCACGAGTAGCACTATGGCGACTTCGACGTAGTTGTGAATAAATGCCATGGATTAGTTCGGCCCGATCAGCATACGTGCCTGGGCTCTCGATTCTGCGTCCGCGGCCAGCACGTTGTCCAGCGAGGACTCCCTAGCCTGGTGCGTTTCGACGATCTGTTCGACGATATCCGAGATCTGCAGGAAACCAATTTCGTGGCGCAGAAAAGCAGCTGCCGCTTCCTCGTTCGCGGCGTTCATAGCGCACGGCGTGGTCCCACCTAGTTCTACGCTACGCCTCGCCAACTTGAGGCAGACGAAGGTCCCCGTGTCGACGGGCTCAAACGTCAATTTCGGCGTCTGGACAGGGTCCCACCTGGGCAAGCTGTTTGGCAGGCGGTCGGGAAAGAGCAGCGCATAGGATATCGGCAGCCTCATGTCGGGCCAGCCAAGCTGACCCAAGACGCTTCCATCTTTGAACCGAACGAAGCTATGCACGATGCTTTGCGGGTGAACCACGACCTCCACTTGGTCGATATTCACGCTAAACAGCCATTTGGCCTCGATCGATTCCAGCCCCTTGTTCATCAGAGTGGCCGAATCGACCGTGATCTTGCCTCCCATCTTCCACGTCGGGTGATTCAGCGCCTGATCCACAGTCACATTTTCAAGGTCTGAGCGCGTCTTGCCCCTAAACGGTCCCCCGCTGGCGGTCAGAATCAGCCGATCGACTTGATCCGGCCGGTATCCCTGGAGGCATTGGAATATCGCGCTGTGCTCGCTGTCGATAGGGGTCATTTTGACCCCGCTCTTCCGAACCTTGGGCATAACGATTTCGCCGGCTGCTACGAGCACCTCCTTGCTCGCGAGCGCTATATCCTTCCCCGCCTCAATCGCCGCGAGGGTCGGCATAAGGCCGATTACGCCCGAGACGGCCACGACCACGATATCAGCCTCCGGGGTGGTGGCGATTTCGGTTACCGCTTCGATCCCTCCAGGAATGCTGCATCCGCTCGGAGGGCGCATCAGGGCGAGTTTTTTCACTCCGAAGCGCGCTGCTTGCTCTGTTAGAGCTTGCTCGTTCGAGCCTGCCGCCAAGGCCACCACCTCGAGCTCGCGAGGGTGCTGTGCGATAACGTCGAGCGTCTGCGCGCCTATGCTCCCGGTCGAGCCCAATACAGCAACGCGCCTCACGCGAACAGTCTAGCCGCCCGGCGCGCCTCACTCCCGGGACGGTCCGGGTGCCATAATGAACCGTATGCTCTCGGCGCTCGCTCAGGACACGCGTTTTCGCCTGGATGAGCCCCTAGCAAGACGGCTGGCGGTCCGATACGGTACCCCGCTGTACGTCATCGACGAGCGTCATTTTCGCAGCCGCATTCGGGATTACCGCGCGGCATTCGTGCTCGACGGGTTCGAGACGGAGATCAGCTATGCGTCCAAAGCCAACTCTACTTTGGCGCTTCTCGCGATTGCGTACAGCGAAGGTTGCTCGATCGACGCAGCCTCCGAAGGCGAGCTTCGCGCGGCGCTGCTGGCCGGCGTCCCCGCAGGTTCGTGCCACCTGCACGGGAACAACAAGTCGCGCGACGAGATCGCATTTGCTCTGGATCAGGGCGTGGGGCATATCGTAGCCGATCACTTCGGGGAGCTGGAGATGATCGCCGGGCTCGGCGGGCACTCCGCCAAAGTCGTACTGCGGTTGGCGCCAGGCGTCGACCCGATCACTCACGCCAAGATATCCACGGGTCAAGACGACACGAAGTTCGGATTCAATATCGCCGACGGCTCCGCAGAAGCGGCAGTCACGAAGTGTCTTTCGCTTGGTCTGAATCTGTACGGATTCCATTGCCACGTGGGCTCGCAGCTCGTCGATCCGGAAGCCCAACGGTCTGGCGGAGAGCTCATCGCGGAATTCGCGGTCTCCATGAAGAACCGCCATGGATACGCGGCTCGCTACATCAACGTAGGCGGGGGGCTGGGCGCGATGTACACCGAGCACGACCGCCCGATGAACGTCGACGAGTATTGCCGGCTCGTAGCCCAAACGCTTCAGACGGCTCTGGCAGGGTCCGGCTTGCATCCGGTCTTGGGGCAGGAGCCTGGCAGATCGCTCATCGCGGAAAGCGGCGTTACTCTCTACACGGTCGGCGTCGTCAAGACTGTGCCTGCAAAGGACCGTGGCCGGCGAACCTACGTATGCGTCGATGGTGGACTCAGCGACAACCCCCGTCCAGCGCTTTACGGCTCCAAATACACGGTGGAGCGCGTAGGCGCACCGGCATGCGCGGGCGCGGCAGTTACGGTATCGGGCCGTCACTGCGAAACCGACAAGCTTTTCGAGGATGTGTCACTGCCAGCGGACATCGCTGCCGGAGACCTCCTTCAGGTGCTGGTGACCGGCGCCTACAACGCGTCGATGGCGAGCAACTACAACCGGTACCCACGGCCGGCGATGGTGCTTATCCGCCAGGACGGCAGCGATTCGTTGATCGCCCGGCGCGATTCCTGGGACGAGATGTTCGCGAGGGAGCGCGTTCCAGAGTAAGCAGTGTTTCAGCACATCCCCCCGGTTCCCGATTTGATCGCGATCATCGTGGTCATTTTCTTCGCCATCGGCATTCACGAATACGCCCACTGCAAGTTCGCGGACATGGCCGGCGACCCCACGCCGCGCTACTACGGCCGGGTAACGCTGAACTTGACCAAGCATTTCGAGCTGATGGGCACGATCATGATGCTTGCCACGGCGCTTTCGGGATACGGATGCGGATGGGGGAAGCCCGCGCCGATGGATCCGCGCAAGATGCGCAATCCGCGATGGGATTTGTTCGCCGCGGTAGCGGCGGGCCCCATATCGAATCTCGTGCAGGCTGTCGTCTACGGAATCGCCCTGCGCCTGATACTCCGCCTCGCGCCTGGTGCACTGGAGGGCGGCGGATTTCTATTCGTGCTGCTCGAGGAAGGGATCATCATCAACCTTTCGCTGTGCCTGTTCAACCTCATCCCTTTCGGGCCTCTCGATGGTCACTGGCTCGTTGGTCAGCTTCTGCCCGACCCTTATCGGCATTCCTGGTACAAATTCAACCGCCAGATCGGCATGATCGGCTTGTTCGTGGCCATCGTGGCGCTCGACATGATTCATAACAACGGGGGCCCGGACATCCTGGGCATGATCATTTTCCCGCCGCTCAGGTTCGCCTTTAGGCTGATTACGGGCATCGGCTAGCGCACTCATGAACGATAGCAACCGAATTCTTAGCGGCATGAGGTCGACCAACCCTCGGCTTCACCTCGGCAACTACGAGGGCGCTCTGCGGAACTGGGTTGACCTTCAGAACAAGGGGTTCAAGATGTACTGCATGGTGGCGGACCTGCATGCCCTCACCACCATGTACGAGGAGTCAGCCGAAGCCAGCCGCAACGCACGCGAAGTGGCCAAGGACTTCGTGGCGGGAGGCATCGATCCATCGCGCTCGTCAGTGTTCGTTCAGAGCCATGTGCCCGAGCATTCGGAGCTGCATCTTCTGCTTTCGATGATCACGCCTCTCGGATGGCTGGAGCGTGTGCCGACCTACAAGGAGAAACAAGAGGACCTTGGCTCCGCGGAGCGCGAGCCGTACGGCTTGCTCGGCTACCCGGTGCTGCAATCCGCCGACATCCTTCTTTACAAACCGTACGGTGTGCCGGTCGGGCGCGACCAGGCGCCGCACCTGGAGATCGGCAACGACATCGCCGCTCGCTTCAACCGGCTGTATGGCCGCGAGGTGTTTCAGCCGTACAAGTATCTGATTCCGGAGGACGAGCTGCGCGCGAAAGTGCCCGGCCTCGACATGCGCAAGATGAGCAAGTCGTACGACAACTGCATCTATCTGAGCGATACCGAGGATCAAACGGCTGCGAAAATCAAACAGGCTTTCACAACGCCTACCAAGATCCGGCTGACCGACCCCGGCCAGCCCGAAGGGTGTGCCGTGTGCCAGTATTTGCGGCTCTATTCACCGGATTGGGAGCGGCAGTGGGAAGAGGATCGGCAAGGGTTGCGCGGCTGCAGCCAAAACAAGAAGGAGCTCACCGAGATTCTCAACGAGTATCTGCGGCCGATCCGCGAACGGAGGGCGCTGCTGGACGACGCCGCTATCGAAGAGATCCTCTGCCGGGGGGCCGAAGAGGCTCGGGGATTCGCTTCCAAGACGCTCGCAGAAGTCAAGTCGGCCATGGGGATGTTCTAGCCGATGCCGCCGGGCCCGCTGGATGCCGAGGCGATATTCTTCGACCTGGACGACACGCTCTGCGGCTACTGGGAGGCAAGCAAGGCGGCGCTAAAGCGGGCGTTCGAAGAGTGCGGCCCTCCGGGGCTCACACCGGACGAGCTCATGGATCATTGGGCCGCTGAATTCCGCGAGTTCGCTCCGAGCCTGAAGCGGCTTGGATGGTATCCGGCCTATCTCGAGAGCGGCGAGCCGACGCGGACCGAGCAGATGCGCCGGACCCTGACTCGTGCTCGATGCGCTGACGAACAGTGTGCGCAGGCGCTTTCGGATTGCTACCTCCGGCATCGGGTCGACGGCCTACGGCTCTTCGACGGCGCGTTCGAGGTCCTCAAAAAGCTGAAGCGAAGATATCCGCTGGGACTGATCACGAACGGTCCCGCCGACACGCAGCGGCAAGAAATCGAGGTCTTGGGGATCGGAAGCTACTTCGACACGATATTGATCGAAGGTGAGATGGGCGAGGGCAAGCCTAACGTGAGCGTTTTTCGGCGAGCCGAGGCGGCGGTCGGGATGCCGCCCGAGAAGATTGTGTTCATCGGCAACAGTTACGCGCACGACATTTTGCCGGCGATCCAGGCGGGTTGGAAGACGGTTTGGATGCGTCGGCCCACCGACGTCCCTCCAAGCCATGGAGGAGTTACCACGCGCCCGGAAGAGCTTCCTGAAGGAGCACCCGAGCCGGATGCGGTGATTATCGAGCTCCGCGAGCTGCTGGGTCTGCTGGACCTCGGCGGTTAGGGGCGCGTTCGCGTTCCAGTCCGCGATCTTGCACAATTTGCACGGTCCGATGCGTGGCACTCCCGGACGAACCCCTATAGAATGCGAACATGACCCGCGAGGATTTGGGGTTCGTCCTCAGCCGTTTCGCTTCCGTCCTGGTGCTATTGGAGTTACTTCGGTTGCTCCAAGCGTTGCCTAGCAGCTATGCCCTGGCAAACATGCCGACTGAGAGCTATGGGCGTCAGAGTTTTCTGATTTCTATAGCGGTCGACCTGTTCGCCGGTGGGTTGGCCGTACTTCTTTGGACGTGCGCCGATCGATTCGGCCGCTCTCTCGGTGGAAAGTCAAAGGGGGGGTTGCGACTCACCACCCGTGGTGCGCAGCGCGTGATGTTTTCGAGCCTGGGCCTTTATCTGCTCGCAGTCGGACTGGCTGGTCTAGCGGGCACTTGGGGCGGGTACCTAAGCGGCCCGATGCCGAGCTTCTTCGGCTCCAATTCGTACGTGAGCCGATTCATTGGGGAGGGAGTGGAGGCGTTGATAGGCGCGGCGATCTTGACGCGTTACAACTGGGTTGCGGTACTCCACTTTTTGCGTGGGTGGCCGGGCGACCGCGCACTGGAGAAGGATTAGGCGATCTGCCCGGCGAGGAATCGGATGGACCCAGTTGGCCTCGCCGCCCACCCGAGGAGCGCCAGCCAAGTACAATTCTTCCAATATGTCTACTCTCGCGCCAGAGCGGCATGGGAACGTTTCGATCGATTCGATCGCCGACAAGGTGTTCGCCGGAGCGAGGATTCCATCCGAGGACGCGCTCTTCCTCTTCAACCACCCGAACCTCATCGAGCTTGCCACGCTCGCGAACGCCCGTCGTCAGAGCCTTGTGCCCGGCGATACGGTGACCTACATCATCGGGCGTATCCTCAACTACACCAATGTCTGCTGGGTGCGGTGCAAGTTTTGCGCGTTCTACCGAACGCCAGGACACGAGGAGGGATACGCGCTCAGCGACCAGGAGATCTTGGACAAGGTCGGGGACACAGTAGCCAAGGGGGGCGTCGAGATCCTCTTTCAGGGAGGTCTGAACCCCAAGCTGAAGATCGACTACTACGAGCACATTTTCCAGAAAATCCTGGCGGAGTATCCCGGGGTCATTCTCCACGCTCTCTCGCCGGCCGAGATTATCTACATCGCGCACATCTCGCGCCTGTCGCTGCACGACTGCCTCGTGAGGCTGAAGGCAGCCGGCCTGCATTCGATTCCGGGCGCGGGCGGCGAAATACTCGTGGACCGAGTGCGTAAGATCATCGCGCCGTACAAGGATACGACCGAGGAGTGGCTCGAATGCATGAGGGCGGCCTCGTCCCTAGGGCTTCGGAGCACTGCGTCGATGATGTTCGGCCACGTGGAGACGGTCGAGGACCGTGTCGAGCACCTTCAGCGGATCCGGGACCTCCAGGACGAATGCGAGCCGTTTAGAGCCTTCATCACCTGGAATTTCCAGCCGGAAGACACAAATCTTCCAATCGCGCATAAGGCGTCCGGATTCGATTACCTTCGAACGGTGGCCGTGTCGCGAATCTTCCTGGACAACGTAGCCAATCTCCAAGTCTCGATCCTCACTCAGGGGCCCAAAATCGCGCAAGCAGCGCTCGGATACGGCGCGAACGATTTCGGCTCCGTGATGATCGAGGAGAACGTGGTGTCCGCCGCCGGGAACAAGTTCATCTTGAGCTCCGAAGAGTTCGAGCGGCTGATCCGCAGCGCGGGTTATGAGCCTAGGCGTCGCAATACGCGGTACGAGCTGATCTGACTCCCCAAGACGTAGCTTGGACTTTCCGTCCAAGCTACGTCGGCTCCGCGAATTATTTCCTAGGACGCCGCAATTGCAGGTCCAGCGTCAGTCTGCTTCGAGAGCGGCCCAGCAGGCTTGTCCAGTACGTCGTGGAAAGAATCGTGCTCGAAGCCTTTACGAGCACCCGGCTGGCGGTGCTTCCCGCCGCGTTCGAGTTGACCGTGTATACCCCTGAGAGGGCCGGGTCGACCGTGCTGAAGCCGGCGTAGGACAGCTTCGAGCCGTCGTCGTTGAACGAGGGGCCCACCTCCAGAAGATCGGCTGTGTTCGTGACCTGGGTTACGTTCGCACCCGTTGAGCTGATCGTGTAGAGATCGACGCTCGAACCGTCGGTCGAAGCTCCCGAGAACGCGATCTTCGAGCCGTCGCGGCTATAGGAGGGCTGCCTCTCGTCCAGATTCGGCGTGTTGGTGATCTGCTGCATCCCGGTGCCGTCCAGCCGGATCGTATAAATGTCCCCGAAGTCCGGATTCAATTTGGTGTACACGGCGCGGTTGCCGTCCGGGCTGAGGGTGAAATCTTCGGCGTCGTCCAGGATAACGGCCGTCGATCCGCCAATCGGCGTTTCGTACAGATGCGGGGTGGGGTCCGGATCCTGCGTGGCATTGAAGATGACCGTGTGACCGTTCGGCGTCACCTGTATCCCGAAGACGTTCGAGAAGGTTGGAGACAGAAGCGTCTTCGCGCCGACATTGGTAAGCGAGCTGTTCGAGTAGATGCCGTAGTTGCCGCCGCTGACGGGCTGGAAGGCGAACACAACCCTCGCATTCGCTGCAGCGTCGGGCGCCGAGTTCGGACCGAATGCTGCAAACTGAGCGCCAAGCGTTCCGAAAAGGGTGTCGTTCGCGCCGTTCGGATCGATGTGCCTGATCTCTGCCGTGACATTGTCCGAAGCGATGTCCGAGTAGAAAATTGTGTTCGGCGGGAGCGTTCCCATTGTCCCCGAAGTCGTCGACGTGGTGGAGGTCGTGGAGGTCGTGGACGTCGTGCTCGTTGTAGAAGTCGTGCTGGTGGTCGATGTCGTCGAGGTGGTGCCACCCGTGGCCGATACGGTTCCTCCCGCGCCTCCGCATCCGATCACGACCGCGGCAGCAGCGACTGCGATCGCTCCGATGAATCCGTTCAGCCCTTTCCAACTCGATGGTTTCATAGTTCTCCCATAGTCCCCGCAGGCGTGGACAAACCACAGCACAGACGATTTGTGAAGCCTCTCAGGTTCATTGACGATCCTGAAGCGCCCCGTATAGCTCCGGCCTTCGGCACGCCATTACATCGATCTCGTACTTGCCCGGTATGTTGACCACGCGCTTGTTGCGCGCGGCCGCCAAGTCGACATCCGCCCAGATCGTTTCTTCGCCGGCGCCAGCCGCTGCGAGCACGTGTCCACTCGGATCGATGATCTTGCTGAGCCCGATAAACTCGAATCCGTTCTCTTTTCCCACTCTGTCGCATGTCGCCACGAAGACGCCGTTTTCTGCTGCCCGCGCAATAGCGATGTGCTCCGCCGAAGTCTCGGCGCCCTTGGGCCAATTCGTCGGCAGCACGATCAACTCCGCCCCCGCGAGCGCAAGAGCGCGGCTCGCCTCCGGAGGACGGAGATCGTAGCAAATCAGAATCCCGATGCGGCCAAGCTTCGTATCAAAAACGTTCAGCTCGTCACCGGCCCGCACGAATCGGTCCAAGCCGAGATGGGGCAAGTGGACTTTGCGGTAGAAGCGCGGCTCTCTTCCAGGCTCCAAAAGGGCAGCGCCGTTGAAGTTGTGTGAGCCGCAACGCTCCGCAAACCCGACGACGGCGAGAATACCGAGCCTGTTACACGCAGACTGCATCGGCTCGATCGCATCCCGCTCGATTCCAAGCGTATCCGCTTCCGACTGACTGTCCACGCAATACCCGGTCAGGTAAGCCTCGGGGAAAACGGCCAAATCGACGGAGTTCGCCGCAAGCTCCTCGAGCTTGGCGACGGCTTTGCTCAGGTTCGCCTGGGGATCGCGAAAGCTCACGTCGGCTTGAACGCAGGCAATGCGCATGCGGCGAGTTTACTGCTTTCTACACGCCCGACAGGGTTCCGGAGACCGGCGTGATCGCGGTTTGGCTCTCTACGCCCGATGCGTGCTGGGGAAGCAAGAAACCGACCAGCGCGCTCCATCCGAGAATCGTCACGACGATGAACATCCAGAAGGAAAACTTCTGAACCGCGATCTGGGCGCGCTCCGATATCGCGAGGCCCCACCGGATGCTGAAGTTCCAAACCCCGTACGACAGGTGGTAGCTGCACGCCAGAACGCCGATGAGATAGAAGAGCGTCCAAAGGTAGGGAGCGGTAGTGAGCTTGTCGTGCCAAGCCGCGAATTGGATCTTCTCTACCGGATTAGCCGCGCCTTGGGCATGGGCCCAATACTTCGCCCCGGTCGTCGTGATGACATGAACGATGAGGAACGCGAACGCGATGAGGCCAGTAATTCGCTGAAGCACAAACATCCTGTTTTGCGACCAGCGGTACTTCGTGCCGATGTAGTTCGGCTGTGCGCGGAACGCGATGAAGGTGCCGTACACCGCATGGAATAGCAACGGAATCCAGATAAGGCAGATCTCCAGAAGCAGCAGCAGGTGGAACGGCATCCCCTCGAAGAACCCGATGACTGCGTTGAACTTGTCGGGGCCCGCGATGGCGAACGAGTTCAGCGTCAGGTGCTGAAGCATGTAGAACCCAACCGGAATGATTCCCGTGAGGGATTGGAGCTTGTGGAGTACGAAGTTTTCGCTGGTTAGCGATGCGGCCATGCTGGGTTCGAGATTACCTGCAAGGCGGGAGGGGTAATCTCCGGCAACCCCTGCGGGGCGCCGCGGCGTGGCGTTCGCCTCATTCGGAGCACACCAACTATGCCCTATATCGCCGATATTTCTGCTCGTGAGATTTTGGACAGCCGCGGCAACCCTACCCTCGAGGTGGACGTTCTGCTCGAAAGCGGAAGCACGGGAAGGGCCGCCGTACCTAGCGGCGCCAGCACCGGCCAATTCGAAGCAGTCGAGCTTCGCGATGGAGACGCGCAGCGCTACCTCGGCAAGGGCGTTCAGCACGCAGTAGAAAACGTGAACGAGGCGATAGCGCCTGCATTACTGGATCGCGATGCGACCGACCAACTCGCCATCGACTCGCTCATGATCGAGCTGGACGGCACGCCGAACAAGGGCAAGCTTGGAGCCAACGCAATTCTGGGCGTGTCGCTCGCCACCGCGAAAGCCGCAGCGAATTATGTTCGGCTTCCCCTGTACCGGTATGTGGGCGGCGTGCTCGCGCACGTCTTGCCAGTGCCGATGATGAACATCCTCAACGGAGGCGTGCATGCGGACTCGAACGTCGACTTCCAGGAGTTCATGGTTCTGCCGGTCGGCGCTCCGAACTTCAAAGAGGCGCTTCGAATGGGATCTGAGGTATTCCACACGCTCAAATCGGTGCTGAAATCCAACGGTCTCAACACCGGCGTGGGCGATGAAGGAGGATTTGCTCCGAACTTGGAATCGCAGGACCACGCTTTCGACTACATCGTGCAGGCTATCCAGAAGGCCGGATACGAACCAGGCAAGGAGATATGGCTCGGCATCGACGCGGCCGCCAGCGAGTTCTACAAGGACGGCAAGTACCGGTACAAGGCGGGCTCCGTCCGCGAGCGAACCGGCCCGCAGCAAGTCGAATACCTCGTCGGCCTCGCGGACAAATATCCGATCATTTCGATCGAGGACGGCTGCGCCGAGGACGACTGGGATACCTGGAAGGCGCTCACCGAGGCGCTCGGAGACAGGATCCAGCTTGTCGGGGACGATCTGTTCGTAACGAATGTGGAGCGGCTGCAACGCGGCATCGATGGCGGCATTGCCAACTCGATTCTGATCAAGGTGAACCAGATCGGGACCCTGACCGAGACGCTCGAAGCGGTCAGTATGGCGAATCGGGCAGGCTATACGTCGGTGATGAGCCACCGATCGGGCGAGACCGAAGACGTCACGATCTCGGACCTGGCCGTGGCCACGAATTGCGGACAGATTAAGACCGGCGCGCCGAACCGCACCGACCGCGTGGCCAAATACAACCAGCTCCTTCGCATCGAAGAGCTGCTGGGCAGCCATGCCCAATATGCCGGGAAATCGGCGTTCGGCCGCCTTGCCGGAAAGCTCGCTTAGCCCAACGGCGGGCGGCCGAAAGAATCCTGCCGCCCGCCGACCAAGCACGGCCTACCGCTTGATGTTAATCAGGTCCTGAAGCATCTCGTCAACCGTCGTGACGACCTTCGTGTTGGCTTGGAAGCCACGCTGCGTGATGATCAGGTCCGTGAACTCGTTGCCGAGATCCACGTTGGACTGCTCGAGGAAACCGGAGTTCACCGCTCCACGTCCGCCGGATCGAGGCGAGCCTACGACGGCCAGGCCGGAGTCGTCGGTGTTCCGCCACAGGTTGTTGCCAGTTCGCTCGAGACCACCCGGGTTCGAGAAAATGCTCATCGCAAGCATGCCCAGGGGCCGAGTCAGGCCGTTCGTGAACAGTCCGGTAAGCACGCCGTCCAAGCCGATCGAAAAGCTTTGCAGCGATCCGGGCGGGAAGCCGTTCTGGTCCTTGAGGTTCACCTGCGTGTCCGTCTGAAGTTGGCCGATCTGGCTAAAATCGACGCCGATCGAAAAGGTCGGAGCGCCGTTCGAGCCCGGCACATTGAACTTGTTGAGCGTCGGCTGATTGTTCGCTCCGGGTGGCAGCGAGGTTACAAGCTGACCGGAGGCATCGAAATACAGCCTCTCGTTCCCGGCATCCGAAGAGCTTCCGATCTGGTTCGCCGGCGCGGGAGCGCCGTTGTAAACCGTCCAGTCCCAGGCGTTAGTCGCACCAGCCGGCCAGCCTGCCGGAGGAGGATTCCCAGATGACGGGTTGTAAGACTGGTGGTTCGCGAACTCCATCGTGAGGTCGTGAGAGCCGCCCAAAGAGTCGTACACCCTCGCCTGCGACGTCCAGGAGTCGGTCGGCGCCGCCGTGGCGCTCAAGTTGCCGGCCATGGTCATTTGCGTGGTCTGCTGTACGGCGCTCAGCGCACCGAGAGGCACGTTGATCGCGTTCGCGGGTCCGATCGGCTTCGTCGTGTCGATATTGCCGTTCGCGTCGGCTTTCCATCCGAGCACGCGCTCGCCGGTGGCCGTATGCACGAGGTCGCCCTGTGCGTCCAGGTCGAACGCGCCGTCACGTGTGTACGCTACTCGGTCGCCATTGGAGACCATGAAGTATCCGTTCCCTTGGATCGCGAGGTCCGTCGGGCGGTTCGTGGCGTTGAGCGAGCCCTGTTCTATGTTCGTGTCCGTGCCGCCGATGAGCACGCCCAGACCGAATTGGATCGGATCGGTTCCCCCGAGGTCGGTCGAAGGCCGGCCCGCGCCTCGTATAGTTTGGGCAACCATATCCTGGAACGTAACCCTCGAGCCTTTGTAGGCGGTCGTGTTGACGTTCGCGAGATTGTTGCCAATGACGTCCATGCGCGTTTCCTGCGCCTTCATGCTGGCCACGCCAGCGAGCATTGCCTGAAGCATAGTTGTTCCTTCCCTATCAGGCAGCAGGCGTTAGCGTCGCCACTTCCGGGCTCCGCTTCGCGCTTCCCAGGTTCGAGCCTGGGTCCTGCGCATCGATGCTGCCTTCGTTAGTTGCCGTCACACGATGACGGCGCTGTCGATATTTGTAAAAACTTGGTCCTTCAAGTTTCCTTTGTCCACGGCCGTGATCACCGTGCGATTCTTGACGCTGACTACCAGCGCCACGTCGTCTACCATGACGAGCGATTCTTTCGCTCCCTTTGCCGCGGCTCGATCGACACCGCTCACCACCCGATCCCAGGCCGATTTGTCCAGCTCGATGTTTCGGCTTTCCAGGCGCGTTTTCGCGTGCCCGCTCACCTTGAGCTGGTCTTGCAGCAGACCTTCGAAGTCCGAGCTGCCGGTTTTGGCCGGCTGAACGGCCGGGTTTTGGACCCGTTGCGCCTGCAACAGGTCTTGAATCTTGGTGTTGTCGATTCGACTCATGGCTTGTAGAAGCGAAGTCCGCGCCTTCCTTAGCTCCCGATCTTCTGCAAGCTCGAGACGGCTACGCTGACTGTTTTGCCATCGCTATTGTGCACATCTGCCACCGCCTGACCGTTGATCATCTCTACGGAGATGACAGGGCCGCTCACGGTGATCGTTTGGCCGTTCGCGTCGAGCCCGACCGCCTTCACGTTCTTTCCGATGAGGTCGGTGAAGTTGTTGATGCTTTGATCCGGCTGAACGTTTTGCAGAGAGCCCATGGTGACATCGGCGATGCCGCCGTCAGCCTCCTGGACGCCTAGGTAGTACACGCCGTTCTTTACCGAGATTCGACTGACGACCCCGGTCACAAGCGACGCTTGCCCGCTAGAGCTGTCTGTCATCGGCTGAACGGCGGTGACCGTCTTGCCCATGAGCTGCTGCGCCTGCTGGAGCTGCGAGGACTTGATCAGGTTATCCAGTCCCTGCACCTGTCCAAGCTGCGCCATCTGGGCGAAGAAGTCTCTGTCGTTCATCGGATCGAGCGGATCCTGGTTTTCGAGCTGCACCGTCAGGAGCTGCATGAACTGCTCCATATTCAGCTCCGAAGGGTTTGTCGTCGTCGCCGTCGGATTCGCGGCGGAGTTCGCCAAGCTAATAGGTGACATATCGGTTTCCTATATCCACACGTCCACCCCGCCGATCTTTCGATAGGCTTGGAGGACCGTCGCCGTCCTTGTTGGAGCGCTCTGCGCCTCCCGAGAATTTGAGCCCGCCCGAGCTTGAGTCGACTGCTGATTCTGAGCGCCGGGCTGCGAGCTTCCCTGCCTGGGTGCGAACTGCGCCGAGTTGCCCGAAGACCGACTCGAAACGTCGACCTGGCCGAGGCTCAACCCCTTGCTCTGAAGCGCTGCGGCAAGCTGTGGCCGGCTTTGAGCCAGCGCGTCCCGCACCTGGTCGTTGCTCGTCACAATGCTCGCGTCGACCGTCGATTCGATCTTGCGGATCGTCACCGTCATCGACCCGAGCCCGGGTGGCTCGAGATGAACGACGACACCGTCGCGCGTCCTAGATGCCGCCAGAAGCTCGATCCGGTCCGCCACCTGCTGCACCACCTGGTTTCGGTCGACTGCGATAGGCGGCGCGCTCTTGGCTACAGGCGCCGAGGCCTCCAATTTCACGGGCTGCTGGGCCTGAGCCGTATTCGACCCTGAGCCACCCTGGTCCGGGTCCCGCGAGCCAGACTTGGCATCACTCGGACCGTCTGCCAGCGCGACTTTAGCCGCCGAGGTGTCGATCTTGATTTCGACACCCTTCTCCTTGGGAGCCGGATCGCCGCCCTTCTCCGCCGGCGCCAGAGGCTGAGGCCCCGCGTCTGCGGGGGAGGAGTTTACGGCTGCCGTCGCCTGCTGAGCGACCTTCACGTTGCTGACCGTTTCTGTAGGCTTCGCGGGCATAGGGGGCGCGGCCTGGACGCTCGTCACGATTGCATCGAGCGGGGGCTGCGCCGCTTTCGCGCCGGATTGCGGTGAAATGCCATCCGTGGCATTCACCGCTGGAGGGGTCGTAATCTGCTTCGCAGAAACTGCGCCGGCAGCGTTGGGAGCGGCGCTTTCGCTGCCTACAGGTCCGACATTTGTCGTAAGCTTTGGCCCGAGCCCGCCATCGATCGGAATCAGCTTCGGGGGCGACCCGTCGGGCGTATCCACGAGAAACGGGCCCTGAGGTGGTTGGACGTTTCCAGTCACAGCGGGCGCCGCACCCTGCTGCGCGACCGGTGTCGCGACCTGCGCTGCTACTACGGGGGGAGCGACGAGAAGCGCCACTGCGGCGGAGATCGTCGCGGCTGTTGCCGGCGTCGGATCCGATGCCTTCTTGGCTGGCTGCGCTAGGTCCGGGTCTTGCGAGTGAGCTGTCGGCTCTTTCTTCGCTGCCTCCTGCGCCGCCTTGTTTATGCCGGGTGGCGAATCCTTGCCCGGTGGCCCGCTTGCCGCCGATGCATGGGTCGCCGACAGAACCGATTCGAACCCGGCAACCGGCTGCGAACCGGACAGGGCCGGATCCACAGGCGTCGCCGCGGCGATCGGACTGGGTGCGATCTGCATAGTAATTCCTCCGTGAGGTACCAGCATCATCGGCTTGCAGCACCCGGACGCGTAGGGTAATTCGATCGCGTGCTCCTCGCGTGGGCCAAGAGCGGCGTCGGAAGGCCGATTTCTGCCATACTTCTGCCCATGCCGCGGGGCTTTTTGCCGACCGATTGCGATGCCGTCCTTTTCGACGTCGATGGCACGCTGGTCGACAGCCTCGGCATGATCATCCCGGGCTTGGCAGACGCGTTCGAAACGTTCGGCGGACGCCGACCTGAGGAGTCCCTGATCGCGAGCCTTATCGGGCTCCCGCTTCGCGAGCAAGTAAGGCTCGTGGCGGGCGACGAGCCGACGGACGAACAAGCCGCCGGAATGAAGGCGTACGCGCTAGAACGCTTTGAATCGTATGTCGACAACGAAAGGTTTTTCGAGCCCGCCATCGAAGCGCTTCGCAAGCTGAAGCGGCGCGGACTCGCCACGGCTCTGGTCACTAGCAAGTGCTCCGTCGAGCTCGAGCCGTTTCTATCACGATTTCCCGCAGCAGACTCCGTGGACACGGTCGTCTGCTCCTCCAACGTTTCCAAACCCAAACCCGACCCTGAAAGCGCGCTGCTCGCATGCGAGCGGCTTGGCGTGGCTCCCCATCGAGCCGTCATGATCGGCGACTCAATCTTCGATGCTCGTTGCGCAAGCTCGGCTGGCATACCGTTTATCGCGGTGAGCTATGGAGCGGGCACACGCGCCAACCTGCAAGCAGAAGGACCTGTCACCATCTTCGACTCGCCGGAAGAGCTTTTGGCATGGGCAAAGACCGCCACTCCCGAAATATCATGCCCCGTAAGAAGCTAGATTCACCTACACCGACTCTTGAAACACCCGAAACCGAACCCGCAAAAACAGCGACCCGCAGGACGAGGGCGAAGACGCCCGAGCCCACTCCCGCGCCTGTCGTAGAAGAGCCGAAGACCAAATCCCGAGCTCGCACCGCAAAGCCCAAGGCAGAACCGGTCGCTGACAAGGAGAAGGCTCCTCGGCGCGCGAAGGCGAAATCTGCGGTCGAGCCCGAAAAGCCCGAGCTGGAATACTTCGGAGACGTCGCGGTGCTGTTCCGTTCCCGCGCGGTGGGAAGGGTAGCGGCCTCACCGAGCGCAGAAGAAGCGCCAGTGGCTGCCGAGCCTGAGCAGCAGTACACCTGGGAAGCCGACGAGCTGCCGGTTCCGATTTGGCGCCCGTTGAAATCGAACGGACGCCCGGCGGCCGTCGCCGAGGACGCGCCCAACCTGGCTCCGAGGCGCTCCCGAAGACGCCGCCGGAAGGATCAGCCCGAGCACGACTCCGTGCCCGCCCGGGCATCGATCGAAGAAGATTTCATCGAGCACGAGCAGCCGGCGGCAAGGCCCCAGGCTCAGCGCGGCAGGGCGATCCCCGAGCCCCCGTCCAAGCCGCCCATCCCGATTCCGGACGAAGCGCCTCAGGTCGTCTTGAGGGAAGGAATCCCGACGATAGTGCGGGATCACCGGGTTTATCCTCCGATCCTATTCTTCGGCAGCCCGTCCGACGAACGCCGTGCCGAAACCGTGCTCGACGAGCTGAAAATGGCCGTCGAAGCCGGGGTGCATATCCACAGCTTCCTCGTGGATCTGGACGTGGAGGCATCCGCCGTCGATGCGAGCGTTGCGTTTGCATCGTACATGCTCGCCCAGACGGTCGGCGCCGACCCGGAGAGCCAGGTTGTGTTCCGCATCGCCTTCGTGGCGCCGCGCAACTGGGAAGATCGTTATCCGGACGCGAAGTACGTCACTTCGCTCGGCGAGCTTGCCGAGCCCAGCGTGTGCGACAACCGCTATTGGGCCACGGCTACCGAGTGCCTGGAGAAGCTTGTTCGTCAACTCCGAGCCCTTCCCTTGCGAGACCACATCCTCGGCATTCATCTCGAGCGGGGCGAGTGGTTCTACACGGAGAGCCAGGGATACGACACCTCCCGCGCAGCCTTGCACGGCTTCCGTGACTGGGCGCGAACTCGTTACTCGGGCGACGAGGTCACCCTTCGCGCGTCCTGGTTCGACGGAGACATTCGTTTCGACACGATCCAAATTCCGCCCTTCGAACCGGAAGGCGCCGAGGGGGAAAAGTTCGTGCGGTCGTCGCGCAAGCAGCGCCGCACCGTCGATTACCATCTGTTCCTCAGCGACGCCACCGTTCAGCGCATCAGCGACCTCGCGTATTCGATCAAGGCGGCCAGCGAGGGGTACTTCCTCGTCGGCTGCAGCTACGGCTATACGTTCGAGTGGTCCCACCCCAGCAGCGGGCACCTCGCGCTCGGCAAATTGCTTCGCTGCCAGGAAGTCGATTTCATTGCCGGTCCGCCAAGTTACCGAAATCGTGAGCCGGGCGGCACAGCGCCGTTCCCATGCCCAATCGACAGCTTCGCATTGAACGGAAAGCTGTACCTCAGCGAAGAGGATTTCAAGACTTCGCTGAGCGTGGGACACGAGCCGGACGACTTCAACCCCATCATCCGCACGCCGCAGGCTTTGGAAAGTGTCCATTGGCGAGGAGTGGGCGCAGCCCTCGCTCACGCGAGCGGCGTCGAGTGGATGGACCTTTGGGGCAATGGCTGGCTGAAGACCGCAGGAGTATGGGATCGCGCCGGCAAGGTTCGCGACGCGCTCATCGAGCGCATGGATTCCCCGCTGACTGCCCCCGAAGTGGCCATCTTCATCGATGAGCGAGCTCTCGCTTACCTGGTGGATTCCAACGCCTTCTCACTTCTCGTGCAGAACGTTCGCGAATCGGTGCTTCGGGCCGGAGTCAGCGCTGGGTTCTATCTGCTGAGCGACCTGGCTCACCGCGAGAAGTTTCCCGAGAGCAAGCTGTACGTGTTCCTGAATGCTTGGGACATCCGGCCGGAGCTGCGCGCGGCGATCAAGTCCAGGCTCCAGCGAGATAACAAGGTTCTGTTCTGGCTCTACGCCGCCGGACTCTTCGACGCGGGCCGCGATTCGCTCGAGCGCGCAAGGGAGGTCACCGGCATAGCGCTGAAGCCCCAGCCGTTTTACAGCAAGGCGGGAACGACCATCTTGAACCGGCGACATCCGCTAAGCGAAGCGTTTCCCGATCGGTCGCTCATCGGCGGCACAAAGCTCGAGCCGAGCTATTTCGCCATTCCCGAGAACGCGACGGTTCTCGGCGAATACAGTCAGACCGGGCTTCCGAGCTTCGTGGTGCGAGAGTTCCGCGAGGGACCGGCAGAGACCCATTGGACGAGCGTTTTCCTCGGTGAGCCGCTCGTAAATCCGGCGCTCATCCGCGCTTTGGCGGTTATGGCCGGCGCCCATGTTTGGAACTATCAGGAGGACGTTACGCACGTCCGCCAGCCGTTCCTCACCGTTCACTGTTCGGGAGCCGGTCCCCGGGCGATCGCGCTGCCCAGCAAGTTCTCGGCTTTCAACATCCTAACGAATACCTGGGCCGCCGTCGATTCGACGAACCTTCGCTTCACCGCCGTCGATGGTTCGAGCCATATGTTCATGGTCGGTCCGAAGGACGAGCTGAGCCACTTCCTGAACCGGGACACCAGCGGTTCGCTTCGGCTCGAGAGCCTTCCGCCTCGGGAGCTGAACGTACTCCAAGACAATGCGAACTTCGACGTACCGATCATGCGTCTCGACGAATGGATCGGAAGTGCGGACTCGGACGAAGTCGCCGACGAGTGGTTCCTCCGGCCGCCGCAGATCGACGATCTCGACCAGCCGGAGGCATCCGATAGTCAAGAAAGGATCGGCCGCCGCAGGAGACGCCGTCGCGGCAGGGGTCACGACCGCGAGCGCGGAGGCTCGGAAGAAAGCGCGAGCGCACGGCCCGAGCCGTCGGGCACGCCAAGCGCCGAGTTCGAGGAGCTTGGGATGAACGTTATGTTCCGAAAGCGAGACAGCTGATGGATGCTGGTGGCAAGGCCGCTTTTCGGGCCGGCTACGCCGCGCTCATCGGCAAGCCGAACGTCGGAAAGAGCACGCTCTTGAACGCCATGGTGGGCCAAAAGGTGTCCATCGTCAGCAACAAGCCGCAGACGACGCGCCGCAAGGTCGTTGGAGTCGCGAACGGCCCGGGTTATCAAATCGCGTTCATCGACACGCCGGGCGTGCATGAAGCCAAAACTCAGCTTGGCCGAGTGATGGTGGAACACGCGCGGATGGCGCTTGCCGAAATCGACGCGGTCATCGCCGTAGTCGATGGCGCGCACCACCCCGGAGACATCGATAAACAGATTGCCGCGATTATCGAAGCTTCGGCCGAAGGAACGCCCAGGATCCTCTGCATGAACAAAATGGATCTGCTCAAGGCTGAGGACGTGCAGCGGAACGTCGACGCCTACACCGCGCTCTTCGGAACGAACGACTACATGCTCACCGCGGCAACCCAGGGGGTCAACGTGGACCGGCTGCTTGGCATGATCGTCGACCTGATGCCCGAGGGCGAGCCGATGTTTGCCGAAGACGAATTCACCGACCAATCCAGCCGCTTCATGGCCGGAGAAATGGTGCGCGAAAAGATACTCGAAGCTACGCGCCAGGAGGTGCCCCACTCGGTAGCGGTGATGGTGGACTCTTGGACCGACTCACCGGAGCTCACGCACATCGGTGCAACTATCCTCGTCGAGAAAGCCAGCCAGCGAGGCATCCTCATCGGCAAGGGCGGACAGTTCTTGAAGAGCGTCGGCACCAAAGCTCGAACGGACATCGAGGCGATGCTTGGCAGAAGCGTCTTCCTAGAGCTTCACGTGAAGGTGCAGGAAGGCTGGCGCATGAGCCCGCGCATCTTACATGAACTCGAGTACGGCGATTAGCCGCTACTGCCCTTTGGGGTCGAGTGCCGCGCGCAGACCGTCGCCGACGAAGTTCAGCGCGAAGATCGTGAGGCTCAAGATGATGCACGGCCAAAACAGAAGCATCGGGTAGGAATTCAAATTGCCTCGGGCCGCGTTGATCATGCCGCCCCAGCTTGGCGTAGGCGCCTGCACTCCGATCCCGAGGAAGCTCAGCGAGCTTTCCGCCAAAATGGTCCCAGCGACCTCGATCATGCTGACCGCGAGCAGGATATTCCAAAGTTGGGGCAGCACATGCCTTGTGACCAGATAGAAAGTCGATGCGCCGGTAGCCTTTGAAGCGATGACGTACTCGCGATCCTTCAAACTTGCCACATAGGTTTTCACCAACCGGGCTACGCTCGGCCATGCGGTGATCGATAGCGCGACGATGACCGGCACCAGCCCTGGTCCGATGACCCCGATGATGAGGATCGCCAGCAGAATGTCCGGGAACGCGAACATTCCGTCAGTCAGTCGCATCAACGGAACGGCCACCCACCGCGGGGCAAATTCACCCAGAACTCCCACAGTCACCCCAACGCTAAGGCTGATGATCTGAACGAGGAAGCCCACGAACAGCGAGATTCTCGCGCCTGCGGCGAGGCGGGCCATGAGGTCGCGGCCGATGTCGTCGGTGCCGAGGACGTATTTACCGCCGGCGGATAGAAACGGCATCCCAACCGGGTCGTAGACCGAATCCAGCGGCTGACCGGGCGTCCGGAGCATCCAGCTACGGACCAGCGGGCCGAAAATGGCGAACAGGACGATGGCGACCAGAAACAGGATTCCGAAGACCAGCAGTGGATCGAATTTGCGCCGCGGCCCACGCTCTTTCGTAGCCTTCGATCTCAAATCTGCGACTCCCGGATTCGCGGATCGAGGAGAGGCAGAATCAGGTCGACCACGGTGTTCAGCACAATAAACATCGCGCCGGTGACGAACACGCAGGCCTGGATCACCGGCGTGTCGCCGCGCTGAATCGCCTCGATGGTTGTCTTTCCTACCCCAGGAATGCTGAAGGCGGTCTCGATGATGAACGAGCCGGTGAGCAAGATTCCGAACGTCGTCCCAATCGCCGTGATGACCGGCAAGATCGCGTTCCGCAGCGCATGGCCGAAGATCAACCTGAGGGGCGGCACGCCCTTAGCGACCGCCGTGCGGATGAACTCCTGTTGAAGCGTGTCGATCATGCTCGCGCGCGTGAGGCGGGTCAAGAGAGCCATCGGCCTCGCGGCAAGAATCAGCACGGGCAGCAGAAGCGAACGGAACATGCCGAAGCTCGCCAGGTCGGTGGGATTCCAGTCCACCGGCACCTGGTGGATCTTGAGGGCCACGAGGTAGACGAGCGTGGGAGCGAGCACGAAATTGGGCACGGTGACGCCCAGAGTCGACAAGGTGAGCACGGAGCGATCCGGGAATCCGTTTCGAAACACGGCCGCCAGCGTGCCGAGCCCGATTCCGACCGCAGCGGAAAGCAAGATCGCCAAGATCGAGATATTCAGCGTAAGCGGCAGCGTCCTCGCAAGCGTGTCGCGAACCGGCTCGTGCGTTCCGTAGTAGCTCGAGCCGAATTCCCCATGGGCGGCGTTGGCCACAAACTCCACGTAGCGCACCGGCCATGGACGGTCGAGCCCCATTTGGTGACGAAGCTGCTGAACCTGCTGAGGCGTCGCCTTTTCGCCGGCGATCATTGTTGCTGCGTCGCCTTTGCTGAACGCCTGAGCGACGAAAATCACGAAGGAGATGAACAGTAGGCTGAGCAGTCCGAACAGCAGGCGTATAAGGATTGCTTTGGTCAGCCGCACCGCAATCTAGTTTGGCACGACCTCAGCCGCCGAGAATCGTGGCGGAAGTGATGCGGTCGCCCCTTTCGATGCTTCGGACCACGTCCATGCCGGAAACTACCACGCCGAAGACAGTGTAGCGACCGTCGAGGAACTTGTGCGGAGCGAGCAGGATGTAGAACTGGCTGTCACCGACTCCGTTCGCCATCGCCAGCCCAACTGCGCCCTCGACATGCGAGAATCCGCTGTCCTCGTACGGAATGCTTGCGCCGCTTCCGCCGTTGCCGGCCGCGTCGAGATTTGTCCGGCTGGCCGGATCGCCCACCTGAACCAGATAGGGCTTGGGCGACTTCTCGACACGGTGAAATCGCAGACCATCGTAAAACCCGCTCTTGACGAGCGAGATGATATGGCTAGTGGCCTTGGGCGCCGTCTTGGTATAAAGCCGAATCACTACCGCGCCGCGGCCCGCGATTTCCAGCTTGAGATCGGTTTCACCCTGGCGCGAGCGAGCCGTTTGGGCAGTGGCCAAGGCGGCAATGCAGAGGAAGCAAAGGATTACAGTCAAATATCGCATCATTCGATGTCCAAGCTTTAGACGTGCCGGCAGGTCGGCCTGCTGCGTCCAAGTGCGATAAACCTGTAAGGTCAATCGGTGAGATATCGTCCGTAGCCGTCCATTTTGACTCCGCCGGCCAGGATGATGATGCCGTCGATGACCGACCACAGCCACCCTACGCCGGCGCAAAACGACAGCAGGAGCTGCAAAACCCCGATCGCCGAGTAGCCCAAATACATTCGGCCGACACCGGGAATGATGATCTGGAGGATGCCGCCGGCAGTGCGGCTCTTGTCGCTCTTGATCGACCCGAAAACCGGAAAGTAGGGATCGGTGCGAAGCAGCAGGTCGGGCTCCATGTTTCGCGGCGGCGCAGCGGATGCGAAAGGGCGTGGGGCGACGGGCGGTGGGGGAGGCGACGCGAACGGGTTCGATGAGCCGAAGCTCGGCTGCAGCTCCTTCGCCTGGCCGGCCGGCACCCAATCGGTCATGCCGGTTTTCCACACGAACGTGTCCTGCTGGATCACTCCGCCCTCGATCAGCTCGTCAAGCTGCTCGCGCGTTAGCGGCCCCAGTTGCCCATAGTGCCCGATGTAGTACCAGTCCGCCACAGTGTTCCCTATCAGACTTTATAACCCGCTCTTGGCCACAACGCTCCATTGGAAGGGCGAATGGCCCACATTCCTCGTGTTTTGCGTCGGTTTTTCACTCGGCCCTAGCAAATCGGAAAGTGCGAGCACAGCTCGACGACCTCATTCCGCGTAGATTCGATCACCTCCGCGTTGTCGGGGTCGGCGGTCACGCGGCCGATCATTCTCGCGATCAGCGCCATCTCCGGCTCCCTCAGTCCTCGCGTCGTCACAGCCGGTGTGCCCAGCCTAATGCCGCTCGTGATCAGCGGTGACTTGTCATCGAAAGGAACGGCGTTCTTGTTGCAGGTGATGTTCGCCTTATCCAGCGCGAGTTGTGCGGCTTTGCCCGTGATTCCCTTGGACCGCAGGTCAACCAGCATCAAATGGTTGTCGGTGCCGCCCGATACGATATGGAACCCTTCGGCCCGCAGCGCCTCCGCCAGAGCCTTCGCGTTCGAGATCACCTGCTTCGCGTAGTCGGCGAACGAAGGCTGCAGGTTTTCGCCGAAGCCGACGGCTTTCGCGGCGATCACGTGCATGAGCGGCCCTCCCTGGATTCCAGGAATAACCATCGTATCGAGGAGTTCCGACATCATCTTGGTGCGCCCGCTCTTGGGGGCGGTGATGCCGAACGGGTTTTCGAAGTCCTTGCCCATGAGGATCAGACCACCGCGCGGCCCTCGAAGCGTTTTGTGCGTCGTGGAAGTAACGACATGCGCATAGGGGATCGGCGAAGGCAAAAGCCCTTTGGCAATCAGTCCGGCCGGGTGCGCGATGTCCGCAAACAGGAATGCTCCGACCGAATCCGCTATCTGCCGAAATGCGGCGAAGTCGATCGCGCGCGAATAGGCGCTCGCCCCGACGGTAATCATTTTCGGCCTTTCGAGCTTGGCGAGATCGGCGACCCGGTCGTAGTCCAGCAGCTCCGTCTTCGGGTCGATGCCGTACGGAACGAAGTTGTAAAGCTTCCCTGAGAAGTTCACTGGCGAGCCGTGCGTGAGATGCCCACCGTGCGAAAGGTCCATGCCCATCACCTTGTCGCCTGGCTGCAGAAACGTGAAGTACACGGCCATATTGGCCTGGCTTCCGGAATGGGGCTGCACGTTCGCGTACTCCGCGCCGAAGAGCTGCTTGACGCGGTCCCGCGCGATGTTCTCGACCTCGTCGACGACCTCGCAGCCGCCATAGTAGCGCGCGCCCGGATAGCCTTCGGCGTACTTGTCGGTGAGCACCGTGGCCATGGCCTGCCTCACCGCCAAACTCGCGATGTTCTCGCTCGCGATCAGCTCGAGGTTGTGATTTTGCCGCTCCTCCTCACGCCTCGTAAGTGAATAAATCTCCGGGTCGGATTCGGAGAGCGGAATGCGTTTCACGCCTATGGCGGGAGCGGAGGCCATTGCTCATTATGCCCGTTCGCCCGGGTCGTCAGCGGGTCCGGTAAGGCTTCCCCAGCATGGCCCGCCACCTCGCCCACTGGGCCTTAGTCAGGCTATGGCGCAGAACGTTGTCCTCCCGCTCGAGCGTAGCTTGAACGAGCCGGGTGCGCGCCTCTGGCTTGCCGGGCAGCGGAAACATGCCCGCTTCGATCGCCTTCATTTTGCTGCCGAGCGTGGCCCGTTGGGCGGCTGTGAGCCCGATAGCCTTGGCGTTTTGGGGCATGAGAGCAGCGCGGCCGCCGATGAACTGCAGCGTTATCTGGTGAAACCGCGCACGCTGCCTCTTGCTGAGCTTCGCGGTCGTGAGTGCCTCGATCGAACGCTGGGTGCGCGCGAACGCGCTCGCGTAGACGGCTCGGTTCGTCTGGTTCGAGTGGCCGCTGCGGAACGAATAGGGCATCAGCTTGATCGTGGACGAAACAATGATCCTGTGGATCGATTCCCGTTGCGCTCGGGTCAGCCCGAGGTCCGCGGCGATCGGGGGAGACTCCAGCAGCACGGGCAGGTACTGCACGTCGGCCGGGGCCGATCCGCGCCAGAGCGTGAACTGGCAGAGCGCGCCGGTGGCAGCGCAAAGAACCAGAACGCAGATTACTAGTTTGCTCATGACTTGCCCGGTATGCCCGGTTCCGTTAGGAGCGCGGGGTCCAACGCCTTGGAAAGCGTCGCTTCGTCCAACAGCCCTTTCTCGCGTACGACCTGCGGAATCGACTTCTTTTCCTTGAGGGCGGTCTTGACCACCTCCGCGGCCTGCTTATAGCCGATGTGCGGGTTCAGCGCGGTCGCGAGTGACGGCGACGTTTCCGCGTAGTGCCGACACGTTTCCTCGTTCGCCACGATACCGGTCACGCAGTTGGCCGTGAACGTCTCGAGAGTATTCGTGAGAATCTGCAAGGCGAACTGCGCCGCGAACGCCATTCCAGGCATCATCACGTTCAATTCGAGCTGCCCGGCCTGAACGCAATAATCGATCGTCTGACACTGGCCAAGCACCTGGAACAGCACGATATTCAGGTTCTCCGCCATGCTCGGGTTCACCTTGCCGGGCATGATCGACGAGCCGGGCTGCACGGGCGGCAACACTATTTCGGCGAGGCCGGTGAGGGGCCCCGAAGTTAGCAGCCGCAGATCGTTCGAGATTCTTGTCAGCTCCAGGCAAAGGATGCGGAGCCCGCTTGCGAGCGCTTCCAACGGCAGATTGCTTTGCATCGCCTCGCGCATATCTGGCGAGTGCCGGAACCTCAAGCCTGTGTACGAGATCAGATGGTCGACAACTTTTTGCGCGTACGCTGGGTGGGTGTTCAGCCCGGTGCCCGCCGCGCTGCCCCCGATACCAAGCTCTTCGAGCTCGGAGGCGGCATATTCCAGCCAGCGCCTGCCTTTCCTCACGCTTGCGGCGTAAGCGGCGAACTCTTGCCCGAGCCGGATCGGCACGGCATCCTGGAGGTGCGTCCGGGCGGATTTCAGGATTCCGTCGAACTCTCTGCCCTTCTGAGAAAGCGCCTCTGCCAAGCCGTCGACCGCATGAAACAGATCCTCGAGCATCAGCCGCGCCATTATGCGCATCGCGGTTGGAAACGTATCGTTCGTCGACTGGCCGTAGTTCGGATGGTCGTTGGGGTTCACGATGCGATATTCGCCTTTGACGCCGCCCAAGATCTCTTCCGCTCGGTTGGCGAGCACCTCGTTCACGTTCATATTGAGGCTGGTGCCCGCGCCCATATGAAAAACGTCCACCGGAAATTGATCTCGGAGCCGCCCACCGAGCACCTCGTCGGCGGCTTGAATGATCGCGCGACCCACATTCGGATCCAGCAAGCCGAGGTCCGTGTTGGCTTGCGCCGCGGCTTTTTTGAGCAGCACGTAGGCGTCGATCATCTTCGGGTGCTCGCGCAAGCCCGAGATCCGGAAGAGCTTACGAGACCGCTCCGCCTGCGAGCCCCAATAAGCATCCGCCGGCACTTGCACATCGCCCAAGCTGTCCTTTTCGACGCGAAACTCCATCGGACTCAGTGTACCGAGAGCCGTATTTTGCGATGATCCTTCATAATCCGCCTGTGGACAGATTGAAGCAGCGAATCGACGAGCTCGCGGCTCTGATGGACGAATTCAATCTCTCCGAGGCTCGAATGGAAACGGGCGAGCTCACCGTCGGGTTCCGGCGCAAGCGCGCACCGAGCGTCGAGCCTTCGGCCGAGGGCCACGAGGCCGAAGCCGAGCCGAACGACACACAGGCGCCGGAGGCCGAAGCGGAAACCAATCACGGCACTCCGATTTCGAGCCCGATGACCGGGATTTACTATGCATCCCCGAGTCCGGGGTCCCCTCCGTTCGTCAAAGTCGGCGACGCCGTCGTCGCGGGCCAGGTCGTGGGCCTGATCGAGACCATGAAGGTTTTCAACGAGATCAATTCCCCATTGAGCGGCACGGTAACGCGAGTCGTCGCAAGCAGTGGCGACATCGTGCAACCGGGCGATCCGCTGCTGTTCGTGGGTTAGTAGCCCGAGCGAGCACGGAGCGCGTCGGCGATCGGCTTTCGGACCGGAGGGGGAACCATCTCGCTGTAGTTTCCACCGAGCTGCGCAACCTCCCGCACGATCGAGCTGCTCAGGTAGCTGTACTCCCAGCGCGTCATCAGGAAAACCGTGTCCACTTGCTCGCTCAGGCGACGGTTCACCATCGCCATTTGAAACTCATAGTCGAAGTCCGACGTGGCTCGGAGGCCCCGCACGATAATGCCGGCTTCGCGGGCAAGCGCGTAATCGATGAGCAGGCCGCTGAACGAATCGACAGACACGTTCGGCCAAGGCGCAACGCACTGCTCCAATGCCCGCACGCGCGCATCGCACGTGAGCATGGAGCTCTTCGACGAGTTGACCCCCACGGCGACGACCAAGTGGTCGAATAAGCGCGAAGCCCGCTCGACCACATCCAGATGTCCAAGCGTCGGCGGATCGAATGAGCCGGGGTAGATCGCCAGGCTCAACGCGCGGCAAGCTCCGTTAGCGCAAGAGCGGCGCTTCGCGCGGGAGCGGGCATGGGCTCTTTGCCCTTGATCGATCTCCACAGAATCATATTGAGCTTGTCCGGGTCCGCGCGATCGTATCCGCTCCAATCGAGCTTGTCGGACATCGCTTCCAGCGCACCCTGCTCCGGATTCTTCGCCTGAAGGTCGATTGTCTCCGGCACCGGATCGTATGGCGAGAAGTTCGGCTTGGAGGTGAAGCAGCCGTAGAGAGGCGTGGCGTGCTCGTCGAACTGAGTCATCGGAGGCAAACCCAGAATCATCTCGATGGTCCGCACATAGCTCGCGGTGCTGTACATCGTGCTATCGACTACGCCTCGACGCGTGTAAGGTGAGATCACCAAGCCGGCAGTTCTGTGAGCATCCACATGGTCCGGGCCGTTCTGGGCATCGTCCTCGATCACGAAGATAGCCGTGTTCTTCCAAAATCGAGAGCGCGTAATCGCCTCGACCATCTTCGAGAGCGCGAGATCGTTCGAGGCGACGCTCGCCTGGGGCGTGTATTTCCCCGAGCGCAGACCATTCGTGTGGTCTTCACCGAGCGACATGACCACGAAATCCGGCCAAGTGCCGGTTTTCTCGGCCGCTTTCAAATCGTCCAGGAACACATCTATTTTCTGGTAGTCCCGTCCGAAATCGTCGCCATGCTGATACTGCGACCATCTGAGGCTGCCGTGCCCCTGGAGGCCATGGTTTCCAGTGAACTTGGGTGGGCTGTCGGGGTCCGAAGAGAAGTTGCTGTACTCGCCGTAACTGTAGTAGCTTTTGCCGTGAAGGCGGCAGTCATCCCACATGTAGCCGTTCGGCGAGGCCGTCAAGCGGTCGTCGGCAACAGGTTCGCCCCTGCCGCTGTAGCTATTGACCCACGCGCGCTCGACGAAGTCGGTCGCATACGCCGAATCGCACCACTGGTGCCCATCCTCGCTGACCTCTCCGTTGCAGTACAAGTTGTCGAGAGTGACGAAGTCGCGGGCGAGCTTGTGGGCGTTGGGAGTCACTTGTTCGCCGAACAGCACGAGGTTCGGGTCGCCGTTTGAATGCGGCAGGTCGCCGAATACCTGGTCGTAGGTCCTGTTCTCCCGAATGACGTACACCACGTGCTTAATCTGGCTCAGTCCCGCCTTGGCGTCTCTTTCGCGGCGGCCAGAAGGCGGCGTCGGCACGGTGCGCGCCACGTCCCTCGTATAAGCCGCGAGCGTCGCCGCATCCGGTACATCCACTACCGACACGTTCCCGGCAAGCAAGCTCGGAATGTAGTCGTACTTGAACTTTCCGCTGTACTCCGTCCTGGGAAACTTGGTCTTTGCCGGATAGTTCGAGCCGAAACCCATCCCCTTTCCAGTGCCCACGAACAGCTGCCGATCGTCCTTTGAGACCGCGAGCGAGCAAGGATACCAACCGGTCGGAATGAACCCTTCCACCTTGCTTTGCGCGCCGGAAACGTCCACCACGGCGACGTCGTTGTTGTCGGCATTCGCCACGAAAAGCTTCTTGCCGTCCGAAGTCACGGCTAACGCGTCCGGGGTCGATCCGACCAGCGCCTTCGGGTCAAGGCTCGTCCGAATCGTCTCCTTCAGGGTGTCGCCTTCGATGACCGAGACCGAGTTCGAGCCCGAATTCGCCACGAACAGTCGGCCGTCCGAGGAGAAAACCAAATCGTTCGGATGGCTGCCGACCTTCACCCGCGCGATCTCCTTGCAGTCACTGGTTCGGATGAGACTGACCGTCTGGTCGCCCCAGTTGCTTACCGCGATCGTCGAGCCATCGGGCGAGGCTGCCACGCCGTACGGCCGATACCCGATGTGAACTTCGGCGGTCACAGCCGAGGTCGCGGGGTCGAGCCTCTGCACGATGTCTCGCTCGGTACGCGCCACCCAAAGAGAGCTTCCGGCCTTGGCGATTCCCGCCGTGTATCGGGCTGTCTTCTTCTCCTGATTCTTGTCGAGATCGATATCGGGGCCGCGCCGGGCATTCCCTGAAAGCGATACCGTGCGAACCGGCAGCGGTCCCCCGCTCACGTAGGCTGTGTCTCCGTCGATCGCGAGCCCTGCCCAGGCGTCGCCCAACGGCACGTATTCGACCTTGTCGCGGCTCCGTAGATCGATCACGCTGAGCCCCTGGTCGTGCCAGCCGCCCGTCGCGACTACGAGCTTGTTTCCGTCGGGTGTGAGGCACATGCGGAGCGGCAAGTCGCCCTTCAGGGCTTCCGCAGCGCCAGCCGGCTTGATCGCCCAACCGTTCGGGAGGACGAGGGCTCCGGTATCGAGCCGATCACCGGCGCGAAGAACGCCGAAATGGCTCGCGGCAAGAATCGCGCCGCCGACGGCGCACGCAACCGACAAAACAGCCTTGAGCAGTCTCACGATGCAATATTAGCCGGAACTGCCGCCTGCTTCGGAGCGCGCCACGCCAGGAGCCTCGAAGCGAGGCGATTTTGGCGCGAAATACTTGCTTTTTGGAGACAATTACGGTGAAGCCGGCAGAATTCGAAAGATACTGAAAGGGATGGCACAATATCATCCGACAAGGATTGTCAGACCGAGGACGCGCGGGGACCGCGCGAGTGCCGCCGAACGACTTCTGTGGTCGAAGCTTCGGCTCGCTCATTCCGATGGATTCATGTTTCGGCGCAATCAGCCGATCGATGGCTACGTGGTGGATTTCTTTTGCGCTCGCTCGCGAGTCGCTGTCGAGCTGGGAGTCGACAGGCAAACAACGCGCGTCGGCAAGTACCTGGAGCAGAAGGGCTATTCGGTCATCCGCGTTGGCCATACCGAAGCCGAAGAGGACCCAAGTGGAGTAGCCGCGCAGATCGTCGATCTCTGCAAGGATCTCGATCCGGGTTAGCGACGCAGAAGCGACTTCAAGATGAACAGCGCGTTCGCCGGGCGCTCGGCCAGTCTTCTAGTGAAGTAGGGATACCACGCGTCGCCGAACGGCACATACACGCGCACTAGATGGCCCGTGGCGCTCAGTCGTTCCTGGAGGTCTCTCCGGATGCCGTACAGCATCTGGAACTCGAAGCTGGATTTGTCGATCTTGCGCTCGGCGACGAAAGCGAGAAGCTGGCCGATGATCTTCTCGTCGTGAGTCGCGATCGCGGGGTGCTTGCCCGCCTCGAGCAGGCGCTTGGCCTCCGTCAGATACGCCTCGTCCACCTTGGCTTTCTCGGGAATGGCGACGCTCGCCGGCTCGAGGTAGGCGCCCTTCACGAGTCTGATTCTACACCCCAGTCGAATCATCGTCTCGACGTCCTGGGGCGTACGCCTGAGATAGCTCTGCAAGACCGTGCCCGTGCCGCCGAATCGCTCGAAGGCGCTCGTCACGATTTCGATCGTTCGCTCGGTGTAATCCGAGCCTTCCATGTCGATCCGCACAAATCCGCCGTGCTGCCGCGAGCGTTCCAGGACCGAGTGGTAGTTGGCCTCGGCGATTTCCCGGCCGAGGTCGAGACCGCATTGGGTCAGCTTGATCGAGATGTTGATCGGCTCGACTCCGAGCCCGCGCGGGGCACGATCCTGCACGTCCGGAGCCGATATCCGATCGAGCATCTCGATGTACGATGCGGTCGCCTGGTCCGCCTCCGACACGCTCTTCGTGTTTTCGCCCAGCATGTCGAGCGTGACCATGAGCCCTTTGCCCAAGAGCGACTTGCTGGCTTCGATCGCTTCTTCCAATGTGTCGCCGGCGATGAACCTTCGAACGAGCGATCGAAACACCTTGGAGTGCCGGACCATCCTCTCGACCGGCTTCATCGCCGCGGTTTTGAGGACGAAGGCACGCACGAGCGACATTGGCGCACAGATTCTACTCGGCAGTCCGCTCGAGTAGGGCGTCGTACAGACCGGCAGCGCGCCGGCTGCCCCTTGCGAGGAACTCGGCCGCCGCCGAGCGAGCTTGTTTGCTCTGGTTGGTATCTTCGACGAGCAATCCCCACGCCTTTGCGAGCGACTTCGAGCCGGGACATACCTCTGCGTATCCAAGCGCGATCAACGGCTCCATCAGCGCACGCTGTTGCGCGAAGTAGGGTCCGAGCGTGATCGGCGTCCGATACGCCAAAGCCTCGACCGGCGTGTGACCACCCACGTGGGGCTCGTACGTGCCGCCGATGAACGCCACATCGGCCTCGGCATACGCGCGTTTCAGCTCGCCATAGGTATCCAAGAGCAGAACCCCGCCCGCTTGTGGTGCTTCCCCGAGGGACCTGCGCGCGAATGCGATGTTGTGTCGGATCAGCACCGAGTCGCTGCCGCCTGGCCGGTTCAGACGCCGAGGAGCCATGATAAAGAGGGCCTTCGGATGCCCCGCGAGGAACAGTTCGAAAGCCGGGAGCACGATCTCCTCGTCCGCCTCATAGGTGCTCCCCGCGAGCACGACCGGGCCGATGCCGGCCGGAACGATCCGTCCATCGCCGCTCGGCTCCGGCTGTTGAAGCAGGCCGACGGGACCTGTCACCAGCACCCGGTGTTCCGGCACCCCAAGTGAGAGCAGGCGGTCGGCATGAACTTGCTCCTGCGCGGCATAAAGGTCTACAGGGAGGAACTTCCAAGCGGCGCCACGCACGCGATCCGCTTCAGCTTCGGTGATCGGAACGTTGAAGACGAGCGTCGGAATGCCGAAGGCGTGGGCCAGCGCCTTCATGTGGTGGTTGTCCCAAAATTCGACGGCCCAGATCATCCTCGGGCGCCACCGCCGAAGGCACACCCACGCTGAAAGCGGATTGTTGAACGGCGCTAGCCCCATCCACCGCCCCTCCCTCGCAAGTGCGAACGCCTCTTTGGATTGAACGAGCACCGAGCATTGAACCCCGCGAAGACGCTCGAGCTCGTCGGCCACTTGCAAAGAGACGCGCGCCTCACCCAAGCCGCCGGCGATGAGCAGAACATCGCAGCCGGAGCCGCGCGGTTTCGAACCACCGAAAAGCCTCTCGCGGACTGTGCCCGAATAGCCGCGCCGCCGTGCACGGAGCAGACTGCGTACGCCCAGGAACGGGCTAAGCACGAGATGCCCGAGCAGGTAGAGGGCGTAGGGTAAACCGTAAGCCGACCCTTTCGAGGACCTCATGCCCAGTTCGCCGATGCAGCTACGATTGCCAACGCCGGGGTTGCCGGCTTACGCGAGGTAACGGCGGTGGCGAAAGGCGAGGCACGCATATTCGTCAATCTGTTCACCAACATCGGCGACGTGGTCTGCTTCACCCCTTTGCTCCGCTGGCTTCGCCAAGCCCGCCCTGACGCCGAGATCGTAGCCTGCACGAGCAGCGTCGGAAAGCAGATCCTCGCCACCAACCCGAACATCGACGAGGTGGTTCTACCCCCGAAAGGCTCACTCGGCAAGATTGGGCAGGTGCTCTGGCTGAAGCGAAGAGGCTTCGACACGGCCATTTTAGCTCGGACACACAACCCGACCGTGCTCAATGCGCGTCTGGCCGGTATTCCGCGCCGAATCGGCTTCGCGGACGCCAAGCGTCCTACGCTTCTTACCGATGTGCTCGTGCCCGTTGCCGGCAGGAGGCGAATCGATGGCCTCTCGGTCGCGATCGCGCAGCAGCTAGAAATCGTACCGGACGATCTCGGAACCGAGTTGCCCATCGACGACGGGGCTCGAGCAAGGGCGAACCAAGTGCTCGACGGCGTGCGCAACAACGAACGACTGGTGGCATTTCATTGCGGAGCGACGATGCCATCGAAAGTGTGGCCGATCGAGCGGATGCGCCAAGTGTGGGAAACTTTGGCCGATCACGGCGTCCGCTGTGTGGTGATTGGCGGCGCCGAAGACCGCCAAACCGCACAGGATCAGATTCGGCTCAGTTCGAAACCTCCGATTTTGCTCGCGGGACGCCTCGGATTGTTGGAAACCGCAGCCGTGCTCGAGCGAAGCGCGCTGCTGGTTTCGAACGACTCCGGACCTATGCACATGGCAGCGGCGGTCGGCACGAGGGTCGTGTCGGCTTTTGGTCCCACGAGAATCGAAGACTATGGGCCGTCAGGCAGCGGGCACTGCCTCCTCCAAGCCGCATGCCAATGCCCGGAGCCGAAGACGTCCAGTTGTTCGGGGTGCATTCGCGCCATTGAAGCAGAGCAGGTTATCTCCGGGGCGATCGAACTGCTTAAGACGGATGCGTCGGAGTGGCCGCCGCAAAGCCTTCGAGGACGGACCGATACTCCTCCAATGTCGAGCAGTGCGTGAGGCGCTCTCTAGCCTGGGCAGCCCCTTGCTCGCCCTTGATGTAAAGCGGGATCTGGCCGCGAAGCGCCCGGCAGGCCCGAAGCTCCCCGTCCTCGCTTTCCGACTCCAACTCGATCATTCGCTCGATATGCTCGAGCGCCGTACGCACCCGGTCCCCCAGCGTGGGCAGGTTCGGCTGGGGCTCGCCTACGAGCGCGGCTTTGATCCTGGCGAGCGCCCAGGGATTCGAGATCGCCGCTCGCCCGACCATCACTCCGTCGCAGCCAGTCTCGGACAGCATACGCAGCGCGTCCTCAGGCGTCTTGACGTCACCGTTACCTATCAGTGGCACAGTCACAGCGGCGCGCAGATCCCGGATCAGCTTCCAGTCAGCCTGACCGTCGAACCCTTGCCGCGCGAACCGCGCATGCAGCGTGATCATCTTGGCGCCAGCGCCTTCAAATCGCTTGGCTAGCTCGGGAGCCGCGAACATGGAGTAGTCCCATCCGGCTCGCACTTTGACAGTCACCGGGATTCGGACGGTCGTTGCGAGCTTGGCGACGATCCGCTCGGCAAGATCGGGGTCCTTCAAGAGCGCCGCGCCGGAGCCCGTCTTGCAAACCTTCGGCACCCAACAGCCCATGTTCACGTCGAGGACGTCCGCCCCCATATCCTGCGCGATCAGTGCGGTCTCGGCCATGATGTCCGGGTCGCCGCCGAATATCTGGATCGCCAGCGGCCGTTCGTCCGGATGGACCCGCATCTTGCGCAGCGTCTTGGATGCCCCGTAGTGGATCGCCATAGCGCTGACGAACTCCGTGAACATCAGCCCGGGGCCGCCGATTCGCTTCGCAATCAGCCTGAATGCCAGATTGCTCACGTCCTCCATAGGGGCGAGCACAAGGGGGTTCTCGATGGTCAGGTCGCCGATTCGAAACAACGCTTTCTTCCTACTCCGCAGTCGGCGGCTCGAAGCTGTATTGCCCTGAGTAAACCTCGTGGGCCTCGCCGATCACAGTTATCGACTCATCCCATCGGCCCATCTTGACAATGAGCCGGCCGCCGCTACTTGAAACTGCTACGGGTCCGCTGCCGCCAGCCCTCCGAAGGTAATCCGTGGCTGCTGCGGAAGCGCCCGTCCCGCAGCCCAGAGTCTCGCCCACTCCGCGCTCCCAAATCCGAATGCTCAGCTCACCCGGAGCGAGCACCCGGGAAAAGATCACGCTCGTTCTCTGCGGAAACACCGAGGCGTTTTCGATGGCCGGCCCGAGCCGAGCGAAATCTTCGTCGCTCGGCAGGATTGCCACCGGCACTATCGTGTGGGTGCTGCCGGTCGTTAAGCTGCTGCAGCGAATGTGTATTCCGCCGAGAGCCGCGATCTCCCGGTCGAAGATTTCGTCCGCGCCAGGAGCAAGGGGAACGTCTGGCGGAGAATAGCTTGCCGGATCGAGCGCCATGCCGACGAGGCCCGACTCGATCCAGCATCGCACAATTTGGCCTCGGTGCCGGATGGTGAACGAGTCAGACACCCAACCGAGCCGATGCGCGTGGACGGCGACGCATCTCAGGCCATTGCCGCAAAAATCCTCCGTGCCGTCTGGGTTGAACATCCTCGCTCGCAACCCCGTGCTATCTCGGCCCACCGTGAGGATTCCGTCTCCGCCGATGCCGAACCTGCGGTCTGTGGCTGCCACCGCCAGCCTGGGCAGAGTCTTTTCCAGCTTCGCCCCAAAGCCCTCCGAGAGATCTTCCTCGTGGAAAAGCGGAAAATCGTTTCCGACGGACTGAAGCTTCCAGAAATCCAGCGGGACGCTCAAACGAGCGGCTCCAAGTAGTACTCCGCCGATCGCGCGGTCTCTCGGAACCACAGGCCGTCCGGACAAACCAGACGGAACCACCACGCGCTGGGCCGATGATTGGCTTTCTCGAGTCCTTGGGACGCGATGACCGCCTCCCGAATCAATCGCAGGCGTTTGAGCTCCGCTTCGACTTCGATGCTCCGCCGTCGCTCGTGGGCACGCTGCACCTGGTCCCGAGCGACGATGTCGACCTGCTCCCGCCGCATGGCGTGAAGCTGGTTCTGGATCTGAGTCGATTCATGGACGATCCGTTCGACCTCGCCCGTGAGCCGCTTGCGCTCCTCGACGGCGTCGGGCGTCGGCTCCTGCCCGAAAATTCGCTCCCGGAATTGCCGACCCTTGGCCAGTTCCGCTTCGATCCGTTCGCGGCGAAGCTCTCGTGAGCGGTCGAGCGCCTTCCGCCTGCGCTGTTTGACTTCCTCGAGCTCTCTGCGCACCTGCTCCATCTCCATGTGGAGAGCCTGATACTCTTCGGCCAGACTGCGCCACGATCCGCCCAGCATCGAATCGAGAAACCGGATCAGATCCAATGGACGCCTAAGCCCGGCAAGCTTTTCCAAAAGCGCCCGCTCCTCCGCGTCCACGGCTTTCCAGCGGGCCGCGAAGCTCGGAGCGCAAAGCTCTTCCCCACCAAACGGCCGTCGCAATGGCTCGGGCAGCCGAAGCCAGCTGCAGCAAACGCTCAGCGAATCCCATGCGGCATAGCGCACGCGCAGGATCGGGTTCAGTTTCGGCGCCCATCCTTGGGCTCCAAGTCGCTTGTGAAGCTCGCGCGAGTGCTTTACATAGTTGCTCGCGCCCTCGTGGAATACGAATACAAACTCCCGGGCGAGCATGCCGATGAGCGTGACCGCCTTGCCCACGAGCGTGCAGTTCGGCCCGAATTTGCGCTCGACGAGCTCTGCAAGCTCCCGGATGCCGCTCAGCGGCCGCTTGTACGACAGGAACTGTGGTTCCGGGGTCATGACCACGGCGCCGCGATTGCCGAGCCGAACCGTGCCGCGCCCCTTTCCTGGAATTACGAGGTCGAACGGAATCGCGCCAACGCCGAACCGCTCGAGCTCATACAGCCCCGATGAGCCTTGGATCGCCTCGTCGTAGGCTCTACACGCCGCTGCTCGGGTGGCAGGGTCGACAAACAGGTTGGCAAGCTCGAATCGGGGTGCGTCGCACGTCTGCGAGTTGAATCGTAGGAGCTCGGTCGTCGACGTGGTGGTCAGTTCGATGCTCGCATTCGCGCAGAACTCGTACATGCCCGAAAGCAGCCGCATGTAAAATTCGGAGAGAGTGATCGACGGGTCCTCGGCCGCATCGCATACCATCGTTCGAAGCTCGTCGGCCAGTGCCTCGGCAGCAAGCCGGCCCTCGCCTCGTAGGCAGTCGATAGCCTCCCCGAGTGCCCAATCCAGACAGGACATCAGCTCGGGATATAGTTGGCGCAGTGGCGTTTCGGCGGTGATCGGAGGGTGGTCATCTAACGACACGACTCCTCTCCAGCCCCAAGCCTCGGTGGCCGAATCCAGCACGCCCGGCCTCGCCCTCTCGAGCTTGTCCAGTGCCGAGCCGTGCCGAGCAAGCATCTCCCGCGTGATGACGGTCTCGGACCCGAACAGCGCGGAGAACTCCACTGCGGCGCTCCACAGCCCGCGCGTCGTCGTGTCGTTGTGCGGAAACGCCTTGTATCGGCCCGGATTGCGCGGCCCGCTGGGCAGCTTCGCGAAGTAGTCCGTGTCGTGGACCCCCGCGACGAGCTTGCGCGAATATCCGGCTTTCCGGCTCTCCAGGTAGAGCCCGCCCTTCATCGGCTCGTCCCAAAAAATGGTCTGTCCGAGCGCCAGGAACGGTGAGTCACCCGCGAGCCTATCTAGCTCTGCGAGCACGCTCTCCAAGCCGGAACAGTTGGCCTCCATATGCAGGTTACTCGTATACTTTACGCGCCAAGCCGAAGAACGTCGGCTTGCGAAGCGCACCTATTCTGTGGCCGCGCACGCCGGTTCGCGATTCAGCAGCTCCCTGAGCCCGTCAGGAATAGAAAGTGCTTTTCGCTCTGTGCCCATCACCACCTGCCACGTGTACCCTTCAGTGGTGGTCGCCCCGCTCGTTTCATTTCGAATCACGTATTCGAACCGGATTGCGGACCGCCGCATTTCGGCAAGGTGGATATCGACGAAGATGATGTCGTCGTATCGCACTTCTCCCCGATACCGGACGTGCGCCTCCACTATCGGCATGAAGAATCCCCTTTCCTCGAGTTGTTTGTAGGTGAATCCGCGCGCCCGGCACCAGGCTCCTCTTGCCTGCTCGAACCAATAGAGATAATTCGCGTAGTACGCGTGGCCCATTTGGTCCGTTTCGCCGTATCGAACGCGGATTCTCTCGGAGGTGATCGAGCCCATGGGCCAAGGTTTACCCCCTGAGGCTGCCCGGCATCCGGCCGCCGGTCCTCCGTCTAACCGGTCAAACTGATGCCGAAGATGCAATCTCAGAACCCTGGCGAATCGGAGCCGGCGGCGAGACCGGAGTCTGTGCTTATCCGGTTCCTGGCCTCACTTTGCCTCACTTACCTCGTCGCGTTCGCGGCGATCGAGCTCAGTCTTCCAGGTCTTCGAGGGTGGTACTCGCTCGCCGAAGGTCCGTCCTGGCAGCCTCCCGCGCAATGGGTCACGCCGCTCCTCCTGCTCGTTTTCGGATGCGCCGGAGTCGCCGGTTGGCTGGCGATTCGCCGAAATAGGGGGACGGCGACGCTCTGCCTATGGGCTGCCAACGTCGTCTTGCTCGGGGCTTGGTGCGTGCTGTTTTTCGCACGGCAGGCGTTCGTGCCGGCGCTGGCGGAGTCTGCGGTTCTATTCGTCTCGGCTGCGGCCGCCCTGGTTTGGTATTTCCTTGTCAGCAAGCCGGCGGGGCTGTTGCAGTGCCTGGTTCTCTTGTGGGACCTATGGGCTGCTGCCACTTCCCTTGCGGCCTGGCGGGCATCTCAGGGTCGCTAGCCTGCGACACCGGTCACGACGTCGTCTTCTTGCTCGAAAGTTCCGTAGTAGTACGGGGTTCGAGACTCGAACTCCCCCGCGCACGTGTCGACCATTTTGAAAACGGGCATCACTTTTTGTCGCTCGACTTCGGCCAGCACGCGCCGCTGATACGCGAAGTATTGGGCGATCCGCTGCTCCGCTCCCTCCGCGGACAAAGGCTCTCGGCCAAGACCGGAAAGATCCATCCCGAGGATGGCCATGTAAGCTGCAGGGTCTTTGGCGAAGCGCTCCTCGCCGGCTTCCAGAAGGGGCGCGAACGTGCGGCTCGAGCCCAGTATGCTGAGGATCGTGGGCGAGGGGAACCCGAGCAGAAACGCCGACTCGACGAGCTGTCCCAAATCCTCGTTCTGACCCAGAGTCTCTCGCGCTCGAGTCAGACGGCGCTCCATGTCGACCAAAACCTTGATCTTGCGCAGGAACCATCTGTCGACGCGGCTCAGCCTGTTCACTTCATCGACGCTCCAGCCACGGCGGAGCCCCTCCGCCAGGGCCCATAGGCGCTCGTCGGTCGGCTTTCGAATCGCTTCTCGGAGCGAGGCCTCGTCCAGCGATTGCATCCTAGGATGCCGCAGGTCGCGCTGCTTCACCTCCAAGCCTCGCAGCGCTTTCATCAGGGCGGCTTCGAAGGATCGGTCGATCGCCATCACCTCGCCCGTCGCCTTCATCTGAGTGAAGAGCGATCGGTCGCCGGATGCGAACTTGTCGAACGGCCACCTCGGAATCTTCACGACGCAGTAGTCGAGGGCCGGTTCGAAGCACGCCTTGGTGGTGCCGGTCACCTGATTCTCGATCTCATCCAGGGTCTTGCCGGTCGCTATCTTCGCCGCTACCCGCGCGATCGGATACCCCGTCGCCTTCGAGGCGAGCGCCGACGACCGCGACACCCTCGGATTGACTTCGATAATGTAGTAATCGAAGCTCTCGGGGTTCACGGCAAGCTGAACGTTGCATCCCCCCTCGATCCCAAGCGACTGGATGATCTTGAGCGACGCGGTGCGCAGCATGTGGTACTCCAGGTCGCTCAACGTCTGTGATGGCGCGACGACAATCGAATCACCGGTGTGGACGCCCATCGGATCGAGGTTTTCCATATTGCAGACGGTGATGCAGTTGCCCGCGCCGTCCCGCATGACCTCGTACTCGATCTCCTTCCAACCGAGCAGCGACCGCTCGACCATGATCTGGCTGCGCATCGAGAGCTTCAGCCCCTTTTGGCCAACTTCCCAAAGCTCCTCTCTCGAATTGGCGATGCCTCCGCCCGTGCCGCCGAGCGTATAAGCCGGCCGGATGATGCAGGGGTACGGCACGACGTCCAGCGCCGCTTCAAGCTCCTCGTTCGAAGTGATGATCCAGCTCTCGGGGACCGGCTCCTTGATCTCGCGCATAAGCGCACGAAAGCTCTCTCGATCCTCCGCCTTGCGGATCGCCTCCAAGGGGGTTCCAAGCAGCCGAACTTCGTAGCGCTCCAACAGGCCCGCGTCCGCAAGCTGGGTGGCAAGGTTCAATCCCGTCTGGCCGCCAAGCGTGGGAAGTAGCGCGTCCGGCCGCTCCCGGGCGATCACTCGCTCGCAAAAATCGACGGTCAGGGGCTCGATGTAAAGCGCGTCCGCAACCCCGGGGTCGGTCATGATCGTGGCCGGGTTACTGTTGATGAGGACGACTTCGTGGCCCTCCTCTTTGAGGGACTTGCAGGCTTGCGTGCCCGCGTAATCGAACTCGGCAGCCTGACCAATAACGATCGGCCCGGAGCCGATTACGAGCACCTTCATTCTATTGGTGGAGTTTACCGGGCTGGCGTGGGCACGGCCCCAAAGCCGGTGGCGAGATTTTTCCCGGGGCTAACGGGCGCCGCTCATAGCGGCTGCTTCTTGATCTCCGCCCAGCGCCGAGGATACGCACGCGGCGTCGGCCCTACTTTGCGATACACCGGAAAAGCCCGCATGGCGTCGGAGCCCGGAAGTTTGTGGATCACGACCTCTTCGAGTGCGAGTCCCAAAAGCCCAAAATCCTGAATCGGCCGCTCGGATTCCGTGCGCATCGGGACGACGGCGCCTCCGACTCGGCATGGCCCCGCCGATAGCTCGAGCTGAATTCCCAGAGGCGCGAGCGCCCGGCCCGTCACCACGTCGAACCGATTCCGCCACTGCGCGTCCTCGGCTCTCCCGAGTACCGCTTCAAGGTTCGGGAGCAGATTCTCGCTGAGGAACAGGATCATTTTGCCGTTCGAATCCAGAGCGGTAACGCGCAGGTCCGGACGCGCGCAAGCCAGCGGCCAGGCGGGAAACCCTGGCCCACTGCCAATGTCCAGAACCGAAGCTCCGTGCGGAATTAGATTTTGAAACAGCAGGCTGTCCAGGAAATGCCGGCTGGCGCACTCGGCTCTTGGCACGCGGGTGAGGTTCCTGGTTTTGTTAGCCTCGTAGAGCCGCTGCTCGAACGCCGCGAAGGCCGCAACCTGGGCGCGGTCAAGCGACAGGCCCAGGCGCTCGCACTCCTCGACGAACTTCCGTTCGTCCATTACAGACTATTGTGAGCTAGTCGCCGTCGCCCTGATTCTGGGCGCCCGATCCATCCGCAGGCAATCCCTCGACGCTCACCGACGTGGTGTACACCTTTCCATCCACTGTCAAGGTCACCCGATAATCTCCGGTTGCCAAGCGGCCATAGATTCTCCCGTTCCACGGGATCACGTTCAGGCCGGCATCGCGGGAAGCTGTCAGGTCGTCGGAGCTTTCGCCGGACGCGGAAGCGATGTTGAGCTTCACATCCTTTGCCGGAGACTTCAAGTAGTACATGATGCGCGTCCCGGGCTGTGAGTTCGCGGCCAGGAAGATGCCGTCTCCGTCCCAGCTCTGTCCGCCGCCGCCCCCAAGCGAGAGCACGTCTTGCGGCTTCATGAGGACTACGTCCTGCTTCATCTTGTCGGCCGAGAGCTGCTCGAGCCCGCTGACGTCGATCGTCCACAGAGAGCGCCCGTGAGTGGCGACGATCAGGTCCAGGTCGCGCGGGTGCACTACGAGGTCATGGACGGCAACGGTCGGGAACTTCGTGTTCATCCTGCCCCACGTCGCGCCGCGGTCGAACGAATACCGGAGAGCCTTCTCCGAGCCGAGATAAAGAAGATCCGGGTTCTTTTCCCCCTCGGTGATGACATACAGGCAATCGCCATCGGGCAGCCCCGCGCTCAGGGCCTTCCAAGTCTTGCCGTAATCTTCCGAAACGAAGGCATACGGCTTGAAATCGCTGCTTCGGTGACCGTCGAAAGTTGCATACACGCGGCCCAGAGCCCACTTCGATGCCAGAACGCGGCTACACCACGTGTTCGCCGGAAGCCCGGGAATGTTCGCCGTCACATTTTGCCAAGTTTCGCCGCCGTCCTGGGTGACCTGCACCTGGCCGTCGTCCGTGCCGACGTAGATCAGCCCTTCCTTGCGAGGAGATTCGCTGATCGTAATGATCGTGCAGTGGTTTTCGGCGCCGGAATTGTCCGAAGTGACGCCGAGCGAGCCGGCTGCCTTCGTCTCATCCTTATCGTTGGTCGTGAGGTCGGGCGAAATCGGTCGCCATGTGTCTCCGCGATCCACGCTCTTCATCAGCCTGTTGGCGCCCACGTAAAGCGTGCGCGGATTGTGCGGGCTAAGGATGAACGGCGTGCTCCAATTGAACCGAAGCCGCTCCCCTTCCAGCCGCGGCCTCAGCGCTCTCGCGCCGCCGTTCTTCAGGTCGTAGCGGATCATCCCCCCGTTCTGGCTCTCCGTGTACACCGTGCCCCAATCCGTCGGGTCCACCTGGGCGTGGAATCCGTCTCCGCCGCCCACATTGTCGGCATCCCAGAATGCTGTGCCGCCGTGGCGAGTCTGCGTGGGAATCCCCCAGCTGCCGTTGTCTTGTAGCCCGCCGTACACCCAGTACGGCGTTCGGTAATCGAAGGCAACGGCGTAATACTGCCCGATCGCTAGGTCGTTCAGATGCTCCCAGGTCTTGCCCTTGTCGCGCGTCTGATAGACGCCACCATCGCAGCCCACGATCATGTGGTTGTCGTCGGTCGGCTCGATCCACCAGGCGTGGAAGTCCGGATGCACGCTCCTGCCGAGCGTCCGAAAAGTCTTGCCGCCGTCTTCCGTGTAGCTGATGTGGTCGCTCGGAATGTAGAACCGGTTGATATTTTGTGGGTCCTGGCGCGGGATGCTGAAATAGAACGGACGCGGGTTCACGTAGCTGATCCGCTTCCAGGACTCGCCTCCGTCTGTGCTCCGGAACGTTCCTCCGGCGTAGTCCTTCACCGAGCCGTTGTCAGAAGGTCGATCCTTTTCAGCTCCCTTGTATTCGATTGTCGCGGTGACGACGCGCGGGTTCTTGTAGAAGTAGGAAAGCCCGATGCGGCCGAGATTGCCTTCGGGAATCCCTCGCGTCACCTTGTGCCAGTTCTTGCCGCCGTCGGTCGACCGGTAGAGGCCGCTCCCCGGCCCGCCGCTGATGAAATCCCACGGCAGCCTTCGACGTTGGTACATCGCGCAAAGGAGATTCCGAGGGTTTGACGGGTCCCTCGCGAGGTCTACTGCGCCCGTGTTCTCGTCGACGAAGAGCGTGCGTTCCCAAGTGACGCCTCCGTCGGTCGAGCGGTAGACGCCCCGCTCTTGGTTCGGGCCCCAAAGATTCCCGAGTGCGGCGACCGTCACAACGTTCGGGTTCTTCGGATCGATCAGTATCTTTGAGATCTGAAGCGTCTTCTCGAGGCCCATATGGGACCACGTTTGGCCGCCGTCCACCGACTTGTACACGCCATCGCCCCAGGCCACCGAGTTTCGGTTCGTGCCTTCTCCCGTGCCCGCCCAAACGATGTCGGGATTCGTCGCCGAAACTGCTACAGCGCCCATGGAAGCCGAGGGCTCATTTTGAAATTCAGGCGAGAACGTCAGTCCGCCGTCGTCGGTCTTCCAAACTCCTCCCGAAGCGCTCGCCACGTAGAATATGCGCGGCTCCTTCTCGTACACCGCGATGTCGGTTACGCGGCCACCCATGTTCGTCGGACCGAGTTCCCTCGGAATCAGATTGACGATCATATTAGCCCAGGGGGTCGGCTCGGCGGCCGCAGCCGGAGGGGGCGTGGGCGGCGTCGCGAGCTTTTGAGCCGGTGCAACGACTGAAACAAGCAGCAGGGAGAGCGTTAGGGGATATTTCATGGACGCACACAATCAGACATCGAACGAATCTAGTGCTCCAATGTTTGTATCACAAAGCGGTCGGCCGAGTCGCGTCGCAGGCGCAAAAAAGCAACGTTCTCAGCTTTGCATCGCTCGGAGCTCTTCGAGACGAGTCGATTGCGCCTCCCACACGGCCAATCGGCCTTCGAGGTTCTCCTGCAGCGCCTGATGCCGCTGGGTCAGTTCGAAAACGTCGGCATTCGGGGGCAAGTTTGAAAGCAGCGCCTCGAGTCTGCGAATCTCCTGTTCAGTGGATTCGACGTCCTGCTCGGTTTCCTCGACGAGCTTCAAGACCCGCTGGATTTCCTTGCTCAATTCTCGAGGCGATAGCCCCGGGCCGGGGATGGGCTCCGGCTCGACTGCCTTGCGCTTCTGCTGCGTAGCCGGCGCCGGCCGGCTGCCGCGGTTCCGGTATTCCGTGTACGATCCACCAAACAGCACCGGCCCTGTGCGGCGCAGATCGAGCGTGTGGTCGGTAACTTCGGCCAGCAAGTGGCGGTCGTGCGAAACCAAGACCAGCGTGCCCTTGTATTCCTTCAGCACGTCCACGAGAGCTTCTCGGGACGCCATGTCCAAGTGGTTGGTTGGCTCGTCGAGCACCAGCAGATTCGGGCTAAGGTGCGCGAGTCGGGCCAGCGACAGCTTGTTCTTTTCACCGCCACTGAGAGTCCGAATCGGCCGAAACACATCGTCGCCGACGATCAAGAATCGACCCAGCAGATTGCGGGCGTCCGGAGGCTTTAAGTCCAGCTCGTACACCATCATGTCGAGCGGCGACTGGTCCAGATTCCACTCCTGCGCGTCTTGGGAAAAGTAACCCGCCACGACGCCGGACCCCAGTCGCGCACGCCCTTCGGTCGGCTGGCTGAGCCCGAGCATCAGCTTCACGAGAGTCGATTTGCCCGCGCCGTTCTCACCGATGACGCCCCATCGCTCGCCGTTTCGGACCGTCCAGTCCAGTCCGGTGAACAGCCGCTGGTCCCCGAACGATATCCCCAGGCCCTCGGCCTCGAGAACGATATCTCCGCTGCGAGCGACCTTGCCGAACCCGGCTTTCATGCCTCGCTGCTCTCTTGGCGCCTCGACCTTGCTCTCGATCAGGCGGTTCATCAGCTTTTGCCTGCCTCGTGCCTGGGCCGTGCGCTGCGAATTGATGAAGCGGCGGACGTATTCGTCCATCTTGTCGATCTCCATCTGCTGCCGCCTCGCGACCTCCGCCTGACGCTCGTCATATTCCGCCCGCAGCCGCAAATACTTTTCGAACGGGCCGGGGAACGACTTCACCTCGCCGTCGCGAAGGTCCAGCACCCGTTCGGCCGTGTTTTCAAGGAACGTTCGGTCGTGGCTCACGAGCAGAACCGCGCCGTGATAGCCCCGGATCCAGCCTTCGAGCCACTCGGTCGCCTGCAGGTCCAGGTGGTTGGTAGGCTCGTCCAGAATCAGCAGGTCCGGTTCCTCCAAGAGCAGCCTCGCGATCGCCAACCGGGTCTTCTCGCCGCCGCTGAGCTTCGATGTGGGCTTTTCAAGCTCGGTTTCATCGAACCCCATGCGCTGCAGCACGGTCCGAAGGTCGCGCTCTGCCGAATACCCCTCCGCTTCCAGAAAGTGCTCATGAAGCAGCGCGAATTCGTCGAGGTCTTCCTGCGTCGGCTCACGCTCGATGCGCGCCTCCAGCTCGGTCAGGCGCGAGCGCATCGCAAGCTGCCGCTGCACAGCCTGCTCGGCCTCCCCCAACACGGTTTTCGCTTCCGCTACCGGGGCTTCCTGGCGCAGATAGCCGATCTTGGCCCCGCGCGACAAATGCACCGAGCCGCGATCCGGCTCGAGCTGGCCGGTGATGATCTTTAGCAGCGTCGTCTTGCCCGTACCATTGCGCCCGACGAGCGCGACTTTCTCGCGGGCCTCTAGCCGGAAGTCGACCTGGGTCAGAATCTGATCCACGCCAAACGACTTGGCGACATTGGACACGGAAAGAAGCACGGGAATAAGAGTTTACTTGTCGTAAGTTCCGTCCGCCGGGCCAGACTGCGCTCCCACGGCCCTAACCGACCGTATAATTTACTTGTGCCCCCAACGGACCGCGTGTTGGTTTTCGATACCACTCTCCGCGATGGAGAGCAGAGCCCCGGCGTCCGGCTGTCGCTTCGCGAAAAGCTCGAGATCGGCCATCAGCTCGTGAGTCTAGGGGTCGATATCATCGAGAGCGGATTCCCGATCAGCTCTCCCGGCGATTTCGAAAGCGTCAATACGCTCGCCAAAGAGCTCCACGGAGTGACGATTTGCGGCCTCACCCGCGCACGCGAGAAAGATATCGAGGTTGCGGCGGAGGCTCTCCAGCCCGCCGAGCGGCGCAGGATTCATACGGGACTCGGCGTTTCGGACAATCACCTGGAATACAAGCTGCGCATGACCCGAGAGCAAGCCCTGGAGTTGGGCATCAAGGCGGTCAAATTCGCGCGCCAGTTTACGGACGACGTCGAGTATTTCATGGAAGACTCGGGCCGAGCCGACCGGCAGTACGTGTACCGGGTGGTCGAGCAGATCATCGCCGCCGGCGCAACCACCATCAACGTCCCCGACACGACCGGCTTCACCTATCCGAACGAGTACTTCCACCTCATCAAGGGCATCATCGACAACGTCCCGAACTCCGATAAGGCGGTTTTCTCTTGCCACTGCCACAACGACCTCGGAATGGCGACGGCGAATACGCTGGCCGGAGTCATGGCGGGGGCTCGGCAGGTCGAGGTCACGGTGAATGGCATCGGCGAGCGCGCAGGCAATACGGCCCTCGAGGAAGTCGTGATGGCGCTGCACATCCGCAGCGACAAGTTCGACGCGACAACGCGTATCGATACCACCCAGCTCTTGCCGACTTCCAGACTCGTATCGCGTCTGACGGGCATGGTGGTCCAGCGGAATAAAGCGGTTGTCGGTGCGAACGCCTATGCGCACAGCAGCGGCATTCACCAGGACGGGGTCCTCAAGGAACGCACGACCTACGAAATCATCGATCCGCACCTCGTAGGCGCCGAGAAGAGCGAGATTATCCTCACGGCCCGCTCGGGGCGTCATGGCCTGAAGCACCGGCTCGCCGAACTGGGCTTCAATTTCACGGACGAGCGCTTCGAGGAGATCTACGATCGATTCCTCGAAGTAGCCGATACGAAGAAGGAAGTCGGCGAGGACGACCTTCGACAGCTTGTTGGGTGAGCGCTGTCGAGCCGCGAGTATAGAGTGATGAGCCTTATGCGATGACCGATGGGCGGAACCTCCCGCACCCGGCACTCACCACCAGCCATTCAACGCCATTTCTCCTGTTATTTTTGCTTCCCCGTATGGAATGAACTAAGCGGGGTCTTTGGCTGGCGGATGTTTGTAATCGTTGGGATCATCATTGTTTTCGTCTGCGTCGTCGCCGGCTATGCGATGCACCAGGGCAACTTCGCGGTCCTGATCCAAATCAACGAGTTCATCATTCTCGGCGGCGCGGGCCTGGGCTCGTTCCTCGCCGCGAACGGAATGAAGAACGTTAAGGCCGCACTTAGCGCCTTCACGAAGCTGCTCAAGCCCGACCCCTTCAGCAGGGAGGCCTATTCCGACCTCCTGAAAATGCTGTACACGCTGTTCAATGTGGCGCGCAAGGAGGGCCTCCTCGGCCTCGAAAAGCATATCGAAGCGCCCGAGAACAGCGACATACTCAGCGCCTATCCGGCCTTCTTGGCAAACCACCATGCGTGCTCGTTTCTTTGCGACACGATGAAGGTGATTCTGACCGGAGCGGTGGGCCCACACGATTTGGCGGAGATGATGGAGCTCGACCTGGAAACCGCTCACAGGGAAGAATCCATCCCCGCCGAAGCATTGCAAACGGTTGGCGACGCTATGCCCGGATTTGGTATCGTCGCCGCCGTTCTTGGCGTGATCATCGCCATGGGAAAGATCGGTGGCGAGGCCGCGGAAGTCGGGCAGTCCGTGGCAGCGGCGCTCGTCGGCACCTTCCTCGGAATCTTGATGGCATATGGAGTTTTCGCGCCGATCTCGAGGGCCATGATGCTGCGGCTTGCCGGAGAAGCTCAATTCATGAACTGCATCCGGTATGCGCTGTTCAGCTTCGCCCGCGGCGAGTCGCCCATCACCTGCGTGGAGTTTGCTCGTCGCAATATCGAGCCCAGCGTGCGCCCCGGCTTCGCCGAAATGGAGAAGTCGGTCAAGGAGCGCGCGGCGTGATGCCACATGGACGCGTGGCCGCAATGAGCCTTCCCTTCCATCATCGTTCGCCTACCAGCTAACAGCCATGCCCGACACACCGATCATCGTCAAACGAAAGAAGCAGCACGGCGGACACGTGCATCACGGCGGCTCCTGGAAAGTTGCTTATGCCGACTTTGTGACCGCCATGATGGCGTTCTTCATGGTCATGTGGATCATGGGCCTGTCGGACGACATGAAAGCGCAGATCCAGGGCTACTTCAACGATCCGCTAGGATTTAACAAGACCCAGCCGCGATCCAGGAACGTGATGCCGCTTAGCGGGATGACTCCGCCGCACACAGGGGTCAACAAACCCGGAGCCGAGACCCCGCACGCGGATGAACAGGCCCGAGAGCTGGACATCGAGCGAAAGGTTCGCCAAAGGCTCGAGGGCGTGCCGGACCTGCGCAAGCTGCTTCAGCACGTTTCGATCACCATGACGGATGAAGGACTCCAAATCGAGTTCCGCGAAGCCGAGCACGCAGCGTTTTTCGAAAGCGGCCGGGCCGAGATCACTCCGCTCGCAAGGCAGCTCATCGGGCGCATCGCGCCCGTACTTTCTTCGGCAAAGGCTCGCTTGGCGATCGCCGGGCACACGGACGCGAAGCCGTACGGCGGACCGGGGTACACCAACTGGGACCTGAGCGCGGACCGCGCAAACTCCGTGCGTCGCGAGCTGGCAGCCGATGGACTTTCGGAGCATCAGTTCGTGCGCGTCGAGGGGATGGCGGATACGCACCTGCTGATTCCCGATCGTCCGTTCGACGCTGCGAACCGCCGGGTCACGATTCTTCTCCCGTTCAAGTACGCAGCCGGCGAAACTCAACTGAAGCCCAAAGATGAAGCTGACGAAATCTCGAAGTCCGTCGGGCCGGACCCTCTCGCGCTCGCGCCTCCAGCACGACGAGGGTGATTTGTGGTGCGAACTTGCGCCGCCGCGCGTCCTTGAGTCAAAGCTATGGCCACTCTCGACGGACCGCTTTGGGAATACAACCTCATACGGGTTGTGTTCTTGGATGTCTCGGACGACTATCGACTGATGCAGCCGCCGATGCGCAGCGATTGCTACCCGGTGTTGCAGGAGGCCTGGCTCCCGCGCCATCGGCTGATGGATCGGCTTTCGAACGACGAGATCCTGGCCGGTTATCTGTACGATTGGCACGAACCGGACGACGCGGCCGGAGGGCTCTGGTACGTCGGCGTTGTTCGAGAAGACCTACTCTCGATCGCGGGGGCATAGTGCGCCCGCCACGCTCTTTTTAAGGGTGGGGAACCGGCAAGGCTAGAGCGTAACGGACGCAGTGGACTGCCCGGATTACCGGATGCGATCGGCGATGGAGCGGCGAATCATCGCATCGGCGATGTCGTCTCCAGAAGGGTTGTATTCGCCGGAAGCGATCTTCGCTTGGAGCTCGGCGATCATCTCCTCGCGGTCTGGCATTGCCACGACGTCTGCCGTGACCTGATGGACGAGCTGCTCATCTTCGGCGCGCTTGCGGGCCTCCGCCAGCTCATCGATCTCTGCGACGACGGAATAGGATCCGTCGAGAACTTTCTTTACTTCGGTGTCTGAAATTCGCATGGCTTTCCTGCGCATTTTCAGACAGGCAACCCGGCTATCTCTCCAACCAATATCGAGATCCTAGGCTTTGCGTGATCGAGGTCGCCCTCGTCGTGCCATTTTTCTGTCGCGGCCTGCCGGCCTATGGAACCTATCGGCTCACTCTCTGGGCTTCTTTAGGGCGATCTTTAAAATATTTCGACTTTTTCCAACGCCCCAAATTATGAGCCGCCCCATGTCTATGTTACATCGGCTCGAAGCGGAACCGCGAGTACAATTCGGCCAGTCAGGAGCTCGAAGATGCGCTACGTACAGTTGGGCCGACTTCCTCGCAAGCACCACATACAGTTTAGACAGCAGGATGGCACGCTCTACCAGGAGGAGCTTTTCAGCACTCGCGGGTTTAGCGGACCGATGTCCACGCTCTACCACCGCTATGCCCCCACCGAAGTGGCCAGTTGGGAAGATCGCGGCTCTATCAAGCCCGTCTATCTCGAAGACGAGCCGTTGCGCCACAGACACTTGAAGACTGCGCGACTAAAGCCGTTCGGCGACGCCATCTCCGGGCGCATCCCACTTATGGGGAATCAGGACGTGGAGTGGAATCAGGCGTTCGTGGCCGATCAAATGGACACGTTCTACAAGAACGCCGACGGCGATGAAATACTCTTCATGCACGATGGCGAAGGGGTGCTCGAGTCGCAGTTCGGAAGCGTGCCCTTCCACCCTGGCGACTATTTGGTCATCCCTCGCGGCACCATTTACAAGCTCCAATTCAGCCGGCTGCCCGCCCGTATGCTCGCCATCGTGAGCTTCGGTCCGGTCGAAATCCCGAGGCGATACCGAAACGAATATGGCCAGATATTGGAACACGCGCCGTACAAGGAGCGCGACTTCCGTCCGCCTTCGGAGTTGCCTGTGCACGAAGGCGAATCTCCGACCGACGTGCTAATCCGCGCCCGCAACCGCCTGACCTTATACTCCTATCCGCACAACCCGCTGGACGTTGTTGGCTGGGATGGATACGTATACCCTTACGCCTTCAACATCAACGATTTTCAACCTATCACGGGCAAGCTCCACATGCCCCCGCCAATCCATCAAACTTTTCAGGGGCACAACTTCGTGGTCTGCAGCTTCTGCCCCAGAATGCTGGATTACCATCCGGAGGCGATCCCCGTGCCGTACAACCACTCGAACGTGGACAGCGACGAGGTGCTGTACTACTGCAACGACAAGTTCGGCTCGCGCAAGGGGATCGAGGAGGGCTCGATTACCGTCCACCCGCTCGGCATCCCTCATGGCCCGCAGCCCGGAGCCGTCGAAGCTTCACTGGGCGCCCAGCGTACCGAGGAGCTAGCCGTGATGGTCGACACGTTCCATCCGTTCCGGCTAACCCTGAACGCTGTCGAAATCGAAGATCCGGATTACTGGAAATCCTGGAAAACCCATTAGCCGCAGAGAGCGCCCAGCCGACCACGAATCTAAGGACGCCCTAGGCTAAACTGACTCCATGGCGCTTCGCGTGGGATTGCTGTCCGCTGCCCACCTGCACGTGTGGAGCTACGTGTCGGGCTTCAAGACCAATCCTGACGCGGAAATCGTCGGGCTTTGGGACGACGAAATAGAGCGCGGCGAAGCATTTGCCCAAAAGAGCGGCGTGCCGTTTGTCGGCTACCTGGAAGACCTCATCGATAGAGCGGACGCCGTGGCGATCTGCAGCGAAAACACCAAGCATGCGAAGCTCGCGCTCGCCGCGGCAAGCAAAGGAAAGCACATCCTGTGCGAAAAGCCGCTCGCTGTCAGCGTCGAAGACTGCGAAAACATGGTCCAAGCGGCCAAAGCTGCCGGCGTCGTGTTGATGACGGCGTTCCCATGCCGCTTCGCGCCGGCTTGGGAACGCGTCCGCGAGCGCGTCAAGAACGACGACATCGGGCAGATACGGGCGATTTGCGCGACAAATCATGGCCGCTGCCCCATGGGCTGGTTCGTCGAAAAGGACAAGTCCGGAGGGGGCGCGCTTATCGATCACGTCGTTCACGTGGCCGATTTGCTTCGCGACCTTCTCGGCGAGGAGCCCGTACGGGTAGATGCCCAGATCGGCAATAACATGTACTCCCAGGAATGGGACGATTCGGCGATGCTCACAATCGAGTTCCCTTCGGGGATTTTCGCAACGCTCGACTCGAGCTGGTCGCGCCCAAGTTCCTACAAGACCTGGGGCGACGTCACTCTGAACATCGTCGGCGATAGGGGACTGATCGAAGTAGACCTGTTCGGCCCTTCGGTCGAGACCTACCACGCCGGAGAGCCAAGCTACACATCGGCCGGATTCGGCTCGAATGCGGACGCTCTGATGGTGAACGAGTTTGTCGACGCTTGCCTGGCGAACCGGACCCCACGAGCCAGCGGCTTCGACGGGATGCAAGCGGCAAAAGTCGCCATCGCCGCTTACAAGAGCGCCGAAAAGAAGCAGCCTGTCCCGATCGCCTAGACTTTGACGAGCTCGGCGGTCGAGGGGTCGTCGAGCCACGCCCGAAGCGGCGCGTGGTCCCATTGACGCAAGAATTCGTGTAGATACTCTTCCCCGTTGATGTACCGCAGGATCTGGTGCGGCAGGGCTGCGCGCATTTTGTCGGAGGGTTCCGAGGGCCAGTCCAGACGGTAGTACCGAGGGAGGGCCACTTCCACTTGTCTTCGCTGAAGACTCAGCACCGCGGCGTTCGCCGGAACGAGGCCCACGAGAAGCTCCAAGCTTTGCTCGATCATCGCCGCCGAATCCAGCGTCGCGGTTCCCATCCTCCGGGATGAACGGAGGTGCCTTCGCGCGCAGTTCTCACCAACTTGGAGGATGACGACTTCCGCCTCGTCCAACGCTTCGGTCAAATCCTCCGTGGAGCTGAGATGATGCTCGTTCTG
>JAICWL010000063.1 GCA_025934835.1 Fimbriimonadaceae bacterium
CTGAGATGATGCTCGTTCTGATTCGCCGCGAAGCATAGCCGCGCGAACCTGTCGAAAAGGTCCAAGCGTTCTTGATCCGAGTCCCAAAACCGAAGCTGCAATTCCCGCTCGCCGAAGTAGGTCGCGAGGCACCCAATGACCGCAGGCGAGCAGCGAATGCTGCCTGCTCCGAGCACAGCGACGCTCACGGTGTCCACGGCTGTTAAGACGCTCCGTTCCGTCTAATCGTCCTGCGGCGCCTAAACTCGGGGCCTTTCGAGGGTCAAATCGGGTCGCGAGTAATCCGAATCTGTGTCGCCGCCGTCGTCGGTCAAGTCCTTCCCCACGCTGTAGATCTGGAAGTTCATGCCGTCCACGCGGTACAGGAACGAGCCGCCGGTGTACGGATCGACATTTAGCTCCTTGGGCGCTCCGGAAAGATCCTTCGGAAGCGATTTGCTAGCCTTGGCCTGCTGGAGCAGCATCGCCTCGAGCGCAAACAGTCGTGTTCGCGCGAGCGTCTCGTCGTTCATGGCGAGGAGGGTGTCGCCGCCCGAGAAGAAATCGCGCGAAAACCTCCGCCAGGGTCGCTTTTCAGGAGGGGCGGTCTCTTGAAATCCTGAGCGTTTGGCAGCCGGCAAAGTGGATTCGTTTTCGTATTCGGCCGCCTGATCGTCGGCCTCCTTGGCGAACCCGGCGAAATAAGCCGCGGCGTCCTCGGGCCCAACCTTCTCCAAATACTCCACCGCGTCCCGACTGTCGGGTCCGAGGTTGTCTTGAAGCGCGGGCAGAGCGTGCTCCTGATACGCCTTCTGAATCGCCTGGACAGCAGCGAGCATGTTCGAATGCTCGTGCTCTAAAGTGACTTTGAGCGGAGGCTTACGAGACAAAGCGCTCTGGAGACCGGCTCGCAGCGTGCCGAGCTGTCCTGCCCCAAGATGCATGAGGTACAGCGCCAAGGCGCGTCTGGCGTCTCCGACAATCGCAAATCCGAGAGAGGCGTCGAGCCCCGACCCGCCGCAAAGGTCGAACCCGAATTTGGTGGCAAGAATTGTATCGGCAACAGCGCCGTCGAAGTCGCCGGCTTGACATCGCTGGGCAATCCGCCAAGACAGCGCCCTGCCAATCAGCCGCCAGCCTTGCGTGTGCTTTTCGGCGGAGAATGGCGCATGCGGAGCAAACGCGAACTCGACCGGCGCTGAAGAGGCGCTGGCAATCGTAGCGATGTCTGGGGCCGCGCCTGCTATCACGGCGCTCTTCATGCCCGGCGTGAACGTGGTCCGATCGATATACTTGGCTTCCTTCGATTCCACGTCGTCGCTAGCCGCCACGTAGCGGGCGAACCCACCCGTAGGCGCAGCGGCGGGAGCTTCGATGGTAAATGAGTAAGTTGGGAAAGGAACGGGCTCCCGATGATGGCATCCTGCGAGGGAGGCGGCGACTAGAGCTAGCCCAAACCCAGCCTTCATCCTGAGGCCGGTCATTTGCTTCGAGGGTACCGCAGCAATGTATGATTCGAAGCAGTGCAAATTGCTCACGATACGGCAACTCTGCACGCCCGACGGACCTCGCACTATGAAGGGAGTCATTCTCGCGGCCGGTAAAGGCACTCGCCTCTATCCGGTCACTCACGTTATTCCAAAGCCGATCCTTCCGATCGCCAACAGGCCAACGCTCGAATACGCTTTCGATCGGCTGAAGGAGATCGGCATTCGCGATATCTGCGTCGTCGTCGGTGAGACCGAAGAACAGATTCGCAGCGCCCTCCGCTCGGGCAAGGAGTTCGGAGTCGAGCTCACGTACGTCCGGCAGCGCGAGCCCAAAGGGCTTGCGCACGCAGTCGGCTTCGCCCGGGAGTTCGTGGGCGGGGAGCCGTTCGCACTCTATCTCGGCGACGCCGTGTACTCGGAGGGCTTCGCTAAGCATGCTCAGCGGTTCTTGGAATCCGGCTGCGCAAACCTCAACATAGTAAAAGTGGTCGAGAACCCAAGGCGCTACGGAGTGGCCAACACCGAGGGCGAGCGGATCGTCAAGCTGGTCGAAAAGCCCGAGCATCCCGAATCCAACCTCGCCATGGCAGGGCTCTACTTCTTCCGGTCGCAAATATGGGACGTGCTTCCCGACCTGCCCCCCAGCGCACGCGGCGAATACGAGATCACGGACGCCATTCAAATGCTCATCGACCGGGGAGAGACGGTCCTCGCCGGCATCTACGAGGGAGTCTGGTTCGATACGGGCACGCTCGATTCGTTTCTCGCTACGAGCGCGTTTCTCACCGATGGCAAGTCGTTGGTAGCAGCGGACGCGCAGGTCTCAGGTCGGATCGGGCCCAGCGTCGTGGTGGGCGCGGGTTCCCGTCTCGAGTGCGAGCAAATCGAGGATTCCGTGGTTCTGCCGGGTGCGAGAGTGAGCGTTGCAGGCACGATTCGGCGAGCGATCCTGGGGGGCACGATCGATTCGGACTCATCGCTGAGCGAAGTCATCATGTACGGGCGCTGAGCGGCTCGGCGAGCCGTGAGCCGAAAAACCGCACGGCATTCGCGGACGTCATCTCGGCGCAAGCCTCGGAAGGCATGCCGAGAACCTGAGATAGCGTCAAATTGATCCATGTCAGATTTGCGGGCTGGTTCGTCTTGCCTCGGTACGGCTCGGGCGAGAGGTACGGGCTGTCCGTCTCCAGCACCAGGCGCTCAGGCGGCAAAAGCGCGGCGATGCGCCGAAGCTCGTCCGATCTCTTGTACGTGATCGGGCCGTCGATCCCAAAGTAGGAGCCCATCTCGGCTGCCCGCAGTGCGTCTTCCTCACTGCCCATGAAGCAATGGAACAGGGTTTGCACGGCGGGGCCGCTCTCCAGAAGGTCGAGCAGATCGGTGGTCGCGTCGCGAGCATGAAACACGACGGGGCGACCGAGGTCCGCGGCAAGCTCAAGCTGGTCGCGCAAAGCGCGCAGTTGTGTTTCGCGCGGAGAGTAGCTCCAATGGTAGTCGAGCCCGATCTCGCCGAGAGCCAACACTTTCGGATGAGCCATGATCCGCACAAGCTCGTTTAACGAGCCCGGCGCGTAGTCCGCCGTGTAGTTCGGATGCCATCCGACGATCGCGAAGACCTGCTCGAACCGCTCCGCAAGTTCGATGGCGTTCTCCCAATCCTCGGGATTGACGCCCACCACGACGATCCGCTCGACGCCGGCGCGGCTAGCCTCCTCGACAGCGACGCCCGGCTCGGGAAACTTCTCGCGGTCGTGGATGTGGCAATGCGTGTCGATCAGCATCGGTCGGCTAATCGCTGGGAGGGGACAGCACGGTGTCGATGCCTTGCAGCATGCCGTTCTTCGTTGCCACGTTTGTCAACACAAAGTGAGCGTTGCCCACCATGCCATGCCCATTGACGATAGCAAACGGAAGCGGCGGCCCCGCAAGCGTATCGATCGATTTGTGTTTGACGGCGTTCTCGGCACGGTAGGAGCCCTGCACGATGTGATACAGGAGCAGGTTTCTTAGAGCCCCCCGATTATCTCGCAAGCGCTGCAGAGTCCCCGGTGGCATCTTGGCGAACGCTCGATCGGTAGGCATGAACACGGTAAACGGCCCGGTATCTTTAAAGTTAAACGTTAAATCGCTTTCCCTAAGCAAAGTAAGGAACGTATCGAAGCGGTGGGTCGCCATAGCGGTATCGACCAGATCCTGAAGTCCCGTTTGATACAGCGACGCCTTCGGTGTCGCGCTGAAAGCAGCCCCGGTAAGTGCGAGGCATGCGGCTGCGATGACATACGGTTTCATGGATTAACCCCCACAACTGGGCGAGATTACCGCCGCGAAAGTTCCCGTGGTACGATCACTCGACCCACCAGGGCAACCTGGGGATTGTGCCGGGAGAGTGTGCGTGCCAATTCTCCCGGCGTGTAGATGATGGTGATTGTTATGAAAGAGTCTCGTAACTGGATCCGTTCGAAACGATTGGCGATCATTGCCTGTGCCGCGATGGCGGCGCCGATGCTCGCAGGATGCGGCAGCGGAGGAAGCAACGACCAATCGAACTTGCCGCCTGTAGACAACTCTGTGCCCTCTGGACCGGCTACTACAAGCCAGCCACAGCGGCACGGCATGTCGACGAAGCAAAAGCTCGTCCTTCTGGCCGGCGCGGCCGCCTTGTACTACATCTACAAGAAGCATAAAGCGAACCAGAACGCGCAAGTTGCCGGAGAGCCCACCGGTGTACAGTACTACTTGTCGAAGAATGGCCGCGTCTATTACCGCGACGCCAACCATCGGGCTCATTGGGTGACGCCACCCAGCCAGGGCATCCAGGTGCCGGCCGGCGAGGCCCAGGCATACAGCCAATACCAGGGATACGACAACAGCCAAACCGGCAAGGATCTTGTTGGAGTCGGGTCCGACCCTTCCGACAACCTAGGACAGTAGGAGGTAGCCAGATGCTTAATTCACTTTTGGAGCAGGTCAAGCAGGCCATATTCAACGACCCCAGCACCCCGCACCAACCGGGCTTCGATCCGAGCGGACTGATCGGCCAAATCGAGGGGCTGTTCGGAGCGCACGAGCAGAAGCTTCAGAGCCAGGGTGTGCTGCCCGCCAGCCAGGACCCATACGGCGACCCGGGAAGCATGGCCGGCGCCAGCAACATTCGCACCGCGAGCCAGGACCCGTACGGCGATCCTGCCGGCGCAGCCGGCGGCTCCGGCATCCGGCCGGCCAGTGAGGACCCCTACGGCGACCCGGCCGACCAAGGCCGCTGAGTCTCCTTCATAACAACTTCCGGCCTCAGGCGCGATTCACCGCCGGGGGCCGGATCATTCGCGGTGGTCAAATCGCCCAAGATACGTGCAGACAATCCATTCGCTATGCGCGTATAGTGAATAGCATTCCGAACGCTATGGCACAACCCACCACGACAGAGCGCCCAACTTCACCACCGGCCCCTCATGAGCCGCCGCCTGAGCCGCCGAAGCCCAACAGGAAGCCGTTTTTCATCGCCGTCGTGGCGGTGCTCGCTTTGGTTGCTGGGACTTACGCTTATCGGACTTACAGTTTCAACCAATCGCACGCGTCGACGGATGATGCCTATGTAACGAACGACCTCGTGCCGGTGAGCCCACGAATCTCGGGCCCGGTCGCCGAAGTGCTCGTCGGGGAGAACCAGCATGTCAAGGCCGGCCAAGTGCTCGTGAAGATCGACGACTCCACGTTCCGCTCCGCTGTCGAGCAAGCCGAGGCGAACCTGGCCGCAGCGAAGACCGGCGCGCTCGGCGCGCAACTTCAAGTCGGATTGACTTCGCAGACGGGCGGCGCGCAAATCGCCGAAGCGCAGGGGGGCTTGGCGCAGTCTCAAAGCGGCATCGGAAACGCGCTGGCCGATGTCGCCAAGGCTGAATCGGAGCTCGCGTCGGCTCGAGCGGGAGAGGCCGGGTCGAACGCGAACGTGCAAGCCGCGGCAAGCACCGTCCAATCCAGGATCACGAGCGCCAAACGAGCGGACCTCGACGTCCTGGCCGCGCAATCGCAGGTCCGAACGGCGGAGGCCGGTGTTAAGACCGCGCAGGCGAACGCCACAGCGGCAGACGCCGCCGCGGCGAATGCCGCAACCGAATCCAAGCGCGCTCAAACCTTGGCGTCAGAGGGCGCAATCAGCCGCTCCGAGGCGGATGCGAAGGCGACGGCGGCAGCCACTGCCCGAGCCCAGGCCGAGGCTGCCCACCAGCAGGTGGCCGGCACGCAGGCTACGGTCGAGCAGTTCCGATCCCAAGCGCTTTCGGCGCAGCAGGCGAGGCGCGAGGCGCAGGATGCCATCACTCTCGCCCGTGCGCAGCTTGCCGCGGCCGTGCAGGCAGCCCACGCGGCCCAGGCCAAGGTCACCGAGGGCGCGGCCGGCGTCACCGCCGCGCACCAAGGAGTTGAAGCCGCCAAAGCGCTATCGCAACAGGCGAAGGCAAAGCTTCAACAGGCCAATACGGCTCCTGCCCAGGTCAATATCACTTCCGCAGCAGCCAAGTCGGCGCAAGCGAAGGTTCAGCAGGCTCGAGCGGCGCTCGACGCAGCCAAGATCGACCTTCAGCGAACAGTTATCCGCGCGCCGGTCGCAGGAATCGTCAGTCGCAAGTCGGTCGAAGTCGGGCAGCAGCTTCAGCCGGGCCAGCCCCTAATGTCGATCGTTCCCGATTCGGCGCCATGGGTCGAGGCGAACTTCAAGGAGACGCAAATCTCAGACATTCGGCCAGGAGAGTACGCGGAGGTCGAGGTCGACGCGCTTCCAGGGATCAAGTTCAAGGGCCGCGTCGATTCGATCGCCAGCGGCACCGGTTCGACTTTCGCGCTGCTGCCAGCCGACAACGCTACCGGAAACTTCACGAAGGTGGTGCAGAGGGTTCCGGTCAAAATCGTGATCGATCCTGGCCAACCCGGAATCGAAAAGCTTCACTCAGGGCTCTCTGCGACGGCCGTGATTACGACGCGAGGCTGATCATGGAAACGAAAGTGCCATGCAAGCAGGCAGTTCAAGACCTCGAGTCGAACGCCGCGTACCAGCTCTGGCGCGCCGGGAATGCATGGCAGAGAGTAGTTCGGCGCGCTCTCGAGCCGCTTGGCCTCACGCACGTCCAGTTCCTAATCCTCTCGGCTGCTTCGCGGCTTGGCGCCACCGAAAGCTGCGTCATGCAAAGGCATATCGTGCGATTCGCCGAACTCGACGAGAACATGACTTCCCAGGTGATCCGCAGCCTGTCGGACAAGGGGCTCGTCGTGCGTCGATCGCATCCCGACGACGCTCGGGCGCGCTGCATCAGCCTGACGCCCCTCGGCGGCTCCATTCTCGACGAGGCAAAGTCGGTCGTCCGGCCGGCAATGGCCGAGTTCTTTGCTGTGATCGGCCAGTCCGAAGCCGATTTGGCGAAGATGCTGCGCACGATTTGCGACGCCGAGGACCAGTCGGCGTGCAAACGCGCAGCTAACAAGGCCCACGATTCCAAGGCGGGAGGTCCGAAATGCCCATGAATCGCAACCGGCCCCACCCGAGAGCGTTTCAGAGTTGAAATGACCCGTATCGCCTGGATCCTTTTGCCGCTTGCGCTCGTCGCCTGCAATTCCGAAGACGTCGGCCACCTCCGCAACGATACGCAACAGCTAGCTCAGCATGCCGGTCAGGCGCTCGACAGCGCGAGCGTCGCCGGAAAGGTGTACACCGCTCTCAGCCTTCGGAAAGGCGTGGACGTGAAGGGCCTGCACGTCGAAGCCAAGGAGGCCACCGTAACGATCAGCGGCCACGTGGGCTCCGAAGAGGAAAAATCCAAGGTGATCGAGACCGCCAACGACGTTGTCGGCGTGGACACCGTCGTCGACAAGATCCAGATCGCCCAGGACCAAGGATAAACCCCAAGACGCCCAGCCCCGGTCCGTGAAGCTGGACGTCGATGGACTTGACGGACGCTAGAAGAATCTAGGCCGCAAGACGGATGGCAGCCGGCTCATGCTTCTTGAGCTTCGCCTGGGCCGGATCCGCTACAAATCGTTCTTTGCCTTCCAAAACCTCTTGAAGCCGCATCGTCTGATGCGTCACGAGGTCCTGCTCGTCGTTCACAACCGAAACGATCTCGACTGCGCCGAACTCAAAGCATTCGTCTTTGACCCGCGCAAGCGCGGTCACGGCGTCGCCTGTGAGCGGGTTCGCCTTTGAATAATCGATAAGCATCGAAAAGGGCTGCGACGAAAACGCCTCGAGAAGCTCGATCAGCTCGGTCCCGAACACATCGATCTCTCCGGCGGTGACGCGCCCGCCCAAGCTCGCCTCCACAATTCCATCTTTCTCGAACAAACTTACGAGATACATCTGAAGAAAACTAGGCGCGGAAATCAGTCTATGCGCCTACCTCCGCCTGCCTTGTTCCGTGGCGAATCGGGCGATTCCCTGGCAACTGTTTGGGCACGCGAGGAAACAGGCAATTGCTTCAACTGGCAATCTATCGCGGTCGCATTTGCGCCGGCAGCCCAGTAAAAATACTGAACCCTCTGAAGCTGGCGGGCGTCATTGCCAACTTCTATGGTGGGCGGTGAGGGACTCGAACCCCCGACATCCTCGGTGTAAACGAGGCGCTCTACCAACTGAGCTAACCGCCCGAAATGTGGAAGTCTCCAAGTAAATGTTGCGTGCTTTACCGCACCGAACGAGCCCTCGACTTCAGAGAACGAGTGTACACTGGCCAAATCTTAGCATGAAGCGAGCCCTGCTAACCCTGATCCCATGGATGGTGATGGTGGTTGCAGCGGTCGCGCAGACCCGGTCTGCCGACGTGCTGTACACCTACCACGACTCGGTCCCTCAGCGCGCCTTTCGGGTTGGCGACGAATGCTTCGTCCCGATCGAATCGCTCAAGGATTGGGGCTGGCAAGTAGAAGTCCACGGCGAATTAGCCGACCTCACCGCCGAGAGCCATCGATTCACCGTTCCCACCCGGTCGATCGCCGGACGCCAAACGGTACCTATTCGAATGGCGCTGGATCAAATCGGAGCATCGAGCCAGTGGCTACTCGGGGCCGACACTCTCGAAGTTCTCGCGAATCTGAAGAGCGTTGAAGTTTCCCGCAGCAAGCTCAAATTCGAAGCTTCCCTAGCGATCAAGACGCACATTTTCGCGATGGAAGAACCGAACCGGCTTATCGTGGATATCCAGGGAGCGCGAATATCCAAGGACACGTACCGCCGCATCGGCGAAGGCGCGAGGCTGATCCAATACAAGCCGGACGTCGCCCGAATCATCGTCGAAACTCCTTTCATTCCGGACACCCCGAAGAAGGAGCTCGACGAGACGCATGAGTTCGACATGTCGGTCGACGCCGCGCCGGTGCTGAACGAGGACCCAGCGGCGCCTCAGCAGCCGGCGACGACGCCCGCGAACACCGCGCCGCTTCCCTCGCCCGGCGTCCTGAGTCTGACCCTGCAGTCGGACAATCCGTCGCAGACGGATATGTACATCGACCTTCGCGGTCAGACGCACGGCCAGGTGACCTTTCGAATTCCCGACCCAGTGACTCTGGAAGTCCGGATCCCGGGCGTAACGCTCTCCCTGCCCCAAGATTTTCGCCTCGGATCGGACGCTGCTTTGGCCACCTCGCGAATCGATGGTCAGGACACGGTTCTGACTCTCGCGCTTTCAAGGCCGATGGGAGCCCAAGTCGACCCGGACGATTCGGGCGCACGCATCGTTCTGATTAAGCCGAATGTCGGCAACGGCAAGCTCGCCGGCAAGATCATCGTCGTCGATCCGGGTCATGGCGGACACGACCAGGGAGCGCACGCCGGCGGCGTCCTCGAAAAGTCGCTGAACCTCGCGATGGCGAAGGTCTTGGCCGCGAAGCTCTCCGCCGAAGGAGCAACCGTCATCATGACGCGAAGCTCGGACGTGTTCATTCCGCTCGACACTCGCGCGCAGATGGCGAACAAGGCCAACGCCGACCTCTTCATCTCATGCCACACGAATTCCAGCGGCGGCCACGGACAGTCTGGCGCCACCACTTACCATCATCTGGGCCGAGCGACCGGCATGGTGCTCGCCCAATGCATTCAGCGCGAAATCGCCAAGGTCTCGGGCATTGCCAATGACGGCGCGAAGTCGGACGGCGTTATCTATCGAACCGGTTTCTCGGTACTGCGAAACACGCAGATGCCAGGAGTGCTCCTAGAGATGGGGTTCGTAGACAGTGCTAGAGACAGGCGAAGGATCGTTACAGACGAATTTAGGGACGCTATCACATCTGCCGTGGTTAAGGGAATCAAGGAGTATTTGGGCGATGCCAAAATCAGCGGGTAGCAGCCCCAGCAATAAAATCGTCTTCCTCGTGTTCCTCGTCGCCGCGCTCGGCCTCGGAGCACTCGCCGAATACGTGCGGAACACGCCCGACGCTGCCCGGGTGCCAACGGCGCTTCGGCGCGACGCGAATCCTCCGCTAAGCTCGCCCAATCCGCGCATCAGCCATCCTCGCGTCACCGGAAACGACGATCAGGTGGCCGAATCGACACAGCGGGCCCCTGCCTTCTTCCTGCCGGTCGTAAAGAGCGGCAAGGTGGAGCTTTCGGAGCCGGCGCCGCAGGTGCCGGACGGAGCCGACCCGAAGGCCTATTTGGCGAACGAGGCTCTGAAGTCGATGAGCGTGGGTGAAGGAGCCAAAGTGCTCGGCGTGGACGTGAGAAACCGCACCGCCCTGCTCGAGCTGAACTCGGCGTTCGTAGATCACGGCTTCGGCAGCACCGAGGAAGGACAGGTGGTCGAAGCGCTGCAACGCGTTATGGGCCAGTTCGATGACATCGACAAGGTCCAGCTCATGCACTCGGGCGAGCCGATCGACTCGTTGGGACACATCGATCTCGGAGAGGCGATACCGGTTATCCGGCCCGGGTCGAGCTCCACGCCTTCCGAAGAGTAAGCGCCATCGCCACGAGGCTGAACAGCGTCCAAGCGAGAGCCCAGAACATCGACGGAACGTGCGTGACGCTCGCCATGACTTTAGCGTCGCTGTCCGCGCTCGGATAGGCGCTGATTTGCAGCAAGGTGTACATCGATCCGAGCGCGTTTAGGCACTGCTGGAGCCCGATGAACTGGGTCACAAAGAGCACGGACATCCCCTTCAAATAGCTCGACAGAGCCCACAGGATGCCGATCCACGCGATTCCTGAGATGATGCCGACCACGTCGCCCCGGACCCAGACGAGCATCGAGAACGCGAGCATTCCCGCCAATACCCGGAGGACGGTCTTTGCGCGCTCAGGCGTCCGGGCAAGCAGGATAATCGCTCCGCCGATCAGCGAGGCGCCTACGTAGCCTGCCGACGCCACGAGCGGCAGCAATCCGCCCGAAACCGGGGTCACGCCGCTGCCGTTTGCGAAAACGAGGATCTGGGCCGGATCGCCGCCCGTGCCGATTGCGGCGATCGCGTGACAGAGCTCGTGGATGTGCGTGTTCAGGTACTGCAACGGCAGCAAGAAGAGGTGCGCGATCGGCACTGCGTAGCCGACGGCTGCCGCCACGGCCGCGGAGACCAGGGCTGTCTGATGCGGTCTAAGTGGCTTGGATTCCATCGGCTTCGTCAACATTAACGCTCTTTCGTCGGCGGACGATTTGATCCCAGGTCTTTGTGACCACGAGCCCGGCGACAATCCCGCACAGCCAGCCGAGCACGACCTGGTACGGGTAGTGAACTCCGTTATAGATTCTCGACAATCCGACCGCGAACGCGATCACCGCCCATGGAACGCCCCACCAGCCGAGTTGGTAGGTGAACACGAATGCTACCGCGGCCATGTTGGCACTGTGAGCAGACGCTGTACCGTGGCTGGGCGCTTCGCCGAGCCGCACGACAATGCCGGGGATGATGTCTTGATACGGCCGGTTTTCCGGAACGAAGGCTTTCAGAAGGTCCGTCATTCCGTTCGCGATCGGAAAGGCTATGAGCGCCTGTATGGCCGCACGCCTGGTGTTCGGACGAAAGGCGATCATCCAGATCACCAATAACGCGAGCAGGATCTTGAACCAAAGATAGTTCGTGGCCTCGCTAAGGAACCGCATCAGTGGCGCAAGCCATCCGGGCCAATGGTCGATCCAATCGAACAGAGCCCGGTTCGCGGCGATCACGCGGCCAGTTTACAGCCGATCCGCTCGACGGCTCTGTACGTAGAATTAATCAGTCATGAGCGCGCTCGCCAATTACCTCGCCCGCAATCTCTGGTGGGCGATGCTGTGGCTGATGCGGCGCCCGGTCCTCAAACGACTGCGCCGATATGCGCCGATGCTGGCTCCCAGGGACTCGCGCGATCGGATCCGCAGGCGCATGATCGACCAAGATCGATTCGCCAGACGGCACGGACTCGGCGTGCTTCGTTTCGCCTTGAGCGTGCTGCTCGCCAGCCTGACGGTCACAGTGACGATGGCCGCGGTCCTGCAGCTTTACGACAGCGGCATGCTCACGGTCCCGGACTCTGTGAGGGCTCGCGCGGACGCACTCGACGGCGCGTCCAACTAGCCGCTGACCGCTCAACTCCGTGCATCGAATTCGGGCCAGTCTCCCAGGTAGAGGACTTCCTCCTCCAGCTCGACGCCGAATCTCGAATGCACTTTCGCCTTGGCGAACCCCGCAAGCTCGCGAATCTCGGTGGCGGTGGCGTTGCCGACATTTACGATAAAGTTCGCGTGTTTCACACCCAGCCTGGCGCCGCCGTGACGGTGCCCCTTCAGGCCGACAGCTTCTATCAGAAACCCCGCAGGCACGACCCCGGCAATCTTGAGCGGGTCGGGGAGCCTCTCGAGCGACTGGGCTAGAAGTTTGTCGTTCACATTCTTAAAGAAGCTTCCTGCGCTGGGCGAGGGCGGCTGCTTCGAGATTCGCTGGCGCTGATACTCCCTCGCCTCGTCGTAAATCTGTTTCGGCACGCCGCGCGGAAGCTTCATCGCGATGTTAACGAGCACCGCCTGCGGCGCGTCTGGCCGTCTCAGCCGCGAATCTCGGTACGAAAACTGCATCCACGACGGCTCGACCCATGACAGCTTGCCGTTCTCCACGATTTGGAGGCCTGTCAAGAACTCCGAGACGCAGCTGCGGTACGCGCCGGCGTTGCTCACGAGAGCGCCCCCAAGCGTGCCCGGGATTCCCACGGCGAACTCCAAGCCCCGCAAGCCCGCCTGCGCAGTCTTGACGAACAACTCTTGGAAGCCGCATCCCGAATCGGCTACGACTTCGCCTGTGCGAGCGATGACGATCCGGCGGGCGCGGTTCAAGATCACAAGCCCGGGCACGCCATTATCCGAGGGAAGCACATTGCTCCCCCAACCGAGAACCATCGCATGGATACCTTCGGATTGGGCATGCACGGCAACGTTCGCCAGTTCCGTAGCCGAGCGTGCGATCGTGAATAGCTCTGCCGGCCCCCCGGCGCGTAATGTCGTAAATGGGCACAGCGGCACCGATGCGCGGATGTCGAACCGGTCGACGTTAGCCATCGCTCTCGCTCCGATAAGGCTTCTTGGGCGTCGAGATGCTCGGTTCCGCCACATACACGGGGTTGAGCTGTTCCGGCGCCGCCGGAACAATGCGATCTATCAGCCGTGCGAACGCCGCGGCCGAGGGCCGCTCATCCTGGCCGCCGAACCCATACCCTCGCACGTCGGTCTCCGGCAAGGTAGACACGCGCGCCGGCTGCTTGCCAGGCTCGCGAAAGTAAAACTCTCCGCGTTTCGAAGGGATGGCAACCGCGTCGACTGTCGAAATCAGATCAAACGCCGTGGCGCCACCGGCCGGCACGCCCCGGCAATATGCCAGAGTCTTGGCCAGCGTAACGCCGACGCGCACCCCTGTGAAGCTTCCCGGCCCGAGATCGGCCAAGAAAAGTCTGGCCCGCTCGACGCCGACGCCGGTTTCCTCCTGGCATCGCTGAAGCATCCCAAGGCAGGCTCCGCCGGCTCTATGCCCCGCTTCCTCTTCTCCGTTCCAGCGAAGGGCGCCATCCATGTCGAAGAGCGCCACAGCCGCAATCGGGCTCGAAGTGCTGAAGGCGATGATCAAGGGGCGGGCTCGATGGTCGTCATGGCGATCAGATCGTCGAGCTCCTTGCGGAAGGCGGCGGCGTCCTTTCCTCCGGACGTGCTGCATGTGAGCACCACGTACATGTCGCCATTCTGAACGTAGCCGATGAACTCGTGCAGCGGACCCCTGGAATCCGAGCCGTCGCGCCAGATCGTGCAGACGGTTCCTCCGGCGCGGTTTTCGGTTGGGACGGAGTCCTGCCGCATGGCGACCTTATCGAAGCTTGGGAGACTGGCCGCGGCAATCTTCTGGATGGCGTCACCGGGCGGGTCGGAGTCCAGAGTGGTGTAAAGCTTTGCCGCCACGGATAGGCCCGGCTCCGGGCCCGTGAGCGTGAGCGCGTTGCCGTCTTGCGCGGAGGCTTTCCAGCGTGCAGGCAAATACAGCGCACCTTTCCGATCGGAGACTGTGATCGGCACCGAGACGGGCGGCTTGATCGTGCGCGCGTTCGGCACGGCGACCGTTTTTCGAATTTTTGGACCCGGGTCGTCCGGCAGCGCGTCCGGATGGTCGGGATCTTTCTTCTTCGGCTTAACGGCCTCGACCTTGCGCGTCGGGTCCTCTTCCTTGGGGAGCGAGCCATCCAGCGTGTGTAAGGTTTCCAGCACGTTGTTGAACTCGAATTCCGCCTTATCGTAATCGGCCGCGGGTGCGGACAGCCGGAAGTTCAGCTTGTACGGGGTTTGCGTGTAGAACAGCCCGACCAGGCCCGACATGGCTGATCCCCGTTCGTTGTAATCGATGCGGGTCAGCAGCATCGGCACTCCCAGAATTTCCTGCTGCCATTGCCTCACCACCTGACGCTGAAGCTGCTCGTTCGCTCGAAGCTGGATCGTCTGCCAGAGATCGATCGAAGCGTTGAACGAGGTCCGGATGAGTTCGAGGGTAGCCGTCGAGGACGAGTCCTGGATCGGCATAACGATAATCGTCCGATCCTTGTACTTCTTGTTGGGCGGCTGGATCACCCAAGTTTTCGGGATGGTCAGCCCGAGACCCAGCTCAGGGTCGGTGAAAGCAACGCCGGCCTGATAGGCAGGCTTCATCAAGATAGAAGCGACGATCAGCGCGGCACCAGTCAACATCGGCTCGAAACCTATTATGGTTGGTTTTCCTGGTAATGACCGCAGGCAGCAGGCGGCGGGCCAAGTTTTGGCCGGCATTCGACTAATTAGCCCTTCAATCCCCTACCGGAAGAAGAAGAACGAACTGAGCCCCCGAGCCGCTGGCGCCAACCTCTTTCACTTCTCCGCCGTGCGCCTCGGCGATCCCGCGAACGATGCTCAGGCCGAGCCCCATCCCTTTCACTCGTCCGCTAAAGAACGGCTGGAATATCTGGGACTTCTGCTCCGGCTGCACGCCAGGACCCGAATCCTCCACGTCGACCTCCACGATTCGGAGATACTTGGCAAGCCGCGATTCGGGATGCTCGGCCCCGGACGACAGCTTTGTCGATATGCGGATGAAGCCTCCCTCGACATAATTCAGAGAGTTCTCGATTAGCTCGGAGACTGCCCGTCGCAATCGGCGCTGGTCCACTTCAACGGTGGGAATGGCCGGGTCCAGCTCCAACTCCAGGCGCACGTCCGACATCTTCGGAAAGACTTCGCTCACCGTCTCCTTGACCAAGAGATTGAAATCAGTCGGCTCGCGCTTGATTTGCGTCGCAGTTAGAAAGTCGCGGAAGTCCTGCAGGATCTCGTCGATCCGCATCACGTTCGTTTCGATGCTCTGCTGCAGCTCGCGCACGCTATCCATGCTCGGCTGCTCATCTGCGAGCACGTGCTTCAGCTCGTTCACATCCCCCTTCAAGGCGAAAACACGATTGCCGATCATGTGCGAAGACTTCGCGCTGAGTTCTCCCCAGGCGGCCATCCGCTCGCCCCGGATGATTTTTTGCAGATTGCGCATGCTTTCGAGCCCGGTTGAAACCTGTTCGGCGATAGCCTGTAGCAACCGCATGTCGTCGTCGGTGAAGCGGTTGTCAAGGTAAGGATTGTCCGTCTTGCGCCTCAGCACTCGAATCGCTCCGATCGGCCCCGAACGGCCCGAAATCGGTACCGCGAGGAATCCCGCGATCTGATCGGAAGGAACCTCGGTGTACTTGCCGCGCCATCGGGGATCCGTTTGCGGATCGTGCAGCAGAATCGGCAGGCCGTTCGCACAGACCCAGCCCGTGCACCCTTCGCCGGCTTGGTACGCCAGCTTGCCAACCTCGTCTTTCAGCCTTCCCGTTGTGCCGCGCAGCACGTAGGCGCCGCGGTTCGGATCGAACAGGAAAATCGAGCATGCTTGGAACCTCAGAACCTCGCCTGCCACGCGGATAACGCGCTGAACCATCTCGTCGTCGGTTTGAGCCCTGTCCAACGCTCCTCCGATTTCGATGAGCGCTTCCTCACGCTCCGCCCGATCCATGCGGTCGAGCACCACCGAAATCAGATGAGCGAGCCCCACGGCTACGGAGCGGGCATCCTCGCCGTACGCGTCACGGTTGCTGGACTCGAGATTCAATACCCCGACGATCCGGCCGAATCTGTCTCGAACGGGCACGGCAAGCTCACTTTGAGTGGTGGGAAACACCTTCCGATAGCTAGGGACTTCCTCCACGTTGCCGCTGATCAGCGGCGAGCCGGTCGCGGCCACGTACGCCACGATCCCTTCCTCCTGCCCGATGTCGACTCGAAACTTGCTGTCCCGGGCCCGCTCGAACTCTTCGCCGGCGCCGTAAAGCAGTTCCAGGCAGCCAAGCTCCTCGTTCAGAATTGCCACCATCGAGTTGCTGCTTCCGGTGACTCGGCACGCGAACTCGGCGATCTCTTCGAGCGACTTCTCGCCGCTAGGTTCGTTGGAGATGCGCCCGATCAGCTCGACGAGGGCGGGGCCGAAGGACATGAGAGGATTGTTGCACGGCGACGCATCGCCTAGGCCTCGGCGGGCATGCCAACGAAGTTCTCGTGCAGCTTGTTGACCTGCTGCTGCATGTCCACGAGTCTTCGATAAATGCCGTCTTCGTTCGCGAGCAGCTCGTCGTGGGTCCCGATTTCTGCCACCTTCCCTTCGTTGATCACCAAGAGACGGTCCGCGTTGCGTAGGGTCGAAAGCCGGTGCGCGATCGCGAACACCGTCCGCCCTTCCACGAGCCTCTCCAAGGCCTCTTGAATCATCCGCTCGGTCTCCGTATCGACCGAAGCCGTGGCCTCATCCAAGATCAGCACCTTCGGGTTGTGAAGGATCGCTCGCGCGATCGCGATGCGCTGACGTTCGCCGCCCGAGAGCCTTTGGCCCCTCTCGCCGACGTAGGTATCGTAGCCGTCCGGGAAGTTCACGATGAAGTCGTGCGCGTTCGCAGCCTTTGCCGCCTCCATGACTTCTTGCAAAGCCGCGTTCGGCCGGCCATAGGCGATGTTCTCTCGGATCGAGCCGGGGAATAGATAGCTCTCTTGGAGAACGACGCCAACCTGCCGGCGAAAATCATCCAGCTTGAGCTTGCGAAGGTCGACGCCGTCGAGCTCGATCTGCCCCTGCGTGGGGTCGTAGAACCGCATGAGCAGGTTGATCATGGTGGACTTGCCCGCTCCAGAGTGGCCCACCAAACCGATCATCTCCCCTGGCGCCACATCCAGGTCGATGCCATGCAATACTTCGCGCGCCTTGTCGTATCCGAAGTGCACATCGTGAAAACGGACGCCTCCGTTCAGCCGCTCGATAGCAACGGCTCCCGGCGCTTCTTCCACGTCGACGGGCGTATCCATGACTTCGAACACGCGCTCCGCGGCGGTAAGCGCCCTTGTCGACCAGTCGATAATGCGCTGAAGCATCATCAACGGCTCCTGCATGCGCTGGACGTAGGCCAGGAATGCAGTGAGCTGACCGAGCGTCATGATGCCGCCGAGAACGCCTCGCCCGCCCACATACCAAACCACCACTGTGCTCATGGCCATCGTGAACTGAACGATCGGAAAGAACGTAGCCCATGAGCCCTCCGCGATGTACCCGCTCTTCGCGAGGTCGGAGATCCTTCGATTGAACCGGGCAACCTCTCGATCCTCGGCATGGAACGCCTTGATGACCCGCGTGCCCTGCAAGACTCCGTTCAACGTGCCGCTCAGGCGAGACCATTGATGGTGGAACCGGCTCCAAACGCGGTGCATTCGCCGACGGAACCAGCGAACTGCGAGCAATACGAACGGAATCGGCACCAAAGCCCAGATGCCCACGCGCCAATTGACCCAAAGAAGAGCCGCCGGGATGAACACGATCAACGCGCCCTGGTTCAAAGCGACCGGTATGCCGTCGACCAGCACATCGTATAGCTGGCCGGTGTCGTTCGTCATCCTGGACATGATCGAGCCGACATTCCGCTTGTCATAAAACGAAAGGCTCAAGCTCTGAAGCTTCTCGAAAAGGCTGTGCCGGATCGACACAGTGATCTTCATGCCGAGGTATGCGACATTTCGCGCGCGGGTCATCCGCACGATATTCACCAGCAAGTAAGCGGCAATCAGAGCTCCGATGAGAGGCAGGAATTCGACCCTGCGGCCTTTTTCGAGCACGTCGTCCACCAGCTTCATGGTGAGATACGGCGGCGTCAGCTCGATCGCCGTGCCGCACAGCGTCAGCGCGGTGCCCCATAGCAGCCTCGCCTTGAACGGCTTGGCGTAGTCGAACATCCGCAGAAGCGTTTTGCCCCGATTGATGCAGGCCTCGCAAACATCGGAATTCTCGGGGAGCGGGCGAGAGCACTTCGGGCAAAGCCGAAGCGTGTCGCCGATATCCGGCATCGGGCTTCCGTCGAGCAGCGCCTTTAGACGTTTCTCGGCTCCGGCCACCTGCAGCCCACGCTTGGAAGTTGCCCGGATCAGCTCGACCGGCGTGCCGTTGTAATCCGCGATTAGAGACGATGCGTCAACCAAGTCCTCGACTCGCGGGTTTGAAAGCTCCGATAGGTCGAACTCGGCAACCAGCTCCTCGCCGAGCGGCGTGAGCTCGAATCGGTAAACCGTTTGGTCGGTGACGACAAGCCTGGACTCGCCAAGCTTGCCGTCGTAGCGCAGATCGGCGGGCGTCACGAAGCGCGTCTCTTCGCTCGAAGGGATCGCTGGGGGAAGCTCGACGATGCCGGCCATTAGATTCTTAATACTACGCGCTCGCCGGCCAATCGCGCTGACGGCCGCCGAGCGCATGGCGGACCACATACCTGGCCGCGCTGCCGCGCGGCTACTCCGCGGGAGTCAAGTCGAGCCTGCGGAATGTCACCGGGCCGTGGTCGCCCTGCAAGAAAAGGGGACCTGGCGTTCCCTCGTCGCTATCCAGCGCGCCTCCGGTAATGCCCGGGATCTCCCCTCGGACAACCTCTTCGCCGTTCAAGACGATTGCCACATGTCGACCGATCAGCGTGATTTCCGCGCGGTTCCACTCGCCCGCCGGAAGTATGGCGTTCTTGCTCGGCGTCAGGAATCCATAGATGGCAGCGCTCGAGCCCACCGATGGCTTTGCGCCATAGTCGTCGAAGATCTGCATCTCGTAGCGCCCGCGCAGGTAAATGCCGCTATTGCTCCCCGTGGGGTACCGGTATTCGGCCAACAGGCGAAAATCCTTGAACCTGGACCGGGTGACGAGGTCTGCGCCCACCGCTCCGTTGACCAAGGCTCCGTTGGCTATCGACCAGTTGTTCTTCGATTTCGTCTCTCGAGGAATCCAGTTGGAAAGGTCCTCTCCGATGAGAGATATCGTCGAGCCCCAGCGCGGCTCGTAAATCGGAAGCTCGGGCGCGGGCGTTCCTCGCCATGTCAGATCCGAGCCGTCTTCGGCAGTCGTCGTGCCCTTCAGCACGCCCCCTTCCAACCGGCCCTCGAAGACCAGATCGTCCTTCCGGGCTTCGTACTGCGGCGGGAGGGAAAAATGGATTCTCTCGTCGTGTACCGATACTTCTCGGAGCGGCCTTGCGCTGCCAACTCTCCCAACGAATCGTCCGACACCGTCACCGACCTCGAGCCAGCTCGGGTAGGACTCAGACGCGCTCGAAACGACCAAGTCCCAGCGGCCAATAAGCGATCCTGCCATGCACGAACCGTACCCGTTAGCGAATTGGGTAGTGGCAGAAATAGGAGCGATCGCCCTCGACCGTTCGGGCCGGATCGTCGGTCAGGCAGTTCGGCTGTGCGTATGGGCAGCGGCCCGCATATCGGCAGCCTGGGAACCGCGTCCGCGGGTCCGGAATCTCGCCCGCAGGCGGTTCGGGAAGATGCAGCAGCTTTTCGAGAGTTGGGGCAGAGTCCAGCAGCGCCTTCGTGTACGGGTGCCTGGGGCTCGCAAAGATTTCGCTTGCAGGGCCCTCTTCGACGATGCGACCCAGATACATCACGGCCAC
>JAICWL010000025.1 GCA_025934835.1 Fimbriimonadaceae bacterium
ACCGTTCACGATCTTCGTCCATGTTCGGCCGAAGTCGTGAGTGCGATAGAGGTATGGCGCGGGATCGTCGTTCTGATAGTTGTTGACGGCCAGATAAGCGGTTCCCTCGTCGGTCGGCGAAGCCTCGACCGTGCTGACGCGGCCCCACTTGGGCATGTTTTTCGGCGTCACATCGGACCAGCTCGCACCACCGGTTCGGGTTACGTGCACGAGGCCGTCATCCGAGCCGGCCCATATCGTCCCGGGCGTCACCGGCGATTCCGCCAGAGCGAACACCGTGCCGTAGTATTCGACGCTCGTGTTGTCCTTCGTTATGGGACCGCCGGAGGATTGCAGCGTCGAAGGGTCGTGTCGCGTCAAGTCGGGGCTTATCCGCGTCCAGCTATTGCCGTCGTTGGTGGTCTCGTAGATGTACTGCGACGCCGTATAAAGGACGTTCGGGTCGTTCGGCGAGAATACGATCGGAAAGGTCCACTGGAACCGGTCCTCGATATCGATGGCCGCATGGCCCATCGGATTGTCCGGCCATGGGTCCACGGACCGGCTCACGTTGGTCCGATGATTGAATTCCTCGACATTGCCCCCGTAGTTGCCGCCGAAAACTAAATCAGGGTTACTCGGCTTGGCGACGACGAACCCGCTTTCTCCTCCTGCGGTGGATGTCCAGTCCGTGGGCCCGATACCCGCGCCTCGACCTTCGCTCGCGATACGCACCGAAGAGCTGTCCTGCTGAGCCCCGAGCAAGTGGAATGGAAAGTCGTTGTCGGCGCTAACGTGATAGAACTGGCCGGTCGGCATGTCCTCGGCCGTCCAAGTCCGACCTCCGTCGGTGCTCACGGCAGCACCGCCATCGTTCGACTCGATCATCCGCTCCGGATTGTCCGGCGCGATCCATAGATCATGGTTGTCTCCGTGCGGCGCCCGGAAGCCGTGAAAAGTCTTGCCCCCATCGGTCGACTTGCCCGCCCCGACGTTCAAAACGTACACGGTGTCCTTGTCCTTCGAGTCGGCGTAAATGTGCGTGTAGTACCAGGCGCGTTGGCGCCACTCACGGTCATCGGAGGTGCGCTTCCACGTGGAACCGGCGTCGTCGGAAACGAAAATGCCGCCGTCCTCCGCCTCGACGTTCGCCCACACTCGGTTAGAATCGACTGGCGAGACGCTCAGGCCGATCTTTCCCAAGACCCCCTTGGGCATACCGGGCGCGCGAGAGAGGTCGCGCCAGGTCTTACCTCCGTCAGTCGTCTTGAAGAGCCGGCTTCCTGGTCCGCCGCTGCTAAGTGAATATGGGGTTCTCCACGCTTCCCAAGTGGCGGCGTAGAGCGTTTCCGGGTGCGCAGGATCCATGGCGAGGTCCACGGCGCCCGACCGGTCGTCCACGAACAACACGCGGGTCCAAGTCTTGCCCGCGTCGGAGGACTTGAATACGCCACGCTCCGGATTTCGGCCATAGATGTGCCCCAGCGCGGCCACATAGACTACATCCGGATTCGACGGGTCGATTTGAATGCGCGAGATCGTGCGCGTGTTCTCGAGGCCGGCGCGGGTCCACGTCTTGCCATCATCGGCGGATCTGTACAAGCCGTCGCCCTCGGAAATATCTCCTCGGATGTCGCGCTCGCCCGTGCCTGCGAAAATCACGTCCGGGTTCGAAGCTGCGATAGCTATCGCGCCGACGGACGATGAGCCCAGGTAGCCATCGGACACGCAGGACCAGTTCGCCCCGGAGTCGGTCGTCTTCCAAATTCCGCCGCCAGTGGCGCCCATGAAAAACTCCGTTGGGCGCTGCTTCGATCCGCAAACGGCCAGGGACCTGCCCCCTCGAAAAGGCCCGATCAGCCGATACTTGAGGCCCGAAAGCAGTGAAGGGTCTACCTGTGAGAAGACCGTCGCCGGCACGAGCGGCGCAAGCAAAGCGAGGGACATCAGCAACGAGCGGGACGAATGCACGCAATACCTCCGAAAGCCGCTTAAACGATAGCCCAACCCCGACGGTTCTTACGAGCCCTCTCGGCTCATAGCCGATAAAACGTCGATCACTTGCCGCGCTTCCCGAACGTCATGCGCGCGGATCACGCTAGCACCGAAGAGCTGTGCCGCCGCTTGGAGTGCGATACTCCCAAGCAGGCGATCTTTCGCGGCAGGCGGGTTTTCGGCATCGAGCAGCCGGCCGATAAAACCTTTCCTGCTAACGCCTAACAAAATGGGGTAGCCAGTTTCAACGAACTGCGCCAAGTTTCTGATCAGCGCCAAATTGTGCGAGCTTGTCTTCCCGAAGCCGATACCCGGGTCGACCCATATCCGATCACGGGCGATGCCGTGAGCTTGCGCCTCGGAAGCCCTGGCGAGTAGGAATTCTCTGACCTCGGCCACCACATCTTGGTAGCTCGGCGAGTGCTGCATGGTCGCCGGCTCGCCCTGCATGTGCATGAGGCAAACCGTGCAGGTCGAATCGGCGCAAACGTCGATCATGCCCGGCTCGCGCAGAGCCTTGACGTCGTTGATTACCTGGGCCCCCGCCTGCAGCGCGTCGCGAGCAACGGTGGGCTTGGAGGTGTCCACAGACACTGCAACGCCGCGCGATGCGATGCGCTCCACCACCGGAATCACGCGAGCGCGCTCCACGTCCTCCGGCACGGGATGAGAGCCGGGTCGGGTCGACTCTCCACCTACGTCGATCAGGTCCGCGCCTTCATCGATCATCCGCAGCGCCGCGTCGATCGCTTCTGTGTTTCCCGCGTATGCGCCCCCGTCACTGAACGAGTCAGGCGTGACGTTCAGGATCGCCATCAGCGCCGGCCGACCCGCCGGAAGTTCGAACAATCAGCTAACCTCTGCCAACCCGAACCTATCGTGCAGCAGGCGCACGGCCCTCAGCGTTTCGGATTCCGGAACCAGGCAGCTCAGTGAAAAGTCGCTGTCGCTCGTTTGGAGCACGGTTACTTGACCGTCGGAGAGCGTGGTCAGCACGGCCAGGAAAACGCCAGGCTGCTGAAGGTAGTCGTGGCCCACGAGCGAGACCATCGTGCATCCTTCAGTGACCTCCGCTACGACCCTACGCACCTCACCAAAGCCCTGCAGTAGCGAGGCTTGAGTCTCGACTTCACGGGACGCTTGGGCGCCGAACTGGAACAGGTGGACCCTTCGTTCGGACTCCCCAACGGGAATAACGAGGCCGTCGAACACGTCGAGAACCAGCGGGAACTGGCCCCGGGGGACGGCAAAGCCCGTGCTCGTCGGGCTCAAATTCAGCATGAACAGGTTTACGTTGTATCGCGCGGTGGTCTCGTAGATCCGCTGCTCCAGCTCCACGCGGTCCTGTTCGGAAACGTTCGAAAGATCGAACTGGACATACACCATCTTCCCGGTGTGCGTGACTCCGGTCACGCGCCTGCCCGGAAACTTTTCCCGCTTGACGATTTCGGTGCCTTCGTCCTCCGAGAAGGTGTTCTTTACCCACAGCGGAATATCGTATTGCATCGCGATCTCAGCCGCTCTGGGATGCACTACTTTCGCGCCCAGGTGTGCGATCTCCGCAACCTCGTCATAGGTCACCTTTCGCAGAGTGGGCGCATCCGGTACGGCGTCCGGGTCGGCTGTTTTGACACCGTCGACGTCGGTGTAGATTTCGACCGCGTGCGCCTTTAGCGCCGCGCCGATCGCAGATCCGGTCGTGTCCGACCCGCCTCGGCCCAGGGTCGTCAGCTCGCCACCCGGAGCTCCATCACCCGAGACGTGAACGCCTTGGAACCCGCAAATAATCGGGATAAACCCGGCTTCGATACTGCGGAAAACGCTTGCCGGATTGATACTCGTGATACGGGCATTGCCATAAACGCCGTCGGTGCGAATCCCCGCCTGTCCGCCTCGAAAAGCTTGAGCCTGGTGCCCCAGCGTTTTCAGGGTGTGCGCGAAAATCACTGCCGACATAATTTCGCCGCAGGCGACGAACATGTCGAGCTCCCGAGGGTCCGGCTCGACGCTCGGATCGATCTCCCTGAGAACGTTGATGAGCGTGTCGGTAGCGTACGGCGCTCCCCGACGCCCGATTGCGCTTACGACCACCACAGGGCTGAATCCCTGCTCCTTTGCGGAGATGACTCGCAGGGCCGACGTCATCCTCGAATCGGTCGTGGCGACGCTCGTGCCGCCGAATTTCATCACTTTGACCCTCATCGGCCCAAGCGCTCCTCGGCCTCGAGCGAGGTCTTAATGTGTTTGCCCACGCGGTCTGCATCGGACGTAGGCACCACCATAAGCATACGGTCGTGCATGTCGCCGATGTGGTCGATCGTGGTGCCGCAGCCGATCGCAAGCTGCACGATATTGGCGATCAGCCCTTCCTCGTCCCGCATGTTCACTGCATGCACGAGCACAATGCTGCGGCCCTTCCGCACGGAGAAGTGCAGATTCGTGGCTCGCAACGCATCCTCCACCGCGGACGACTTGTCCTCCGGCACGAGGAATGACATTCCAGATGGCGTGAGCTTCAGGAAGTCGATACTGACGCCGGCTTCCGCAACTGCCCGCAACGCCTCGAGCCGCCTCGACATCAGGTTTTGCTCAATTTGCGAAACGTGGCATTGCGCGAATCCGCGTCGGACCTCGATCCGGCTCACTCCGCGCCGCTTCTCGAAATCCGTTTCCCGGGGCGCGGGCTTTGGGACCGTGGAGGAGGCCACGTCGCAGGTCAGGGGATCGGTCACAAAACCAGAGCGTCTCATCGCGAGAGAATCTCTTCAGCTTTCGCCCAAGTCTCGTCGGGGAGCTTCACGCCGCTCGCCGACGCGTTCGCCTCGACCTGCTCGGGCTTCGATGCTCCGATGATTACCGAACTTACTCCCGGCAGCCGCAGGCACCAAGCGAGCGCGAGCTGCGGAAGCGACAGTCCCTGGCTCTCGGCGAACTTCTTGAGTTCCTGCACCTTGCTGAGAGTCTCGTCGCCGAGCTGATCCTTCATAAACATGTTCGAGCTCTCGTCGGCGCCGCGCGAACCGGCAGGTGGAGGCTGTCCCGGCAAGTACTTGCCGGTTAGGATGCCTTGAGCCAGCGGCGAGAAAACCACCTGTCCCATGCCGAAAGACTCGCTCGCGGGCACTACGCTCTTCTCGATATATCGGTGAAGCATGTTGTACGCGGGCTGATTGCTCACCGGGGGGTGAGCGTTCATCGAGCGCGAGATATAGACCGCCTCGGCGATCTGATGCGCCTGCCACTCGCTAACACCCCAGTACAGTGCTTTGCCTTGCCGAACCAGGTCGTCCGCGGCCCGCACCGTTTCTTCGATTGGCGTTTCGGGGTCGAACCGATGGAACTGCATGATATCGACGTAGTCCATCTTGAGCCGCTTCAGCGAAGCGGCGAGCGACTCCATGATGTGCTTTCTGCCAAGCCCGCGATCGTTCGGCTTGTCGCTCATCGGAAAGTAGCATTTGGTGGCGATGACCAGGTCTTCCCTTCGAATCCCTGAAACCGCATGGCTCAGAGCCGTCTCCGCTTCACCGCGGTTATAAACGTCCGCCGTGTCGAAAAAATTGATGCCTAGATCGAACGCCTTGCGAACGATGGCCGAGGTCGTATCATCGCCAATCGATCGCCCGTGGGTCAGCCAGCCGCCGACGGCTACTTCGCTGACGCGAATTCCCCATTTTCCAAGCTTGCGATACTCCATTCGATTCCGAGAAGCGTACCCGGCGGGCCCCCTTCTCACTGGGCTGCGAGGGGGTTCGGAGCCAATCGAGCGACTCGCCCGGCAATCCCGCCCGTCAAGTATTCTGAGCAGGATTCAGGGAGGAACCTATGCCGTTTTTGCCAGCCGTTCTCGCGTTCGCCCAACCGATCACCGTTACGCCCGGAAAGATCATTCAGGGGCTGAGACCCATCGCTTTCGCGTCCGCACCGTTCGGGTCGAAGTTCGTCGCCACGATGGAAGATGGGACGGCGCGCATTATCGATTCGAGGACGCGCCAGACAGTCCGCAACCTGGCCACCCATCCGGGCCCTGCGTACGCGGCCGCGTGGAGTCCGAACGATCTGGCCGTCGCCACGGGCGACGAGACTGCGCGGATATGGCTCGAGAATCCGGACAACGGTCAGAAGATCCGCGAATATCGAACTCACACCAAAGGCATCGAAAAGCTCAGCTTCAACCTGCCGGGAACGAGTCTGCTGAGCACAGGCAAAGACGACGAGATCAAGATTTACGATCTGACGAGCCCCAAGCCGAAAGAGGCGGAGCACATTCTCGGCCACGGGCTGAACTTCTACGGAGCCACTTTCAGCCCACGCGCGCCGTACTTGTTCGCGACCGGCTTCTTGGGCATTGGCGGCACACGGCTCTACAACGCGCTCCAAGGGACCGTGATCGGATACTTCAATGGTCATTCAGACCAGGGCGTTTTCGACGTGGCATTCTCACCCGACGGGACTCGGCTGGTAACGGCGGGCCGCGATGCGAACGCGATCGTCTGGGACGTTAAGCACTACGAGAAACTCCAAACTCTGCGAGGACATGGCGACTGGGTGAACAACGTCGCGTTCTCTCCGAACGGCCGGCTTATCGCCACATCCTCTACTGATCGCACGGTCAAAGTCTGGGACGCGAGGACGTTTGCCAAGATCGCGGACCTCGATAACCAAAGCTCCGTCGGCTCGCCGCTGTGCTTTACCGCGGACGGAAAGAATCTGATCACAGTGACCGGCGAGGGGTACCTTCAGTACAACACGGTGGACCCGCCCCAATCCGAGGTGGGTGCGCCTGTCAGGGCCCAACGGCCCCAACACCGGCCCAAGCGCCGTCACCGAGGCTATGCGGTAAGCAAGTGAGTTGTTTCGATCCGGCGAATCGTGCCTGTCTTGCAGCGCATAATGATCGAGTCCGTCAGGGCATACCCTCGCCGGTATCGGACCCCCTTGAGCAGATCGCCTGAAGTAATCCCGGTTGCTGAGAACATGACGTTCCCGTCGGCGAGGTCGCGGGTCGAGAATACGCGATCCAAGTCTCCTCCGACCATGTCTTGTGCGCGTTTGCGCTGATCGTCGGTCGTGAATCGCAGCCGGGCCTGCATCTCACCCCCGCAGCACAGCACGGCGGCGGCCGTAATGACGCCCTCCGGCGCGCCGCCGACGCCCATCAGCGCGTCCACCCCTGAATCGGGATCCAATGCTGCGATCGCCACCGACAAGTCACCGTCCGGGATGAGATGAACTCGGGCCCCTGCCGACCGAATCTCTCCGATGAGCGCTTCGTGCCGGGGCCTGTCGAGCACTCCTATGATTAGCTCGTCGACATCCTTGCCCATCGCCTTGGCCATCAGCCGCACATTGACGCGCGGCGGTAGGGTGATGTCCACGATTCCCCTGCACTCCTTTCCGGTGACCAGCTTCTCCATGTAGCAATCGGGAGCGTGCATCAGGGTTCCCTCGCCTTCGATCACGGCGGCGAGCACAGAAATGGCATTGGGAGTGCCGTTTGCGCACAGATTCGTACCCTCCAAAGGGTCCACGGCGATCTGGATGTTCGGCCCGTCCCCGTTGCCGAGCGTCTCGCCGATGTAAAGCATGGGCGCCTCGTCGCGCTCGCCCTCACCGATACAGATCGTCCCGCACATTTCGAGCTCGTTCAAGACGCGGCGCATACCTGAGCATGCGGCTTCGTCGGCATTGTGCCGGTCGCCTTTGCCCACCCAGGGTGCGCTTGCCAATGCAGCCGCTTCGGTCACGGCGAGAAAATCGAGGTGGTGATTATGGCTATGGTTTTGCGGCAACTCCATTGTTGACCTCCGGGCTCTCGCCTACTTTCGGCTGGGGCCTGTTGCTATTATCGCCGTCTTTCCACGGGGTTACAATCTCGAACGTGTCCTCATTTGCATCCCTCATGGAGCTTTACGGCGATTACGTGGCGCTCGGTGCGGCGCGCTCACTCCTGAGTTGGGACCAACAGGTGCTTATGCCGCCGGGAGGCGCGGCCGCTCGAGCGGCGCACCTGGGTGTACTGACGAGCCGGGGTCATGCGATCTTGACGTCGGACGGCCTTCGCCGCATGCTCGAATCCGCCGAGCGGGAAACAGACCCGGACTCGGATGAAGCGGCCATGCTTCGCGTGCTCCGACGAGACGTCGATCATGAAACGAAACTGCCCGCCGAGCTCGTGGACCGGAAGGTAAGAATCGGATCCGAGGCGTACCAGATCTGGAAAACAGCGAAGCCCGTGAACGATTACGGCGCCTTGGAATCGCATTTTCAGCAGCTCTTCGACCTGGCGAAAGAAACCGCCGACCACTTGGGATATAAGCAACACCCCTACGACGCGTTGATCGACCAATTCGAGGAAGGGGCCACTTATGCCTCTGCGCGGGCGATGTTCGACGAGATCAGACGGCCGATCATCGAACTCGTGCGCGAGATCCGGGATAAGGGCAGGAAAGTTGACGACGGCAAGCTGAGAGGAGGTTGGGACAGCGCCGCTCTGCGAGACTTCACGGAAGCCGCTGCCACCGAGATCGGCTACGACTTCAGACGAGGAAGGCTGGACATCGCCCCGAATGCGTTCTGCTCGACATTCGACCGAGGAGACGTCCGCATGACGACGAGGCCCAGCGACCACATCAAGGGCGTCGTGTCGTCGTCGTTCCACGAAATGGGCCACGGCCTTTACGAGCAGGGCTCGCCGGCCAAATGGGAGACGACGCCTTTGAGCGGAGGCATTTCGCTAGCTGTACACGAAAGCCAGTCCAGGATGTGGGAGAACATCATCGGCCGCTCGCGCGGCTTCTGGAGCTATTTCCTCCCCAAGCTCAGGACACGGCTCGGCGGCAGGCCGGATTGCGATTTGGATGAGTTTTATCGCGCGATCAATATCGTCAGACCCGAGTTCGTGCGGGTCGGCGCGGACGAGTTGACGTATAACCTGCACATTCTGGTGCGCTTCGAGCTCGAGGTCGAGATCGTCACAGGCAAGGTGACTGCAAAGGACCTGCCGGATGCTTGGAACGCGAAATATGCCGATTACCTCGGCATCACTCCACCTACCGACACAGTTGGCGTGTTGCAAGATGTGCACTGGACGAGAGGGTCGATCGGCTACTTCCCCACTTATGCCATGGGCAATCTGATCGGCGCCCAGATATGGGAGGCGCTACTCAAAGACATCCCGGAGCCCCAGGGTCTCATGGCTCGCGGAGAGTTCCGACCGATTTTGGAATGGCTCCAGACCCGCATTTACGCGCTTGCGAGCCGCTATCCACCCTCCGAGCTGATCACCCGAGTGACCGGCGAGCCGATGACCGCCAAGCCTTGGCTGCGCTACGCGAACGAGAAATACAGGGCGATTTATGAGCTTTGAGCCCGCCGGCTATTCCGGCACGCCGCTTCCCAAGAAGCTGGGCGTAAAACCCGGCTCGCGTGTTCTCGCCATCGGAGCGCCGGCTGCCGTAGTTTCCGAGATCGCTCGGATAACACCGGTCGACGCGCTAGACAGTGTGCCCTGTTCCGGCCTATGGGACGTTATTCTGCTGTTCGCACCCAATCGCGCGAACTTCGAGGCAAGTCTCCCGAGCGCTCAGGCGATCCTGCACCCCGATGGAGGCTTATGGATCGCCTGGCCGAAGAAGTCCTCGGGAGTTCGCACCGATATGACCGAGGACTATATCCGCGAGATCGCACTGCCCAGAGATCTGGTGGACAACAAGGTATGCGCTATCGATGCAACGTGGTCTGGCTTGCGCTTCGTCGTGCCGGTCGCGAAACGCGCCGGTATCGAGCGCGTTTGATCAGCCAGCGGACCGGGCAGGTTCGACAACCTTGAACTGCTCGACATACTTGAGGCAGCAAGCCCGGACGCGATTTCGGATCCGGTTGATGTACGCCGCACGCTGCGTGACGCCGACAGCACCGCGGGCGTCCAGCAGGTTGAAAACGTGGCTGCATTTCAGGGCCAAGTCGAGCGCGGGATATACCAGAGCAAGGGGCCCCGTCTCCCGTGGGTCGGCCGGTGGGAGCTCCTCCGGTTTGGTCGCCGTGAGGATATGTTGGCCGGCGTCCCAATACACCGGAGTCTCGATCACGCGCTTCGACTCCGCCTCGTAAAGATCGAAAAGTTTGTACAGCAAGTCCGTAGAGGCGACCTCAAAGTTGTAAACGTTGTTCTGCATTTCGAGCTGCCAATCGGCATCTCGGTAGCTCAGGGTGTCGCTCCACATCAGATCTTCCCAGAAGGAGCTTTGCCGGCTAAGCATTAGGCAAAGGCGCTCGGGACCGTAGGTGATCTCAGCGCACACCGGGTTGCATTCGATACCGCCCATCTGCTGGAAGAAAGTGAACTGGGAAACCTCGGTGCCGTTGACCCATACCTCCCAGCCGACTCCGCTGGCGCCTGCGGCCTGGCTTTCCCAGTCGTCTTCCACCAGCCGCACGTCGTTCTTGCCCGTGTCGAAACCGAGCGCGTCGAGCGAGCCCATGTAGAGATCCACAATGTTCTCGGGTGACGGCTTCATGATCACCTGATACTGGTAGTAGCGTTGGCTTCGCTGTGGATTCAGAGTGTAGCGGCCGTCCGCTGGCCGACGCGAAGGCTGCACATAAGCCACGTTCCATGGGTCCGGGCCAAGCACCCGGAGGGTGGTCGCAGGATGCATGGTGCCCGCTCCGACCTCGATGTCATACGGCTGCAGGATCGAGCAGCCCTGCGCAGACCAATAGTCGTCGAGCAGGCGAATCATCTCCTGGAAGGTCATCGCAAGAAGATTACCGTCCGTGCATGGCCATTGGTCCCGGAGCCCGTGATGGTACGGTTACGATGAAGCGAGACCGAACATGCATAACCAAATCAAGACAACCATCGCAGCCTTGGCAGGGCTCGCGCTCGCAGGGTGCGCACTATCGATAATGCATGGGGGCAGTGTCCTCGGCCCGTCCGTACGAGGCTCTGGGAATCTGGTAACCGACGTGCGTCACGTTGGAAGCTTCTCCAAGGTGGACGCGGGTCAAGCTTTGGAGATAGTGTACACAGCGGCATCCTCGCCGAAGTGCGAGCTGAGTGGCGACGACAACGTTCTCGCACTGATCACTACCGAGGTCAAAGACGACACGCTGATAATTCGGTCGGATCAATCGTTCTCTACGGCTCGTCCCGTCCGCGTGACGATCGCGAGCGAAAGGCTCTCTGCCGCGAACATCCACGGAGCAGCGACGTTCGACGCGACAGGCGTGAACGCAGAGAGTTTTCTCGTCGGTGCGAGCGGAGCTTCCAAGGTCACCCTGAACGGCTCGGTGCGCGGCTTGGAGATGCACCTGTCGGGTGCGAGCACCCTCACGGCACAATCGCTGAGCGGAGACCAAGTTCGCGGTGAACTGTCCGGCGCCAGCGACGCACATCTGTCCGGCAATGCAGAGCAAGTTGATCTGAAGCTGAGCGGGGCGTCTCGCGGTGACCTTGCCAAGCTAACGGCGACCGACGTCAGGATCGACGCCAGGGGTGCGTCCCAGGCGGCGGTCGCGGCCGATGGCTCGCTGAGCGTGTCGGCGAGCGGGGCGTCGTCGGTGCACTATAAGGGGAATCCCAAGGTGTCTACCGATCTCACCGGAGCCAGCTCCGTCGGAACAGTCGGCTAGCCCGCTCGCATCCTCCGGACAAACTCACCGAAGTACGGGCGAGAATCCCAGGGCCCCGGCGCTGCTTCGGGGTGGTACTGGATGCTGGAAGCGTCCTTGCCGCGAATCTGGATGCCTTCTACGGTGCCATCGTTCAAGTTGATCTGCGTCACTTCGCCGTCGGTCCCTTCGAGACTCGATGGGTCCACGGCGTAGCCGTGATTCTGGCTCGTGATCGTCACCTTTCCTGTCACCAGGTCCTTCACCGGGTGGTTCGCGCCACGGTGACCGAACTTGAGCTTGTAGGTCGAGCCTCCCACCGCATGACAGAGCAGTTGGTTGCCGAGGCAAATCCCGAAAATCGGTCGCTCGCCGAGCAGGCTTTTCACGGTCTCGACGACGGAGCCCAGCCTGCGGGGGTCGCCGGGTCCCGGACTGAGTAAGACGCCGGCGGGGTCGGAGGCCAGAATCTCGTCGGCCGTCGCGGTTGCCGGGAACACTCTCGGCGAGCATCCCCAACGATAGAACCGGCGCAAGATGTTGAATTTGAGCCCGCAATCAATGACGGCAAGGCGAACACGTCCAGTCTCGTCAGCGGTGTCCAAGGGCTCCTTACCTTCCGGCCCCCACTTGTACCCTTCGGCCGTCGTCACCCCAAAAACAAAATCCTCGTCGTCGTAAAGCTGAGCCTTATCGAGCGCCGCCTTTCCTGCGTCGAGATCACTGCACACAACGCCCATGGAAACGCCGCCGGTGCGGATGTGCTTGGTGATCGCCCGGGTATCAACCCCTTGAATGCCGACCGTGCCTCGCTCCTCTAAGAGCTGGTGCAGAGATTTGGTCGCCCGCCAGTTGCTTGGGACATCGCACGCTTCCCGGACGATAAGTCCCGCCGGCTGGATTCTGTCCGACTCGAAGTCGTCCTCGTTGATGCCGTAGTTGCCGATGAGCGGATAGGTGAAAAGAACGATCTGCCCGGCGTAGCTCGGATCGGTGAGGATCTCCTGATACCCGGTCATGCCAGTGTTGAAAACGACTTCGCCAACCGCCTCGCCGTCCGCGCCGAGCGGTTGACCGACGTACGTTGCGCCGTCGCTGAGATAGAGGTAGCGCTTCAAGATTCGTCCTGAAATCGCAGGCGCAAGGCACCCGTGGCTACGCGCTGGGATTCTGTTAGTGATACCCGATTCAGCCCTGATTTCGAGGCTGCGGGAGCAGCTCGGCGGCTACCTTTACGACCCCATGTTGGGGCGAATCTCGTACGGCCGGATCGATTTTCGCGTTGCCTGACACGAAATCCGAGGCGTCCACTCGCAAAGCGTAAGATCGGGGCTCGGTCATCCTCTTCGCTGCGTGGCCGTTCGCGCTTCACGTTGACGCCCAGGTATCAGCCGTGAACCGGCTCGAGCCGCGCTCCGGTGTTTTATAGCGTAACTGCAGTGGGCTCCGTGGGCCGCTGGTAGAACTCGCGCACCGTAGGGGGTGCCGGTCCTTATGGGTCGGATGACGGCGCGCAGAGGTTTCGAAGCTCGCAACGCTATCCCGAAAGATCAGCGCCGCCGCGAGCATGCAAGCCAGCACAATCGATGATGAGAACGCGCTTCGGGTCCTAGGGGTTTTTCAGGGCGAAATAGGCGATTCCATTGCGAAAAGCGCTGGAGTGCCACCTGTGTGCCAGAACAGAACCTTCCCGGAAATCTTTCCACGCTTCGTGAGATCGCAAAGGCCGCCGAACGCCTTTGCAGAATAAATGGGGTCGAGCAGAATGCCTTCACGCCGGGCGAGAGTGCGAATTGCTTCGTTGCCTTGTTCGCTCGGTATGCCGTACCCGTCGCCCACGTAGGAGGCGTCGACGAGGAAATCGGCGGGGGGAAGCTGCAAGCTCGATCCGACGAGCGCGTCGAGCCGAATGCCGAGCTCCGCGAAGTCCTGGGCTATTCCCGGCTCCGGGTCCGCAAGAATCCCGAGCACTCTTGTTTTCGTTCCCTGTACGGCATGCGTCAGGCCCGTCTGGGTCCCGCCGCTCGAGCTCGCGACGACGATCCAGTCGAAGCTGCCGAGGTCGTCCACTTCCTCCGCGGCGCGAAGAAACGCGTATGCCGCAAGGGCCGAAGACCCACCTACCGGCACGCGGTAGACACGCTTGCCTTCAGCTTCCAGCTCCGAGGCGAGAGATTCCGCATGCTGGTAAAGCGTCTCCCAGGGCCCGTCGGGAAACACGCGCATGTCCACACCGAGCAGATCGTCGATGAGTCGGTTGCCTCCGACCTCTTTGAGGCCGCCGCGGCGCGGTTTGCCCGCGGGAGCGTCAAACGGCATGTCCATCACCGCCGCAGCGCAGCCGAGACCAAGCATTGAGCAGCCTGCCCCAAGCTGCCGAATAAAGTTCGATTGGATCGAGCCGCAGGTGGATACAAAATCAGCCCGTTGGGCGAGCACGTCGGCCAGGATGTACTCGAGCTTGCGCGCCTTGTTGCCCCCGAGGGCCAACCCGGTGAGATCGTCACGCTTGATCCACAGATCGAGTCCGAGGTCCTCGCTCACCCTGGGTAGGCGGTGCACCGGCGTCGGCAGCGCGGCCAGCGCGATGCGCGGCGGGCGATTCATGCCGCGAGTGTACTGGCCAAGCCATAATTCCAACGAGCATGCCGAGTCCGCGAGCAAAAAGATTTGGTTTGGGCTGCCTCGGGGTCTTCGTCGTGGGCTTCGCTATTCTCTACTTCAGCGGCCCGGGAAAGGCGTTTCGCGACCTTTGGAAGCATGGCGTGGTCCAAAGCATGATATCGAGCGACGACGAACGCAAGTACGAAGCCAGCTCGACCGGAAATCTGCGGTCGATGTACCAGGCGATGCGCAATTACCTTGATTCGGAAGGGCAGTTCCCGGATTCAGCCAAGTGGATGGACGAAATCGCATCGCGCGGCCAAGCGAGCGACCTTGCCGAGGGTGAAGCCGATAAGAAGTTCCACGACCCGAGCCTTGCCGGCGGCGGCTATGGGTATGCCATGAACGACTCGGCTTCGGGCAAATTCTACGATCCCCGTAGGAAGAAGAAAGATGATTTCACCGATCCTAAGATGCCGCTAATCTTTACTTCGAGTGAAACCGCACGAAACGCGCACGGCTCACCAACAAAGCTCGCGCCTGCGCCGCCGCGAAACGGAAATCTGGCTATAACAGTCGACGGCACGATTATCCGCCTCGCGCACCAGTAATTTTTGTCAGGATTTCAATTCCGGATGACCGGTATTGCGTCAACTCTGGTGCAAAGTTTACGTTGGAAGGTGTAATTCCCATGAATTACCGGATGACCCGAGCCTGCGCAGCACTCCTGGCCGCGACGATCATAGGTACTGCTGCCGCCCAAACCTCGCCGTCGCTCGCCGACTTCGCTCGAACTGTCGGCAGACGTCAGGCTACCGAAAAGGCCAACGCCCTGGCGTTCGCCAAAGCGAAGGGAATCGCTCCTCGCGTAGTGACTGCTCTCGGCCGCACCTATGAGCTGATTGCCATTCGTCGGGACCGGCCGGTTTTCCTGGCAACGCAGGGGCTTACCTCGGCAGAGACCGTTGACGCCACCCAGCTTTGGCCCGGCGGCACATCCGGGCTCTCTCTCACCGGACAGGGCCTGAACCTGGGTATCTGGGATGGCGGCAAGGTCGATGGCACCCATGCCGAGCTGACCGGCCGTGTTTCCGTCGGCGACTCAGTTTCCAGCGTCGGCACCCACGCCACTTTCGTCGGCGGAGTCATGATTGCGACCGGCATCGACCCGAATGCCATCGGCATCGCGAACGGTGCGACTCTTACCTCGTTCGATTGGAACAACGACGTCTCCGAAATGGCAGCAGCCGCTGCCGGCGGGATGCGGCTATCCAATCACAGCTATGGAATCTCCTGCGGGTGGGTAAACAACCTCCGCGGAGACGGCCTTTGGGCGTGGCTCGGCGACCCCACGATAAGCACGGCCCAGGACTGGCAATTTGGCTTCTATGATCAAACTGCTCATGATCTCGACGAGGCCGTTCGTGTGGCCGGAACCTATCTCCCGGTCTTCGCCTCGGCAAACAACCGACTCAATGGGCCTTCTTCACAACCCGTGACGCACTGGGAGTGGAGCGACTCGACGGGCACTTGGGTGAAATCGACCGAGACAAGGCCGCTCGATGGAGGCACCACCGGTTACGACACCCTTCCGCTCGGCTACCAGAACGCCAAGAACGACTTGGTCGTCGGCGCGGTCAAGACGATCTCCACCGGATACCAATCGCCTTCCGACGTGGTTCTCGCGTCGTTCAGCTCATGCGGCCCGACCGATGACGGCCGGATCAAGCCAGACGTCGTCGCACCGGGCGTCGGAATTTACTCCACCGAGCCAAACAACACCTACGCTTCGGGAAGTGGAACATCGTATGCTGCACCGGCGGCGGTAGGGTCCCTCGCATTGCTCGAACAGGAGTACAAGAATTCGCACCGGAGCGCCACTCCGCTTTCGGCTACCATTCGCGCGCTGGCCATTCACACAGCGGATCAGGCCACATCGACAGCCGGTCCGAGCTATCAGTTCGGATGGGGTCTGCTCGATGCCAAGGCTGCCGCGACGCTGATCGCATCCGACGGCCTCTCGCACAGCAACATCTTCGAGACGTCTCTTTCCTCGGGCGGCGTATACAGCAAGACCGTCACCGCCACCGGCACGCAACCTCTAAAGGTCACGATCGCTTGGAACGACCCCGGTGCGACCCCGCTCTCACCGGCTTACAACAACAGAACCCCGAGGCTCGTAAACGACCTGGATCTGAGGGTCACGCTGAACAACCAGACGTACATGCCTTGGGTGCTGAACCCTGACTCTCCTAGCGCCGCGGCGACCCAAGCCGACAATTCCCGGGACAACGTCGAGCAGGTACTCATTCCCGCCCCGACGGCCGGCAGCTACACGATCACCGTTCGAGCAAAGAACGCGACCCTTGCACCGTCGGGGTCACAGCCATTCTCGCTCGTTGTGACGGGAAACCGTTCCCTAACGCCCAGCGTGCCTGGCTTCGTCGGCCAATACGGCGACGGCACGATCGCTTTTTGGAAAATGTCCGGCAACAAGGTCGTAAGTTGGAACGAGATAGGAAATCCAGGTTCGGGTTACGTTATTCGCGGGATCGGCGACACCGACGGCGATGGTCAGGCCGATATGATCGGTCAGCTTCCCACTGGGCCGATCGCGATTTGGCGAATGTCCGGCGACAGCGTCATCGGATGGCAATCGATCGGGAGCCCTGGACCTAATATCGTGATTCGCGCGGTTGCCGACTTCGATGGCGACGGCAAAGCGGACCTGCTGGGCCAAAACACCGTTACCGGCGACATGGCGATCTGGTACATGAACGGGTTTTCTGTCAAGGGGTGGGCAGATATCGGCGTCCCCGGCGCGGCGGTCATCGGAGCAGGCGACTTCGACGGTGACGGCAAACCGGACGTGCTCGCAAAATACGCGGACGGCGGTCTCGCGATATGGTTTATGAACAACAACCATGTCGTGAATTGGAAGCCCCTTGGGAGCCCAGGCTCGAGCACGAACATCTTCGGTGTCTCAGACTTCGATGGGAATGGCCATGCCGATTTTATCGGCCAATCGACCTCTTCGCGCATCATCGCAATCTGGTTCGGCAACGGATCGGGCGGAGTCGCCAATTGGCAGGAAGTCGGGGACCCTGGGCCCACGGTTACCGTGCGCTGCGCCGGAATGTTCTCGAACTGATCTTACGCGAAGGGATACGTCCAGCGCCTTAGCCCGAACTGGCTGAGGCGCACCGGAATGTGAACAAACGATGCGTCGATTTCCAACAACTCGCGAATCAGGGCTCGCTTGGCAACATGGTCAGCTCCCGAGATGATCGTCAAAGACCCACCGTCTCCGCCGGCTCCGTTGATCTTGTAGCCACAGACGCCATGTCCCTCGGCTACGTGGATTGCTGCCCGAGCGTCGTCTGAAACCAGCCCCGGATTGAGCGCAGCCTGAGCCTCGGTATTGTCGATGGCCGCTCGTCCGAACGCGTCCAGATCTCCCGAGCTCAGGGCGTCCCTGCCGCGCCTCGCTGCGGCCCGCAGCCTTTCGAGCGCCTGCGGGTCGCTGGAGGGCGACGTAAGCTCGGCAATGACGGTCTCATGAATGTCCGACGAGAGATGGGAGCGGCCTAGGAACAACAAGATCAGGCGGCTCTCCAGCTCCCACAGGACGTCTTGTCGAACCGGAATCTGCGAGGCTGCCGCGAACGGATACTTGACGATGTCGATGAAGTTGATTCCGCCGTAAACCGAGGCCAGCTGATCCTGGACGCCGGACTGCTGGCCCAAGGTCTCGACTTCCACGCGATGGGCCTCCATCGCGATCTCATGCGCCGACATACGCCCTGGCGTCAGGCAGTCCAGGGCGCCGACGAGCGCAACGAGCACCGACGCAGACGTGCCTGTCGAGGCGCCCGGAGGCACATCCGAATAAACCGAAATCTCCAAGCTCACGTCGCTGGGTGGCTCGAGGTGTTGGATTGCCGCCTCGATGAGCGGGTAGCGGTACCTGGCCTCGCTCCCGTGGGAAAGGTCGAAGCGCTCTCGAAAGTTCTCCGCGTGAACGGTGATGCGAGCGGAGCGGCTATCCGCCGGGAACACCCGAATCAGCACTTCAACGCACGGGGCTACGGCGATGTTGCACACGCAGCCGTGCTCTGCGAACCACGTATCCGTCCAGCCCCCCAAGTCGCATATCCTCACGGGGGCGATGGATTTCACGACGCTAAGCGGGCGCTCCAACATCTCGTTTCGAGTTTAGTTCGCGGACGCGCCCGACCCAACTCGGCCCGGCAATCTTTACCGGCCTGGAAGCTATAATTGGTGCGTCAAGTTCACGAGCCGCGGACTTTCAAAGCGGAAAGTCGCGAAACCATCATGTCTGCCATACGCGCTCAAAAGGCTTACACAAAACTCGATTTCCTAAGGCTCATGCTCCTGAGCCGAGAGGGGGACCGGCGAGAAGGCATCCTCCTCAGACAAAGCAAGGGCTGGTTTCAGGTAAGCGGCATGGGGCACGAGGCGCTCGGCGCGCTCGCGTACTGCCTGCGGGCGGACGATTACGTATTCCCTTACTACCGCGATCGAGCCTTGATGCTGGCACGAGGGATTTCGAATTACGACATGGCGCTCGCGTATTTCGCCAAGCGCGAGAGCTCATCCGGAGGTCGGCAGATGCCGGGCCACTACTCGAGCAGCGAGCTCAACGTCTTTAGCGTTTGCACCCCCACCGGGGGCTCATTACTGCCCGCATGCGGAGCCGCCTGGGCTATGAAAATGGAGGGCAAGGATACGGTTTGCCTGGCGACCGTCGGAGACGCCGCGAGCCGGCAAGGCGAATTCTTCGAGGCAATCGCCTTCGCCTCCCAAGAGTCGCTGCCGGTCGTGTTTATCGTCGAGGACAACAAGTACGGCATCTCGACTCCCACGAAGAAGTTTCTTCCGTTCCACCTGGACATTCTCAGCGATGACAAGGTCGTCAAAGTCGACGGCCGGCATCCGGACTACGTTTTCGAAGCGGGCACGGAGGCAGTCGCCAAAGCGCGGCATGGCCAGGGCCCGACCATCCTGTGGTGCGATATCGACCGTCTGTCTTCGCACACTTCCAGCGACGACCACAGGGTCTATAGGTCGCTCCAAGACATCGAGGAGATGACCGAGCGAGACCCGATCCGCCTGCTCGCCGAGGAGCTGATAAGCGCGCGAGAGCTCGACGAATCCACCTGGACGCGGCTGCAAGAAGAGACCGGCAAAATGGTAGACGAAGACTACCTGCGCGCCGAGCGCGCGCCAGACCCTTCGCCCAGCGATGTGCTCGCCCACAACTTCGGGCCAGAGATCCCCGCGGAGGAGCCCCCGATTCAACCCGGCCGCATGACGATGGTGGGGGCGATCAATACGACCTTCCGCAAGGCGCTCGAAAACGACCCCAAAGTCGTGTTCTTTGGCGAAGATATCGAAGACCCGAAGGGCGGTGTCTTTGGGTTGACGAAAGGACTCAGCGACAGCTTTCCGAACCAGGTCTTCAATAGTCCGCTTGCCGAAGCCACCATCATGGGGTGCGCGGTCGGACTGGCTGCGTACGGCTGGCGGCCCGTCTTCGAGCTCCAGTTCGTCGACTTCATGGCTCCCGGATGGAATCAGATCACAACGAACATGAGCACCCTTCGATGGCGCTCGTTCGGCGACTGGAAATGCCCGCTCGTCGTCTACGCCCCATGCGGCGCGTACCTACCCGGTGGTTCGCTGTGGCATAGCCAGAGCAACGAGGCGCTCATCGCGCACAACCCGGGGATCAAAGTCGCCATCCCATCGACTCCGGAGGACGCCGCAGGACTGTTTTGGACCGCCATCCACGGCGACGACCCGTGCTTTATTCTCGTGCCGAAGCACATCTTCCGCATACAACAGGACGTCGGCAAGGCGCATGCACTGCCTTTCGGCAAGGCTCGGGTCGTTCGCGAAGGTAAGGACGTCACGCTTGTCGCCTGGGGGAACTGCGTCGAGCTTGCTCAAACCGCGGCGGACCAGGCCGACTGCGACGTTGAGGTCGTAGACTTGCGATCGCTGGTTCCGTGCGACTACGAGACAATCTCGGCTTCGGTTTCGAAGACAGGGCGACTTGTCGTCGTTCAGGAAGACAACCATACGTGCGGCTTCGGCCAGGCCGTCATAGCCGAAATGACACGGGTGCCGGAGCGATGGAATCTATTCCTCTCGCCACCGCAGCTAGTGGCCCGCGAGGACGTCCACATAGGATTCAACCCGATTTACGAGTATGCCGCGCTGCCTGCGGCTGAGCAAGTTCTGGCGGCCATTCGGGTCACGCTCGAATAGCGAGTGTCCAAGGGCTGGAAAAACGAATGTCATGCCGCGCAGTAAGGCGGCGTAGCAAGAGACGTAACGGCTAGTGGACAGGGCCCGGTTTCCGCAAGGATTCCGGGCTCAATTTGTTTATTTGGGACAGGGGGACGAACTCATCGGTGATCGGCGCCAGGGAGTCGCCAAACTTACCGTTTCAACGCTCTACATCTGAGAGGCCAGCTTAACAGTTATAACTGCCTGGGCGATGCTCGCCACAGAGTCCCACGGAGCCCTAAGCGGGTATATTGACCCAGTTAAACCTAGCAAGCGGCCAAGTGCAGTCGGCTGCACGGAAGCGCCCGAAACTGTGGGGGTCTCCAACTCAATCATGAAGTTTCTTCAGCGCGCGAAGGATGGCGGTTTGTCGCTCACTTCGCCTCGAGCGCTCGGGCTTGCGATCATTTCGCTGCTCAGCGCCCTCGTTCCCACCCAGGCGCTTGCCGCGGAGGGTGAGAACGTTCATCTGACGTTCAGCAGCACGGACAAAGCGTGGCTCATAGCCTCGCTGATTCTCGGGCTGGTTGCGCTGGCCTACGGCCTGGGCTACTTGCGGTCGTGGGTGCTCGGTCAGTCTCCGGGCAGCGCGAAGATGCAGGAAGTCGGCGGCGCTATCCGCAGCGGTGCACTCGCCTACTTGCAGCAGCAGATCAAGACGATGTCGATCTTCATCGTCGTGCTGTTTGTCGGGCTCGTCAGCCTCTATTGGTCTGCTGGGCCAGCCATAGCGTTCGGCGTGGGCATCTGCTTCGTCGCCGGCGTTTCGGCCTCCTACATCGCCGGCTATTCCGGCATGCTTATGGCCGTCAATGGCAACATGCGCACGGCTAATGCCGCGCTCACGAGCTATAAGCGCGCGCTCGAAGTGGCATTCCGCAGCGGCGCGGTCGCCGGCATGGTCACCGTTGGAGTGGGCCTTGTCGGCGCGAGCCTCATCCTCTTGCTTGCTCCGCAGTATGCAACGACGCTGCTTGTCGGCTTCGGGTTCGGCGGATCGCTGGCCGCTCTGTTTATGAGGGTCGGCGGTGGCATCTTCACGAAGGCCGCGGACGTCGGCGCTGACCTTGTCGGCAAAGTCGAAGCTGGCATTCCCGAAGACGACCCTCGCAATCCTGCGACGATCGCGGACAACGTAGGCGACAACGTAGGCGACTGCGCCGGTATGGCCGCCGATATTTTTGAATCGTACGAAGTAACGCTAGTCGCCGCGATCGTGCTTGGCGCAGCGACTTCTGCCATTTTCGACCAGACCACCTGGACGAAGCTCATCATGTTCGCGATGCTTGCTCGAGGCGTCGGAATCCTAGCCTCGATCGTTGGAATCCAGTCCGTAAAGGGCACCGACGACCTGGACGCCGATCCTCTCGCCCGCATCCGAAAGGGCTTCTATTCGTCCGCGGTTATAGCCGCGGTTCTCACCGCAATCCTCGCGTTCGTGATGATGGGCGGCATCGGCCAGCCGATCACCACCGCGCAGGTCACGAACTCGCAGAGCGCACTGTTCGACGAAGTCAAGCTGGTCCAGTCGGTGCGCAATCGCATTGCGGTCGCCGACCACAAGCAGCCGTGGGAAATCGCGCCGAAAGAGATCTTGAACGATCCGGTCATTAAGGCCGAGGGCTTCACGGCAAACGACGAGGATACGATCCGAAGCTACGCGAACGCGCAGCTCACGACTCTGCCCGCGCCGAGGCCTCTGGGCGGCTACCAACTGGTCACAAACCCGACCGACCCCAAGGTGCCGGAGCTGCAGTACGCGACCCAAAACCGGTCTGCCGCTGCTTCGCCGACCAACCCGTTTTCGACCGTCGGGGAGGTCTTCGGAGCCACGGGTTCCGATCAGCCCTTCATCGTGAAGGTGCATATCCAGGGCAAGACTGCGGCTCGTCCGGCCCAAGCCGGCCTGCCGGCGCAGCCTGCCAAGGATATCGACCAAACACAGTATCTCGGCCCGGCTCCGCTCGCCCAGCTGCAAAGCGAAGTCAAGACGAACGCATCGCAGGCAAAGGCCAGCGGCATCACGACCTACGAGATCACCGACCAGATCCCGATGCAGCTCTACCTCGGCCAAGACGGCAAGCTAGCGCTCGTCGCCGGCAAGCCGATCGACAAGCCTTATCTGCTCGGGCTCATTCAGGTGCCCAACTACTTCCCAGAGAGCGTTGATAACGTCAACAAGCTGATCGCTCAAATGCGCGCCGGCGCAACGACCGAGACGCCTCCGACGGAGCAAATCCCCGTCGGCTTCCTGCGACATGATCCCGTGCCCTGGTGGACGTTCTTCCTCGCAATCGCCTTCGGAATCGTCATGGCGTTCGCGATCGAGCTGTTGACCGATTACTACGTCTCGACCCATAAGAAGCCGGTTCAGGAAGTTGCCGGAGTGTCGAGTGCGGGCCCGGCGCCGATGATCATCCAGGGATTCGCATACGCCTCGGAATCCAGCGTGTTCATGGTGTTCTCCATCGTAATCGCGCTGCTGTTCCCGCTGTTCCTGTTCCCGCCGGCCAAGTTCGGCTACATCCTGAGCTTCTACGGCATCGCCCTCGTGGGTCTCGGACTCTTGACGACGACCGGTTACGTGCTCGCTATGGACACGTTCGGCCCGATCTCGGACAACGCACAGGGCGTGTACGAGATGAGCGGAGAGGAGCACGACAATATAGCCGCTGCGAAGGCAGTGCAAAGGCTCGACGCAGCGGGCAATACCACGAAGGCCCTTACGAAGGGGTTCGCGATCGCCACCGCGGTCGTTGCTGCTGTCGCGCTCTTCCACTCGTATCTCGAGGGAGCGCGCCTTGGCGACATCGGCTTGCGGCTGGACGTGCCAGAGATCTTCCTCGGCCTGCTCATCGGTGGAGCGGCGCCCTATCTGTTCTCCGCGTTCGCAATTAACGCTGTCGGTCGCTCATCGTTCGAGCTGATCAACGAGGTTCGGCGGCAGTTCCGCGCGGACCCCGGCATCATGGAGGGCACGAGCAAGCCGGACTACGGCAGATGCGTCGCCATCGTAACCAAGGCCGCTCAAAAGGAGCTGCTCGGGCCTGGCATCCTTGCGATTGCGCTACCCGTTGCCGTAGGCTTCGGCTTCAGCATCGGAAAGGCGCCAACTGAAATCGCCGGTCACTTGTACAACCTGACCGGCGCCGAGGCGCTGGGAGGCTTCCTAGCAGGAGCGATCCTCAGTGGCCAGCTTCTCGCGGTGCTGTTGGCGAACTCGGGCGGCATGTGGGACAACGCCAAGAAGCTGATCGAAGATGGGCTCTACGGCGGCAAAGGCACCGAGGCTCACAAAGCGGGCGTCGTTTGCGATACGGTCGGCGATCCGTTCAAGGACACTGCCGGTCCCGCTCTGAACCCGCTCATCAAGGTCATGAACCTCGTGGCCCTGCTTCTGGCTGGGGTGATTATCGAGCCGTTCAACAATATAGTGCTCTCGATTATCACTATCGTTGCACTGGGTCTGCTCGCTATTTCGATCTACTACTCGAAGAAGGGATCCATGTCTACCGCTATGGCCGAGGCGAAGGGCGCCGGGGCCGAGGCGGAAGCACACTTCGATAGCGGCGCTCCGGCTATCGAGAGTCCTGCTCCCAAGCGTCGAATCACGGTGGAGGACGAACCCGAAACCGTGAACGAAGGAAAGGAGTAGGGCCATCCGATCGGCGGGCGACCTGCTGCAGGTCGCCCGCGATTTTCCTTCGTAGGATAGAATCAGGCCAATGAAGGATCCCAAGGATCTGGTTGGCCTGAAGGCCGCGCGGTCGGTGCTGTCTCGGCGAGGAATCGATACCACCAAGGCCGACGTCCGGGTCATGCACGGTGTGCTGGTCATACGTGGGCAGGTCACCGCGATTCGAGGTTCCACTGTCAAGGACGTCAAAGCGGAAATGGAGAACATCAGCAAGGTTCTCCGTCAAAAGCCCGAAATCCGGGACGTCGTGCTCGACTGCGTCTATCCCGGCATATAGGTTGCCGGGAACCCGATGAACCTCTGACGCTGCCCAACCTGTGTGGCTGCGTCAGCGATATCTGGGCCAGGCATTCAGCCGCGGCCGAAGCCCGCTGCAACGGCGGACCCCGGGCACTCGCGACTACTCGCGCTCGACGCGCTGCGCGGGCTCGCCATCCTGGGAATGATGCTCGCAGATTGCGAGCCCTGGACCGAATTGCCCGGCTGGATGTACCACGGCCAAGAGCCGCTGCCCGCGCATAAGCTCGTCATGGGTCATGCCGGCATCACGTGGGTCGATCTCGTTTTCCCGTTCTTCCTTTTCTCGCTCGGCATGGCGATTCCGCTAGCCGGGCGCAGACGAATCGAGCGCGGGCAAACCCCGTGGCAGGTCGTGCTGTGTGGGGTTTGGCGAAGTATCGCGCTGGTCGGATTCGCCTTCTTCGTACAGCACCTGGCGCCGTATTCGATGTCCGATAACCCGACCGATGGAATGTTCCTGATCGGATTGGTCGGCTTCGGGCTTGCGCTCCCGATATTCTCCCGGCTCCCATCGAACTGGTCCCGGCTTGTCCGCTGGGGCACTCGTATCGTCGGATGCGTTCTGGCTCTGGCGCTGATCCAATCGATCCGGTACCCACAGGGCCTCGGGTGGTCCTGGGATCGAAGCGATGGGATCATTCTCATCCTGGCGACCGTGTTCCTGATCGCGAACGCCGCATGGGTCTACACGCGGAACAACCCGGCGGCGCGCTGGTGGATCGTTGCCGTGGTGCTCGCGGCATCGCTTGGCGCGGACGCTCCAGGCTCGCCGATCAAGTCGGTTTGGGATTGGAACGGCCTTCACTGGGTGTTCCAACCTGCGTTCCTCCTATACCTCACGATAGCGCTTCCGGGGACGATTGTCGGTGACCGAATCGCGACGCAAGGAGTGGCGTTGCCGTCCGCGCCGAAGATATCGCTGGGGCTCGCGAGCGCGTGCCTCGGGATGATCCCTGCGATGCCGGTCGCGTATTACGCCAGGCTAAGTCCATGGCTACCCGAGTTGGGCCTGGGCGCAACGATACTTTGCCTGAACCTTCGCTTTCACGATCGCACTCAGACCCAGATTCTTTCCATGGGTCTTGCTTTGCTCACGGTGGGAAACGTACTCGAGCCGTTCCAGGGCGGCATCAAGAAGGTGCCGGAGACGCTGAGCTACCTGCTCGCCACGACTGGCCTAGCGATACTTGTACTGGTTGGGTTTATCCAGCTCTTGAATGCGCGGCCCAATCTGAGCGGCATCAATTTCCTCGCCGGAGCGGGCCAGAATCCGCTTCTCGCCTATCTCGCAATGACGAACCTCGCCGAGCCGATTTGGGAGCTGACCGCCGGCAAATGGATCGGAGGGTTCGATCTGTTGCCTTGGCCAGAGCTGGGCCTCGCGATCATCCAAACGATGTTCCTTGGCGTGCTCGTTATCCTCTTCAGTCGCAAGCGCGTGGTGTTCCGGGTGTGAGCCGGTTTGGACGGTAGACTCGCGCTGTGACCGACGAACAGAAGATCACATTCGAGGCTCAGGGGTTCCTCACGATCCCGAACGCGCTTTCGAGCGAGGAGCTGAGGAACGTGCGCGAAGCCGCCGAGCGGGCTTATAGGAAGTGGATTTCCGACCCTTCGCTACCCGGCGGTCGGGGAGAAACGCTGGAACAGGTCCAGTGCCCAATCGAGTACGACGACGTTCTGCTCAGGCTTCTCTGGCATCCGAATGTGTTTCCCTTGGTGCGCCACGCCGTCGGCGACGATGTGATGATGATCGACAACGACATGTTCGTGACGCCGCCGAACACCAAGCACACCCATGCACACTGGCACCACGACGTCGGTATGCCGGGGGTTTACCACCCGATGTCCGTGATGATGGTCAAAGTGTTCTTCCTGCTGACGGACGTCAACGAGAACTCGGGCGGCACCGCCATGGTGCCGGGCTCCCATCGGTTTCCTGAAGGGTTCCAGTTTCCGACCGTCGAAGATCCCCGAGCGATGCCGGCGGCCGTCCAGATGACAGGCAAGGCAGGGGCCGCCTATATGTTCAACGGACGCATCTACCACTGCGCTGTCAAGAACGAAAGCGACGCGCCGCGTAAAGTGCTGATTTATAACTACGGACATTTCTGGATGAAAATGTGGTCGGGGTATGAGCCGTCCGCCGAGCTACTGAATCGCGTGGAACAAAGCGGTGATCCGGTTCAGATGCAGCTGCTCGGAATTGGAGATGCCTACGGGCAGAGGCTCGCGGCGACGGCCTGATGCCTTTACAAGTTCTGGATCATCCTTTGGCCGGCCATCTTTTGGCTGCGCTCCGGGACAAGTCCACGCCTCCGGAGCAGTTCAGACGGCTGTCGAAGAGCCTGACGACGCTGCTCGTGCTCGAGGCCACACGACGAGTGGGCACGAAGGAGATCGAGGTCGAGACTCCGATCCAAAAAACCGCGGCGAGAGTTATCGGCCAGAAGCTGGCGGTGGTTCCGATCCTTCGAGCGGGGCTCGGCATGCTCGAGCCCGCGGTCGACCTCTTTCCGGACGTCGCGGTGGGCTACATCGGCCTGGAGCGGCACGAGGACACGGCTGTGGCGCGGAGCTACTACAGCAAGCTTCCGGACCTCGAAGGCCGGTACACGCTTTGTCTCGATCCGATGCTCGCCACCGGTGGATCGGCGTCCCAGGCCGTTGCGCTGATTCGATCGTGCGGCGCCGAGCAGATCACGATGGTCTGTGTGGTCGCTGCGCCGGAGGGCGTGGCCAGGTTTGAGGCGTCGCATCCCGGGGTGCCCATCGTCGCCGCATGTCTCGACGAAAAGCTAAACGAGCGCAAATATATCGTGCCGGGCCTCGGAGACTTTGGGGACCGACTTTACGGCACTCCCTGATCTGCTACCGATCACGCAGGCTCTTCTTGCTCTTCGGGCTCGTCGGCTGCGCGCTCGATCAGCAGTTTCTCGATCCTTCGGCCGTCGGTCTCCTCGACCTTGAACTGCAGCCCTTCGCACCGGATGGTTTCCCCGAGCTTGGGTTGTCGGCCGAATAGACCGAAGACGAATCCTCCGATCGTGTCGAACTCTTCGCTTTGCAAATCCGATCCGACGGCATCGTTCACGTCGTCCAGGTGCGCGCGGCCGTCGGCCAGGAATCCCTCGTCGGTCTCCACAACGTCTGGCTCCTCGACGTCGTACTCGTCTACGATGTCGCCGACCAGCTCCTCAACGATGTCCTCCATCGTGACGATGCCGGACGTTCCGCCGAATTCGTCTTGGACGATCACGAGCTGCGTTCGGGCGTTGCGCATTTCGGTTAGCAAGTCGTGCAGGTTCTTGTTCTCAGGTACGGGAATCGCCGGCCTCATCAGCTTGCGGAGGCTCACCTCGCCTTCCCCTTCGATCATCGCGAGCAGTAGATCCTTCGCGTGGATGATGCCCACGATCTGGTCGTCCGTCTCCTCGTAGATCGGGATCCTCGAATGGCCGGTCTCGTGGATAAGCTGCACGACCTTCTGCGGATCGCTGCTCAGTGGCACGGCGTCGATATCCACGCGGGGGGTCATGACTTCCCTTGCCACGGTGTCGGTGAACTCGAAGACGGAATGCAGCATCTCCTTCTCGTCGACCTCGATCGCTCCGGTTTCTTGGGCCGATTCGACAAGGCTCTTGATCTGTTCCTCGGCCTCGTTTTCGGCACTGAACGTAGCTCGCCCGCCGAAGCGAGCGGCCAGCACGTTCGCCAGACTCACTACCAGCCCCGCCGGGACTGCGAAAATCGCGGCGACTACGTGGATGAACCGATGCAGGCGCAGTGCCACGCGCACCGGGTAGAGCGTCGCGTAGCTCTTCGGGACCAACTCGCCGAGGATCACGTTGGCCACGACGATCGGCACGGCGAGGATCAGAGCGGACAGCATGACCGAGCCAAACGAATAAGTCCAGCCTCCGTCGCTCTCGATGTATAGAGCGAGCCCCTGGGCAAGCATGAAGCCCAGAAAGACGAGCCCCAGCCTTGCTACATGGCTGCCTACGCTGCAAGCCGCCACGTACTTCGCTTTACGCTCCACGAGGTCGTCGAGGATCGCACCGCGACGGTCGTCGCGTTCCTCTCTAACGAGCCTTGCATGGAGTGGCTTGAGTAGATCGATTGCGGTCTCGCAGCAGATGAACAGTCCGTTGAACAGGATCACGGCCACGATGGCCAGGATCGCCGTCCAGCCTGCGCCGAGCGGCGTGCGAAAGCCTTCCGCTTGCGCTGCGGCCACTGGCGCGACGGCGGTCTCCGCCATCACCCAGATCGCCATGAGGCTAGCAGCGAGGATCAGGCCGGCGTTGACCTCGACCCGCCTCACAAGGCTCTCCTCGACTCGTTCGGGAGGCGGCGTGCGACGACGCTTCATCGAGGCACCACTCCGAAGATCAGCAGAGACAAAACTGTGCCCACGCCTGCGCCAAGCACGAGCTCGAAAATCGAGTGGATTTTGGCTTCGTAGCGGCTTTGAGCCACGATCGCGGCGAGCATAATCGCAATCGCGCTGGCGAGCGCGTTATCGGTGACGAAAGGCACGGCGACCGCCAGAAAGAACGCGAACGCGGCATGGCCGCTTACAAGCCCGCCTTTCAATACCTGGCCGCGCTGTCCCAATCCCTTCCCGATCACAACGATCACAAAGAGCACCATCCCGCCCAGCACAAGCCGAACGACGGGAGAAAGGCCAAAGCCTTCTGTACCGAGATTGACCTTGATTGCTTCCCATCGGTTCTCGCCGATGATCAGCAGGCTGCCTACCACAAGCGCGATAATCGTCGTGATCAGCACGGCGCCGGCGGCGATGTCCTTGGCGAACTTCGCCATCGGATGGTACGTGGGCTGCACGAGATCGACCGTCGCCTCGATGGCGGAGTTGAACATCTCTGCGACGAGCACCAGCGAGATCGTGAAAAGCAGGACGAGCATCTCGCGAAGGCCAAGGTTCACGAACATGCCGAGGAGCACCACGGTGAGAACCACGTACAAGTGGAATCTCATGTGTCGCTGGGTCTTGAAGGTGAACACCAGCCCGCTCATGGCCACCCGGAAAGGCGCCGTGAGGTCTTTCTTACCGAGCCCGCTCACTCGCACACCTCATGTAGCAGGGATGCCCACTCGCGGTCCGGCTCGAGCCCCGCGCGCTCGGCGCAGCGGTTCATCTCGTCCACCATGGCCGCGCGCTCCGGCTCGGTCTCGTCGTCATACCCGAGCAGGTGCAGCGCGCCGTGGATGGCTAAGAACGCGAGCTCTTGCGCCAAGTCCACGCCTCGCGCGAGTGCCTGGCGCTGTGCGTATGGGATCGCGATTGCGATATCGCCGAGGGGCGCGCCCGGAAATCCATCCGATGGGAATGTAAGAACATCGGTCGGTCCACGAACTCCGCGGAATTCCCGGTTCAACTGGGCAACTCGCTCGTCGGTCGTCAGGAGGACGTCGACTTCGGCGCCTTCGTGACCATGGAGGGCCAACGCTATGCTTATCGCGGTTCGCAGCGCGGATTCATCGACTCGACGGCCCGATTCGTTGGTGACGCTGATATTACTACTGGGAGGTTCCATGCAGGGTGGCACACGGCCCGCTTCGCATCATCGAGAAGCAGTAAATGCCCGCGAGGCAGATGGGGCCGCCGGCGGGCTCAGCCTCGCACCGGCTCGGTAGCGTGGTCCGTTGATCGGATCTGGACGGGAGTTTGATCTCATCGACAGTCTTTCAGACTGTTCAACCCGGTCGAAAGTCTTCGACCTATTGTCTGGAGACGCGGCGCCTCTTGAGTCGTCGTCGTTTCTCGCTGGGCTTCTCGTAATGCGAATGCTCCTTGAGCTCGCGAAGCAGTCCGCTCTGCTGCAGCTTCATATTGAAGCGCTTGAGCGCGCTGTCGATCGACTCGTTGGGCTGTACGGTTACATAGATCAAAGTTGTGCGTTCGCCTCCGCGAATCTTTATTATGGCATATAGGGTCGAGATGCGCAGATGGCGGATTCGCGGCAGTTCCGGATGTTTCTTGGCGTTTCCCGGGTGTTTTTTGTTCTGCGTTTCAGGTTAGCGGTGAACCCGGCGGGGGAGTTCGTTTCGCAATTTTTACTTTTCCGATTGGCGGGGCGGCTTGTATTTAGTTGTCAAGGAGCTTGTGGCTGCTTTTGGGGGCCAAGAGATAAATACTGAGATTCGGGCAGGTTTTCAGGGCGATGTGCATAAAGACCTAGGGGGGTTCGGCGCTTTGTCGGCGGAGAGTGTTTTGCCGATCGGGAGTTGCTGTCGGAAGCTTCAGATCGGGGCGGTTGGTGCAGGGAGCTTAGCATTCTGCAACCCTCACCCCTGCCCCTCTGCCTCGGGGCGAGGGGGCGTCTTGGGCGCGGTCTTGTCTGGGAAATGCGTTTCACACGGAGTGCACGGAGCGGACTGAGGGCACGGAGTTGCTGCAAGCGGCCTATTCACTGTCCCTGACCTCTGCTTCTGTAGCGTTCAAACCTTCACCCCTACCCCTCTCCCCCGGGGAGAGGGGATGTATTTGATGCGCGATTTTGTCGGGAATTCCATGGCTCTTGAACCCTCACCCCTACCCCTCTCCCCCGGGGAGAGGGGGTGTCGTCTTGGTGCGCGGTCTTGTAGGAAGCTCCGTGGCTTTCAAACCCTCACCCCTACCCCTCTCCCTCGGGGAGAGGGGGGACTAAATTGCGTGTCGTAGATTCTTGTTCTCAAAGTCGCCCTGTGGAAATCCATCTGCCGGGCTGGCTTGTTCACGGCGCTCATTCCCCAAAGTGAGCCCGCGTGGGCGCCTGGGAAAACCGCGCCGCGCCTCCGAGAAGAAGTCGAGCGAGCGGCTAAGCATCAGGCGGCGAAAACTGCGTGGCGAGCATCGTTGCGGTCACCAAGCGCATCATAGGATGAGTACTACCGGCGCGTCAAGTACCCCGAGAAGATTCTTTCAAAATGTCGACTGTAATGGATGGCGCCTAGTGGAAGTAGCTGGCGCCATTAATATCGATGACCTGGCCGGTCAGGTAGCCGGCATCGTCCGAGAGGAGGAACGACACGCAGGCGGCGCAATCCTCCGTAGACGCCATCCGCCCGAGTGGGATCGTTTCCAGGATCGCACGAATTCGATCTTCGTTTCGGATCCTCGCCATAGCCGTGTCGACCCACCCCGGCGCGATTGCGAAGAGTTGGATATTCTTCCCCGCCAATTCGGCCGCCAGGCTGCGGGTCAGGTTGATCAGCGCAGCCTTCGATGCGGCGTACATGGCCGCGCCCGCTTCCGCTTTGAATCCGACCCGGCTGGCGACGTTCAGAATCTTGCCGCCGCCCGCACGCAGGAAATCCTCGCAGGCCTCCCGGGTGAGCCGAGCCGGCGACTCGAAATTGACTGCGAAGCTGCGGCGCATATTGGTCTCGAATTCCTCTCGGCCGGCTGTAGCCACGTCCAGAGCCAGGTAGATGCCGGCATTGTTCACCAGAGCATGCAATGGCCCATCGGCACTCGCCTGCTTCCACAGAGCTTCCGCAGCCGAGGGCTCGGAAAGGTCCTGCTGGTAGACGCCGCTCGCCCTAGCGCCGATCTCGCGCGCGACTTCTTCGGCTTTCCGGCGTTCTCTCGCGCAATGCAGAGCTACTTCCCATCCGTCCGATGCGAGGCGAAGGGCAATCGCCCTCCCGATTCCTCGGGAGCTTCCTGTGACGAGAACGCGCTTAGGCATCGCCTAGGATTGTAGAGCATCCGCCGGGGACCGCGAGCCCGCCGCGGCGAAGGTATATTGAACTAAGAATCTTCTCTGCCTCCGGACCGTGTATCGCTTCGCCTGCGCAGGGGGGCACTTCGAGGAGGTCTGGATTTGGATAGCTTCGGAACGAAGGCGACGTTAACCAGCGGAGGGAAGGAACTCTCTTACTACCGCCTCGAAGCGCTTAACGAGCACGGGTTCGATGTGCGCCGGCTTCCGTATTCGCTCAAGATCCTGCTCGAGAACCTGCTGCGCAACGAAAACGGGACGACGGTGTTTTCGCAGGATATCGCGGCCCTTGCGCAATGGGATCCGAAGGCGGAGCCGAGCCGAGAGATCGCGTTCACTCCCGCACGAGTTATTTTGCAGGACTTCACGGGTGTGCCTTGCGTGGTCGACCTGGCCGCGATGCGCGACGCCATGGCGAATCTTGGCGGCGACCCGGGCAAGATCAATCCCCTACAGCCGGTGGAGTTGGTGATCGACCATTCGGTCCAAACCGACGCTTTCGGCAGGGACGACGCGATTCAGATCAACCGGGACCTGGAATTCGAGCGGAACGTAGAGCGATACGCGTTCTTGAAATGGGGGCAACAGGCATTCGATAACTTCCGCGTGGTTCCTCCGAACACGGGCATCGTGCACCAGGTGAACCTCGAATATCTCGGTCGCGTGGTCTTTGAAAAGGACGGCACGGCATACCCGGACACGCTCGTCGGCACCGACTCGCACACGACGATGATCAACGGCTTGGGCGTGCTCGGCTGGGGCGTCGGCGGAATCGAGGCGGAGGCCGCCATGCTCGGCCAGCCCGTTTCGATGCTGATCCCACAGGTCGTAGGTTTCCGACTTCACGGCAGCCTGAACGAGGGAGTGACCGCTACCGACCTCGTGTTGACCGTTACGGAGATGCTCCGGAAAACCGGGGTGGTCGGCAAGTTCGTGGAATTCTTCGGGCCGGGCGTGCTCGGCCTGCCGCTTTACGATCGGGCCACGATCGGGAACATGTCGCCGGAGTTCGGCGCGACATGCGCCATTTTCCCCGTCGACGAAGAGACGCTGCGGTACATGAGGCTGACCGCCCGCCCCGAAGAGCAGATCCAGCTCGTGGAGGATTATTTCCGGGCGCAGAATATGTTCTATTCGGAGAGCTCGCCGGACGCCTCGTATTCGCAGGTGCTCGAGCTCGATTTGGCGCAAGTCGTCCCCAGCGTGGCCGGGCCAAAGCGGCCCCAAGACCGGTTGATGCTGAACGAAGTCAAGGACAACTTCGCGAAGGCGTTTTCATCGCAGGTTGGCGAGTCGCTTCTCGATAAGGCCCGGGCGGTGCTGAGGGGATCGCCAAATCCCAAGGCGCCCGTCGCGAACGGGACGCCCTACGGTGGAACGCATTCGGGGTCGGTCGCCGTTATGGAGTCGCCGTCGGACGGCATGGCAGGCGACGCCGTCGTCGGCCACGGGGATATCGTGATCGCCGCGATCACAAGCTGCACAAACACCAGCAACCCTTCGTTGATGCTGGCGGCGGGATTGCTCGCGAAGAAGGCCGTCGAACGTGGCCTCAGAAGCAAACCCTGGGTGAAAACTTCGCTCGCTCCCGGGTCTCGGGTGGCCGGGGAGATCTTCGAGAAGGCCGGCCTGATGGAGGCGATGAAAGAGCTGCGATTCCACATCGTCGGTTTCGGCTGTATGACGTGCATAGGCAATTCCGGGCCGCTCCCGGCTGAGATCAGCCGGCAGGTCAACGATAAGAATCTCGTCGTGTGCAGCGTGCTAAGCGGCAACCGGAACTTCGAGGGGAGGATCAACCAGGACGTGAAGGCGAACTACCTGATGTCGCCGCCGCTCGTTGTGGCATACGCGCTCGCCGGAACTATCGCGATCGACCTTCAGAAGGACCCGATCGGCGTCGATGAGTTTGGCGAAAAGGTGTTTTTGAAGGACATCTGGCCGAGCCAGCGGGAGATCGCCGAGGCGTACCACCTCGCCGTTCACTCCGAGCTGTTCAAGGAGAATTACAAGGACGTTTTCAAGGGGGACGAGAAGTGGAACGGTATCCGCGTCGAAGGGTCGGATCGGTACGGCTGGAACCTGGATTCGACGTACATCAAGAACCCGCCCTATTTCGAAGGGATGCGGAAAGAGGCGCCGACTCGAGTCGATGACCTGGAAGGAATGAGGGCCATCGCGCTGCTCGGCGACAGCATTACGACGGATCACATTTCGCCCGCGGGCAGCATCAAGCTGAACTCCCCGGCCGGCAAGTATCTCACCGACCACGGCGTGATGCCCGCGATGTTCAACTCGTATGGCTCTCGCCGAGGCAACGACGAAGTTATGGTGCGCGGCACATTCGCCAACATTCGGCTGAAGAACGGGCTGGCAAATGGCACGGAGGGTGGCTACACCACATACTTCCCTTCTGGCGAAGTCACGACGATCTACGAGGCGGCAATGCTGTACAAGCAGAGCGGCACGCCTCTGATCGTCATCGCGGGCAAAGAGTACGGCTCGGGGTCGTCGCGAGACTGGGCGGCCAAGGGCACGGTGCTGCTGGGCATCAAGGCGGTTCTAGCTCAGAGCTTCGAGCGCATCCACCGTTCGAATCTGATCGGCATGGGAGTCGTGCCGCTCGAATTCGTAAACGGTGAATCGGCCGAATCGCTCCACCTGACCGGGGAGGAGACTTTCGACCTTTTGGGCCTGAGCGAAGCGGTCGAACAGGAGTTCGCAAATGGCAAGACTCTGACAATGCGAGCGAAGGCTGCCGACGGGGCCAGCAAGGAGTTTTCGGTGCGAGTGCGGATCGACACGCCGCAAGAGGCTCGTTACTACCTGCACGGCGGCATTCTTCAGTACGTTCTCCGGCTGCTGGCCTAGCGGTAATGGCTTTACGCGTTCGAACGGCAACTTTCAATATTCGGCTCGGCGTGGTGGACGACGGGCCGAACTCATGGGAGCACCGGCAAGGGGCGGTGATCGAGGCAGTCCGCAGCCTGGACCTTGACATCCTGGCGGTGCAAGAGGCGCACGACTTCCAATTGTCCGCGCTACGGCTCGGCCTTCGGGGTATGAAGGACTACGCGGTTGGCCGGGAAGACGGGCGGTCGCTCGGGGAGCACGCCGCTATCTTTTGGCGGGACTCGGCGCTCGAGCCGTCCGATGCGGGAACGTTCTGGCTATCCGAGCTTCCCGAAGAGCCAGGCTCGATAAGCTGGGGTGCTGGATGCACGCGCGTCTGCTCGTGGGTCCGGCTGCGGCATAGGCGAGAGGGAGGCGAGATTACGTTCGCCAATACGCATTGGGACCATCTTTCGGAGGAGGCTCGCCTTCGGAGCGCCGAGCTGACCGTCGAGCGTCTGGGAAGGGCCGAGAACTTGGTCCTGGCGGGAGATTATAACGCGGAACTGGGGGAGGCCTCGCTGGCTTGTCTGACGCACTCCGGCCTGAGGCACTTGGCGCCGGAGCCGCCGGATGGGACCTATCACGGCTTCTCCGGGAAACCGGACCAGGGAGCGATCGACCACATCTTCGGATCTGCCGGGATACGCTGTTCGGGTCAAGGGATCGATATGCGAATCTCGGGGGGCAGGTTCCCTTCCGACCACTTCGCCGTGTGGGCTGTGATCGAGGTATAGCCGGACGCTGCTTTGGCCCAGCGGCATAAAATAGCAACCTGACTTCGTCGGAGCACCTATGTCGAGCACGAGCCCCCACAAACCGAGGGAAGCCGACCCAACGCCGCGCCTAACACTGTGTCTGGCGATGGACCTCATGGGCTCGACTACTTCGGGGCTCAAGCTCAGCACGCGCAAGCTCGATCGCTTCAATTTGGCGCTCGTGAACCAGCTACGGCCGCATCTGAGCGCTATGCAGCTCGAGCACGCGGTCGTAAAATTTACGGGCGACGGCTGGCTGGTGATGTCGGACGATCAGGAGCATGCCGCTCCACTTTGCTGCCTGGCGATCATCATGGCTAAGCAGTTTCAGGCCGAAGTCGCAAGCGACGCGGGACTGCCAAAAAACGCCGTGCCGACGATGCGATTGGCCCTATGCTGGGGTCGCGATCTGCCCGTTACTCTGCCCGACGGCCAACGGGATTTCGTTGGCAACTCGGTGCGCCGCGCGGTGCGGGCGAGCCAGCTTTGCAAGGAGAATGAAATTCTCATCGACGAAACCGTGCGCACGTGGGTAGCGCACGACTTTCGCACGGCGGCCGTCGACGTCGTCGAGCGGGTCGAGCTCTTCAAGCCTCAAAAGATGGAGGAAGAGCTCGTGCTGCATGTGCTGGTAGAGCTAAAAACGGAGTCGGCCACCGATGCGGACGCGCCGATTTGCTTCGTTAGCGCGCTATCGATCATTGGCCGCGGGACCGAGGCGGACGACCTCGCCGGCAGAATCTCGGATCAGCTCGTTCAGGAGACGGCCAGCCACCGTTCCGGCGAGGCCGCGCTGCTCTCCAAATGGAACGACCTGCTCGCGGCGAACCTGGATTACAGCACCGCACGATCCATGCTAGCCAGGCTCGTCGATGCCGGCCTGACGCCGGACGTGAACACGTACAACGCTCTGATCGGCAAGGCGCAGGACTACCGCGACCAGAGCAAGTGGCTGCAGCAGATGATTCAGGAGGGTATCCGCCCGAACGTTGTGACTCTGAATACGCTGCTCCGCCAAGCCAAAGACGCGGGCCAAGCTCAGCGGCGACTTCAGAAGATGGCCTCCGAGAAGGTCGAACCAAACCCGGAGACGATGGAGATATTGGTCGAGAAAGCCCCGGATTTCGATACTGCTCTGGCTTGGATGGAGCGCATGGACGCTGGGTGCGTCGAGCCAACCGCCCGCGTATACGAGACGCTGATCGAAAAGGCCGAAGATTTCAAAAGCGCCCGGGCTCTGATCGAGCGAATGTTCGACAGGGACATTCAGCCCTCGGAGACAGCGTTCATTTCGCTTTTCTCGAAGGATATCTCGGGAGTTCCGGCGGGTGATCTTCTCGCCTGGTATCTGGGGCTTCGCTACCATCCAACGCATCCTGTGAAGAGAGCCATCGCCGAATACCGGCGCAAGGGGATGATCGAGGATGCGCTGCGCCTGGCGCTCGATTATCCTCACACCGACACGGCGCTGCGTCTCATTCGCAAGTTCGCCGACCGCGCGCTGGCTTATTTCAGGTCGGTTGTGGAGCGCGACCCGGACCACCCGAACGGCGCTTACGCGCTCGGCATGGCGTTGCTGGAAACGGGAGATTCCGGCGAGGCGGAGAGATGGCTGCGGCGAGCCTACGCTCTTGCCACACCCGGCACCCGCAAGGACGAACTTGCCCGATTCCTCAGCCTGCTGGAACGCGTAAACCCTCCATCGGCATAAGAACCGACCTCCCGCCGGTCTCGTCCGAACGATATGCTCCACCGTTCGGACAAAAGCTACGCGATCGAGATCGATCCCGAGATCGAGGAGGAGCTGCAACGGCACGGAGTGCCGTACGCCACGCTGATCCGGGAAGCGATGGAGTTTTTGGACGACCCGGACGTGGAGCAAATGTCATTGGCGCGGATGTACATCGACCGCGGCTACTCCGAGAATCTCGCTTATTGGATCGTGCGTGAGGCCGCAGTCCGTCGAGCCGCGCC
>JAICWL010000129.1 GCA_025934835.1 Fimbriimonadaceae bacterium
AAGGCAAGCTCCTCGTCAACCTGAACATGAGCCTGAACGAGCCTGTTCTGCGCGACATGATCGACCGTGGCCCGGAGAAGATCGTCCTCCTCGATGACGGCTTCCAGGGCAACGACAGCCTGAAGGCGAACATCGCGCAGCAGGTGAAGCAGCACAACGCGCTCCATCCAGATCGTTCAATCGACTTGAGGACGGTGTGACCGTTGGACAAGGAATACATCTTGTTCTGCGACGAATCGGATCGATCGGGTCGCTACTATTCCGACTTCTACGGGGGCGTCTTGGTCGGGTCGTCACAGTACGAGCGAGTTACGAGGCGTCTTCAGGATCTGAAGAACGACCTCAATCTCGGGAAAGAGGTGAAGTGGTCTCGCGTGTCGGAGCCCTATCTCGGCAAGTACATGCAGTTGATGTCCGCGTTCTTTGAGGAGATTCGCGCCGGGCACATCAAGATGCGCGTGATGTTCCGCCAGAACGCCCGCCAGCCACGTGAGCTCTCGGTCGATCAGCGCGATCGCGGATACTTTCTCTTGTACTACCAGTTCATCAAGCATGCGTTCGGCTTTCCTCACATGCCAGCAGCGGCGGCGGGTGCCAAGCTCCGAATCTACTTCGATGAATTTCCGGACAAGCCGGATCACGCCGCTGAATTCCGGCAGTTCATATTGCGGCTTGCGGACCAGCGTGAGCTCCGCGACTCGGCCCTGACCATTGCGGACGAAGACGTGCAAGAGGTTCGCTCGCATGACCACGTGCTGCTCCAATGTATGGACGTGGTGCTCGGATCGATGAGCTTTCGCCTCAATGACAAGCACCTGGAGATTGCGCCGGGAAAGCACCGCCGGGGCAAACGCACCATCGCCAAGGAGAAGCTATACAAGCACATCTTGGGTGAGATTCGGGAGTGGAAGTCGGGATTCAACATCGGCCAATCGACCGAAGTTGATGGAGACATCACAAATCGGTGGAGTCATCCTTACAGACATTGGGCGTTCCTACCTTCTGCCCACCGTTACGATGAGGGTCTCACGAAGCGCAAAGGAAGCTTGAAACGGAGATAGCCCGATGGCGACCTACTGGGTTTCCCCAGACAATCCACGCATGGCGTGAACCTTCGGAAGCACCGGGCTACACCATATTATACGTTTGAGACCGCCAAAATGGAGCCCTGTGCCCAGCTGTCCGTCACGGAGAGGCCCTGCACGCGCGCCGCTGCGCAGGTTCGTGTAGCATAGACTCGGATGCGGATCCAGTTCGATTCGGAGCAGGAGTACCAGAAAGCGGCGATCGCTGCAGTCGTTGATGTCTTTGCCGGCCAGCCTCTGTCCGGCAGCTCATTCAGCTTCGAACTCCAGGCGCCGGCTGGCCTCGAGATCAGTGAGCAGGGTTTTGCCAATTCGCTCGATCTCGAGGACGACACTTTGTTTGCGAACGTCGAGGCGGTCCAGAAGCGGAACCTATCCGCAAGCTACCAGGGTGTCGTTCCCCAGAAGCGCTTCACGATCGAAATGGAGACCGGCACGGGCAAGACCTACGTGTACTTGCGCACGCTCTATCAGTTGCACGCGAAATATGGCTGGTCGAAGTTCGTGATCGTTGTGCCCAGCGTGGCGATTCGCGAGGGCGTCCTCGCGAGCATCAAGCTAATGAAACAGCACCTGAGCTCGCTGTATCAGGGCACGCCCTTGGAGCCCTGGGTCTACAGCTCGTCCGACGCCTCGCGTCTCCGTGCATTCGCAACGAGCAATGTGCTTCAGGTGCTTATCCTGAACATCCAGGCTTTCGATAAGAAGGACATCAACATCATCCACCAGGAGCAAGATGCGGCGAATGGATTCAGGTGGGTTGACTTCATCCGGGCATCCCGCCCCATCTTGATTCTCGACGAACCCCAGAAGATCAGCTCCAAGAACGCCCGGGCAGCTCTCGACTCCCTCGACCCGCTATTCGAGCTTCATTACTCCGCGACTCACCGAGAGATCGTGAATCCTCTCTACCGTCTCGACCCAGTTGCTGCATATGATCAGAACCTGGTCAAGCGTATCGAGGTGAGCTCGATTACGGAGACAGGCGACTTCAACGTGCCCTACGTGTGCGTGAAGTCCATCTCGACAACTGGCAAACCCAAGGTTGTGCTCGAGATCAACAAGGAGCTGAAGGGCCGGCCGGTGCGCAAGCCTGTGACGATCACCAAGGCCGATGCCGACCTTCGTGCGCTGAGCAACTTTCGCGAGGAATACCGCGGCTGGATCGTGGATGGGTTTGACACCGAAGCCGGTTGGGTGACCTTCACAAACGGCCGGAAGCTTCATCGTGGTGAGCAGGTCGGCGCCGACATGGAAGCTGTCATGCGGGCGCAGATCCGGGAAACTGTCGACCGGCACCTCAGGCGAGTTGAGGCGATGCGAAGTCTGCCCGCCAACGAGCGGATGAAGGTGCTCTCGTTGTTCTTCATCGATCGAGTCGCTCACTATGCCCCGGCAGATGGGAAGCTGAGGCTCTGGTTTGAGGAAGAGTACAAGAGCTTGACCAGTGCTCGCCCTGAGTTCTCGATGCCCCCGGTAGAGGCAGTCCACAACGGGTACTTCGCCAGTGACAAGGGCGTGGCTAAGGACAGTCGGGAAGGAAGCTCTACTGAGGCCGATCGAAGAGCCTACGAGCTGATTATGAGTGCTAAGGAGCAGCTCTTGAGCCTGGAAGAGCCGCTGCAGTTCATCTTTAGTCATTCAGCGCTCAGCGAAGGCTGGGACAATCCCAATGTCTTTCAAATCTGCACGCTGCGGGAGGTCCACTCGGAGGTTGACCGTAGACAGAAGATTGGGCGCGGACTGCGGCTTCCGGTCCAAGCCGATGGTGTTCGGTGTCGCGACATGTCTCGGGCCATCCTGACGGTGGTGGCCAACGAATCTTTTGAGAAGTTCGCTTCTGGTCTCCAGAATCAGATCAAGGCCGACTTCAAAGTCGACTTCACGGGCCGCGTAGGTAATGCCCGAAAGAAGCGTCCGGTGAAGCTGAAGAAGCAGTGGAATGGCGACATCTTCATGGAGATCTGGGAAAAGATTCGGCCAAGGACTCGATATCGTGTGGAGTTCTCGTCCGAGAAGCTCATCGAGGGTGCGGCGGCGTTGCTTAAAGACTCCCCGCCCATACGTCGGCCAGGCGTCAAGCTTCGGCGCCATCGACTGCACGTCGCCGAACCGGGCGTCAGCGGCGAACTGGTTGCTGATCGCCCCACGGAAGCCTCTCGAGAGCGCTACGAGGTTCCAGATTTGTTGTCGTACCTGCAGGCAAGGACGGGCCTTACGCGGCGCACCACGGCGGAGCTTCTGACCCGCTCAGGAAGGTTGGCAGAGGCTCCTGTCAATCCTCAACAGTTCTTGGACCAGGCGCTGGCGGCGATCGACTCAACTCTACGCGACTTCCTCGTGGAAGGTATCAAGTACGAGAAGGTAGGCGAAATGTTTGACCAGACTATCTTCGAGGAAGAGGAGATCGAGCGCTTCATTGATAAGCTTGTGTCGGTGCACAAGTCGATCACCGACGACATCTACTTCGAGTCCGAAAGGGAGCGGGACTTTGCGCAAGGGCTGGACGCATTGGAAGACGTTCACCTGTTCTTCAAGTTGCCGAGCCGCTTTCAGATTGAGACTCCGATCGGCACTTACAACCCTGACTGGGCTATCGTTCGCGGGGAGCAGAAGAGACTCTATTTCGTTCGGGAGACTAAGGGCACTCTCGATCCATCTCTCAGACGACAAGCCGAAAACGCAAAGATCAAGTGCGGCCAAGAACACTTCCGCGCTCTTGGCGTGGACTTCGACACCGTAGCATCTGTAAAGGACCTGACATCATGAGCGCACCCTGTGGCGACTGGATGCCGGCGACTGCGACGCGTGCCTGGCGCGTGCAGGATCCGCTCTTGGCTTTGCTGGAGCGTTAGGTCGAGGCGAACGGATACGTTCCGGGCAACAAACGGGACGGGTACGACTGCGCCACGCCCGGTACTTCGGGCCCCCCCCCCGCGCTCCGGCCAGCGCTCGGCGAGACGCCCAGCGCCTCGTGACGAACTTGGGGTTTCACCGCCGCTTCTTGCGGCGAATCAGGATCATGCCAAAGCCGGCAAGCAGACCCAGTATCGATCTCGGCTCTGGAGCGGTGAAGTGGATGTAGTCGTCCGGCTGACCCCGTAGCCCGTCACCTTCGAGCTGGAACATGATGTCTCCGAACTGCATGTCGTTGCCCTTCGTGCCGAGAGTTCAATGCAGCCCGTTCGGAAGGTTCTGAACGAGACTGTTGCCGTCGCCGGGCCTGTTCAGGCTAGCAACTGCGCCGTGCGTCGACTCATCGCCGACATAAGGCGTGCCGATCCAGTAGCGCACGCCGCCGAGAAGGCGCCAAGGGGTCTGCAAGGTGATCTCCGATCTCTCGATCCCCGTCAGACCCGGAACGTCGGTCGCAGTGCCGGGCATGTCCTGCTCGGAGTCGAGAATCGCGCCCGGCTGCGTCGCCGATATTCCGTCCAGGTGATCGCCCGGCAGAACGGGCGCATCGGCGTATACGCGCGGCTCGATAAGCGTTGCGCCTGATGACACGCTCCCGAAGTGGATGATGGAAGTTACGGTCACGTCCGAGGTGAAAAACACCGACTCTGCGAGGTTCTGATACTCGGTTACATCGAGCCAATCGCCGGAGTACGTGCCGGTCGACGGACCCTGATCGAGCAGTTCAGCGCCTTATGCTCCCTGGGCAGCGAGCATAAGGGCGAGAATCGCGAGTGAGTTTCGCGGGCTCATGCCCGCATTACAACATCACAGACCGATAGACTCTGGCGGCTCACCATGAAACCTAGCACCTTTGCCGGGCAGCCCCGCTTAGGGACTCGTAACGAGGTACCAGACCGTGGCCTGAGATCCAGTTGGCGTATTCGCTTGCGTTCTTGCGCCCCACGCTCAGAGTGTTCGCCGTCGCACAAAAGTCAGCGTTCAGCGCCGTGACCGCTCCGATTGCCGGCTTGCACGCGCTACCCAGGCATCGAAGCCCCTAGCTCCCACAGCCTCCGACCAAGAGCACAAACCACCGCAAAATAGGCCCGATTTTTGCGCGGCACACGTAAAACCAGCCGCCAGACGTGTATCTACTATTGGCCACCAAAAGCGGCCAACCGCACTTTGACAACCTAACCCGCGACGCTCACCGTCCGGCCAGACGTTTCATCTTCCGCCTCGGTCCGCGCTAGACCCCTGGGGGACGAACAATATAAAAGTGAAAATTGCGAAACGAACTCCCC